>JAZNCU010000060.1:0-15483 GCA_045587745.1 Eubacteriales bacterium | reverse complement strand
TAATGTTTATACAAACATTTTATAACAAAAAAAATCCGCAGTCAATACGGATTTTTTCATATTCACGCCTTAAAACTGTGTTTTTGAGAGATAAAGGTCACTTTATTTCGTGATCGCAGATGCCACGGATTCCGCAATGAGGGCAGGTCATAACACGCTTGTTGTTGGTGTGTGCGCCACGGATGATGTCAAATGGCTTGCCTTTGAACTCCATGCCACACTTGCCACAGCGGAAGGTAGAGCGAGTCATCATGATGCCAATTGCAACCAGTATGAATGCAAACATAACACCGATGGACACATAGACACCTATGGTGAGGGAGGCCTCGTTCCAAGGTTGTTGCTCCATGAGAGAGGCACAGGTGATTATGGGCACAATGCAAAGTATTGCAAGGACTATGCATGAAAAATATAAGATCTTGTATTTTGACATGGTCACTCCTCAATCATTGTTTTCAAGGTGTCTTTGATATAAGTGCAGTACTCTTCGTTGTTTTTGCCTACGGCATAGAAGTGGCAATACACCTGCACCATATAGTATTTTACAAGGGATTTGTCTATTGAGCTTACACTGCAATATCCTTCAAGGAAAAGGTCCAATTCTTCCTGTGTTTTCATAAAGGTTTGACCGGGGCGGCGTATCACAGCCCAAGCCACGTCAAATTCCTTGTTGCCAAGGCCTGCCAATTCAAAATCTAAAATCCCAGAAATTTTACCATTTTCCCACAGCAAATTTGCGTAGTGAAAGTCACCGTGGACAAAGCACTGATTGACCTTGCTGGGCTTGTTTCTCACAAGATAGTCTTTTACAAAATCAAGACCATATTCTGTAAGAAATTCATCACTGGGTATATCAAAAAATCTGCGCCATTTGACCTCTTTCAAGCCATTGATTTTTGACTTGTGCAACGAAGCGAGTGCCTTGCCATATTCAAACATATAGTCTATTGAGCGGTTGTCAGCGTTATCCCCAACCAACACTGAAAGACGTTGCCCGTCCATTGCCGACAACACACAGAAAGTGAAGTCTTTGCCGTCGTAGTCAAGGACTTTCGGGACGTTTGAAAGGGGAAGTGAGTTGATGATGAAAACTTCGTTTTCAAGATTTGCGTCAACGTGGCGTTTTGACTTGATAAAGGCGTAAACTTCTTTCTCGTCAAAGATGCCTTTCACAAAAAATACGTCGTTTCCAGCGTGAGGATATCCCAAAACTTCAACCAACGTGAAGTTGTTGAAATCAAAGGAAAATGGGTCGGCGGTTTCACGCCATTTTGCTGGTTGTTTTGTTTGAATTGCCATAAGATTATTATATCTTAGATTCGTGGGCAAGTCAACGAGCAAAAGAAGAGATTTCCTCATTAAGCGAGCCGAAAAAAAACAGCAGGAAGAAGAGAGAAGTAAGAAGTAAAAAACGACAAGAGGTTTTAGTGAAAAGTGAAGAGTGAAAAGTGAAAAAGTAAAAACGACAACCTTCTGTCGAAGCTTGTCGTTTTTTGGCTGCGGAATAGGGATTCGAACCCCAACAAACAGAGTCAGAGTCTGCCGTGCTGCCGTTACACAATTCCGCAATAATCCGCCATACTTTTGTACGGCAAGGGCTATTCTATCACCGATTATCGGGATTGTCAAGAGATTTTTTGCGATTTTCGGTTATTTACTTTTCTTTTTTCGGGGGATTCCCAAAACTTTTTTCGCTTTGGGGTTGTTTTTGTCGGGCTTGGGAAGCTCTGCCATCGCCAGCGATACGGCGGTGGCAACCGATTGCTTACGCACCTGAGCGCGAGTACCGACGAAAACGAACGTCTGTGCCACACATTTTTCGCCGTAAGCCACGCCGATGCAAACCGTGCCGACGGGCTTTCCGTCACTGCCTCCCGTCGGGCCTGCGATTCCCGTAACGGACAGCGCAATATCCGCTCCCGAAAGGGCTTTTATGCCCGATGCCATCTCCCGTGCCGTTTCAACCGAAACCGCGCCGTAATTCCTCAGCGTTTCCTCGCTGACCGAGAGCAGTCTTTGCTTTGACTCGTTGGAATAGGTCACCACGCTCATATCAAATACGCCGCTGGCACCCGGTGTGTCGGTAATGGTTTTTGCAAGCAGACCGCCCGTGCAGGATTCGGCAACCGATATCCTCATTCCGAGCTGAGCGAGCCGTTTTATCAAAGTTTTCATATCGTTACCCCTGATCAGTTAAGAAGTTCGAAATTATCGGTTGCGAGCGCTCTTTCGAGCAGGCCGTCTACGTCCAGCTTGGCTTCCTCCGCCTCGATATCCTCGAGCGAGGGCTTTGTGTCGGGGTGCCTGGGAGTAAATACCGTACAGCAATCCTCATAGGGAAGTATGGATATATCAAAGGTGCCGATTTCCCTTGACCTGACAACGATTTCGTCTTTGTCAAGACCTATGCAGGGCCGCATAACGGGGAGCGTTGCCGCATTGTCGGTAACACCGAGCGATTCCATCGTCTGGCTGGCTACCTGCCCAAGGCTCTCGCCCGTAATAAGGCATCCCGCACCGTATTTTTTGCCCACCGCCGATGCCGCACGCATCATAAACCGCCTGAGCAGGAGGGTAAACAGCCTCTCGTCACACTCACGCACCAGCGTTTCCTGTATCTCAGTGAGGGATATGCAATGAAGATATATCTCGCCGCAGTACTCGGTGAGCTTTTTGGCGAGCGAGCGCACCTTTTCCTTTGCCGCCTCTCCGGTGTAGGGGGGAGTTTCAAAGTAGACTGCATCGATCGCCGCACCTCTGCGTGCTATCATATGGCCGGCAACGGGGCTGTCGATACCGCCCGAGAGCAAAAGCAGACCTCTGCCGCTACAGCCTACGGGAATACCGCCCGCACCCTTTTCGGCAACGCCGTGAACGAATGCCGCAAAATCCCTTATCTCTATCTGTACCGTGACCTCGGGGGTATTTACGTCTACCCTGAGGTCGGGACGGCACTCGAGGATAACTCCGCCGCAAAGAGCACATATCTCGGGGGATTTGAGGGAGAATTTTTTATCACTCCGCTTTGCGTTACATTTGAAAGTCCTTGCGTTTCCGATTATCTCGGGAAGATTCTCACGGATGCACTCGTAAATCGACCCGGGGTCCTTTTCGCACTCATAGCCTCTGCAGACCGTAGCGATTCCGAAAACCTTTTTGAGCGCCGCAAACGCCGAGTCCATATCGGCGCCCTCGCCGCCACGCACGCAGAGCGTAGACTGTGCGTACTCGGTAGAGAACTCACCCTCGATTTTTTTGAGTGTGCGCTTTACCCTTGAGAGCAAAACGTTGTTAAAATAGTTGCGGTTGAGTCCCTTAAGGACTATTTCGCCGTACTTGAGCAGTATTATCTCTCTCATCGTCCTATCCTTTTTGCGATCTCGGCAAGCATTTCCGCCAAAACCGCACATTCCTCCAATGTGTTATCCTGTCCGAAGCTGATCCGCAGACTGCTGTCAAGCTCCTGCTTTGAAAGCCCGAACGACTCCATAACCTTGCTTGCACCGCGCCTCGACGAGCAAGCGCTGCTTGCCGAAACACAAATCCCCTCGCTCGACAGCGCATTGAGCATAACCTCGCTCCTTACGCCGAGAACAGACACCGATAGTATCGTGGGGACGTGCCGCTCGGGAACATGGAAAACAGCTCTGCTGCCAAGCCTTTCGCCTATAAGCCGTACGGCGGTGTCGTAAAGCTCGCTTATATGAGCAACCTTTTCGGGAGTAAAATCGGCGCAAGCGGCACCGAAGGCAGCTATCCCGGGAACGTTCTCGGTGCCCGAGCGCAATCCGCCCTCCTGCCCGCCGCCGAGGATATAAGGCTTGAGGTTTGAGCCTTTTTTGACAAACAGCGCTCCGCAGCCCTTGATGCCGCCTATTTTGTGTGCGGATATCGATGCGGTATCGCAGTATTTTTTGATCTCGTGCCTGTCGGGTGTTTTCAAAAAGCCCTGCACGGCATCGCAATGGAATTTTGCTCCGCAGCCCGTGCCGTCAATGATCCTGCGGATTCTGCCGATATCATAATATGCGCCGCTTTCGTTATTTACGAGCATAAACGTGACGAGTGCAACGCTTCCCTCACGGCAAACACGTTCAAGCTCGTCATAATCGGGAGAGCCGCCCTTTACGGAAATGCGGATTATTTCAAAGCCCTCGCCCTCAAGCTGTGCGAGAGGAGATTCCACCGAGGGGTGCTCGCCACTGCCCGTTATGATACGCTTGCTCCTGCGTGAGTTCGTGCGTGCAAGCCCGAAAATCGCCTGATTGTTGCTCTCGCTTCCGCCTCCCGTAAAAATAATCTCGCTTTTATCACAGCCGAGCGAGGAGGCTACCTGTGTACGTGCGGTATCGAGTATTTTTGCCGCCTCGATGCCCTTGGAATGAAGCGAGGAGGGGTTGCCGTAGCAATCGAGCGAGGATAAAAAGGCCTCCCTTGCTTTTTCGGACGGCGGGGTCGTTGCGGCGTTGTCAAAGTAAATAATCATCATTATCTCCGTAGCGGTTCATCTGCTTTGATTATAATCCTCAAAAACGGTTTCGTCAATCATTATGTCTTATTTTTGACAAAAAGGAGGGCGTTTTGTTAAATTTGAGATATAAGTACACTATTTATATAATAAAAATGCGTAAAAACCCTTTACATAACAATTTTGGGGGTGTATAATAAAACGAATGTCCGGGCGCAAAAGCAGATGCTTCGGCGCATAACGATATATTTATACTTAATATAGAACTTAGCGCTGAGGGTTTTTGCTTTTCTTCGGACTTAAAATATATTTTTAGGAGGCAAAAACAATGTTCGACAATCCCATTGAGATAGTCATTTGTGTCGCAGTTGCCGTCCTGTTTTTCGTTGTGGGCTTTTTGGTTCGCAGATTTGTTTCCGAAAGGATCATCAAGGGTGCGGAGACCGAGTCCAGAAGAATAATTGAGGATGCAAAAAAAGATGCCGAAACGATCAAAAAAGAAAAGCTCGTTGAGGCAAAGGAAGAGGCTCTCAAAATCAGAAACGATACCGAAAGAGAGCTCAAGGAAAGACGTAACGATCTGCAGAGGCTCGAAAGAAGAGCTATGCAGAAGGAAGAGAATCTCGACAAAAAGTATGATAACCTCGAAAAGAAAGAGGAGATTCTCAACGGTAAGATCAAGGAGTGTGACCTTCTTAAGGAAAAGAGCGAGGCGGTAATCGCCCAGCAGGAGGAAATGCTCACAAAGATCTCGGGCATGACCGCAGAAGATGCAAAGACGCTTCTTATGGAGCGTGTTGAGATCGAGGCACGCCACGATATGGCTATGAAGCTCACCGAGATCGAGCAGGAATGCAAGGACAAGGCGGAGGACACCGCCAAAAACATTATTACTCTGGCAATTCAGAGATGTGCCGCTGACAGCGTTGCCGAGGCAACAGTTTCGGTAGTTGATCTTCCCAATGACGAGATGAAGGGCAGGATCATCGGACGTGAGGGCAGGAACATCCGTGCTATAGAGACTCTTACGGGAGTTGATCTTATCATCGACGATACTCCCGAGGCTATTGCGATCTCTACCTTTGACCCCGTAAGACGTGAGATTGCAAGGATAACTCTTGAAAAGCTGATCTCCGACGGCCGTATCCATCCCTCCCGCATTGAGGAGACGGTGGACAGAAGCCGCAAGGAGGTTGAGGCTGTCATTAAAAAAGAGGGCGAGCAGGCTACCTTCGAAACAGGTGTTCACGGACTTAATCCCGAGCTTATTAAGCTGCTCGGACGCCTTAAATACCGTACGAGCTACGGTCAGAACGTACTTAAGCACTCTATCGAGGTGGCACATATTGCCGGTATGATCGCTTCCGAGCTCGGCCTTGACGTTACGCTTGCAAAGCGTGCGGGACTTCTCCACGATATCGGCAAGGCGATGACTCACGAGATCGACGGCTCGCACGTGCAGATCGGTGTTGATATTGCCAAGAAATACAAAGAGAGCCGTGAGGTCGTTCACGCCATCGAGGCGCATCACGGCGACGTTGAGCCGGGTTCGCTCGTTGCTATGATTGTTCAGGCGGCTGATGCGGTAAGTGCTGCACGTCCCGGTGCGAGACGAGAGAATCTTGAGACCTATATCAAGCGTCTCCAGAAGCTCGAGGAGATTGCAAACTCCACTCCCGGTATTGAAAAATCCTTTGCTATTCAGGCAGGCAGAGAGATACGCATTATGGTCAAGCCCGATGAGGTCGGTGATGACGAGATGGTGTTTATCGCCCGTGATATCGCAAGGAAGATCGAGTCCGAGCTTGAGTATCCCGGACAGATCAAGATCAACGTTATCCGTGAGATGCGTCAGGTAGATTACGCAAAATAATTCGGAGGAAACAATGGTAATTCTTGCCGTAGGTGATGTAATAGGCGAGTCGGGATGCGATTTTATCCGCAGGAATCTGCGCCGGATCCGTGCCGCCGAGGGAGCCGATGTGGTTATCGTTAATGCCGAGAATGCCGCTTCGGGCAGCGGGCTTGACAAAAAGACTGCCGAGTTGCTTCTGTCATCGGGCGCCGACGTGCTTACGGGCGGAAACCATACGTTTAGGAAATACGCTGCGCTTCCGCTTCTGGACGAGAACGAATACGTGCTCAGGCCGCACAACTTCCCGAGCCACACCCCCGGAAAGGGCTGGTGTATTCTCGACGTTAACGGAAAACGTGTGCTCGTTATTTCGATGTGCGGACAGCTTTTTATGAACGCCTGCTACGATTCGCCGTTTGGTGTTACCGAAAAGCTGCTTGGTACGCTTGCGGGTAAATACGATATTGCCGTGTGCGATTTTCATGCCGAGGCAACCAGCGAAAAGCGTGTGTTTTCAAAGGTCTTTGACGGTCGGATCGCGATAGTGTACGGCACCCACACCCACGTGCAGACAGCCGACGAGCGGCTTACTCCGATGGGCGGTGCGTTTATCAGCGATATAGGAATGTGCGGCGATGAGGAATCGGTCATCGGTATAACGTTTGACAGTGCGGTATCGGGCTTTACCGATAATATCCGCGCAAAAAGTGTTACCGCATCCGAGAGCATTACGCTTCGGGGCGCTGTGTTTACGGTTGATGACGAAACGGGTTACGTGACGCAAATTAAAAGAATAAAATACGAGGAAAACTAAAATGAATGTTGCAAAACTTCTTATGATGCTTGAAACAACGCCGAGCACCGAGGGATCGATTATCAGTCTTGTTGTTCCGCTTTTGCTTCTCGGCGTGGTGTTCTACTTCTTTATCTACCGTCCCCAGAAAAAACAGGAAAAAGAAACGCAGGATATGCGTAATTCCATTGAGTACGGCGACGTAATCGTTACCAACGGCGGTATTGTCGGTATGGTAGTAAAGATTACCGAGGATATGCTTCTTATCGAGACCAGCGGAAGCCGAACCAAGATCCAGATCCAGAAATGGGCTGTTCACAGAGTGCTCGAAAAGGCCAACGAGGAATCCGAGGAAGAAAAATAATAAT
Organism: Eubacteriales bacterium; assembly: GCA_045587745.1. GTDB lineage: Bacteria > Bacillota > Clostridia > Oscillospirales > CAG-382 > Coliplasma. The sequence goes on along the minus strand of JAZNCU010000060.1, from coordinate 7,999 downwards.
TTGTGTGAGGTAAAAGCCCTGCCGCAGACGCAGGGATTTTACCTCTTGCTTTTGGGAGATAAGCTATGAAAAAAACCGTTCTTAAAAAATACGCCGAGCTTCTTATCAAATGCGGAGTAAACATCCAAAAGGGTCAGACGCTCAAAATCCTTGCCGACGTTGAGGCATCCGATTTTGTGCCGCTTATGGTCAATGCGGCTTACAAGGCAGGAGCAAAAAAGGTCACCGTTGAGTGGTCCTGCCGCGAGGTTACCAAGCTCCATTACCGTCACCAATCCGTAAAAACCCTTTGCGAGGTACAGGATTGGGAGATCGAAAAGGTAAAGAGAGACGCCGAGATACTTCCCGCAAGGATTCGCCTTATATGCGAGGATCCCGACGGACTCAAATCGGTTAATCAGGAAAAACTGGCAAAAGCAGGACTTGCCTATTCCAAGGCTGTAAAGGTATATACCGACTCGATGGATAACAAATACCAGTGGCTTGTTTGTGCCATCCCCGGTAAGGCGTGGGCAAAAAAGGTGTTCCCGGGCGTTCCTGCCGCAAAAGCCAAGGAAATGCTGTGGGAGGCTATTCTCTCGACCGTAATGGTCAGCGAGGATGGAGATGCCGTTGCCGCATGGGAAAAGAAGAATAACGATTTCAAGGCGAGATGCGATTACCTCAACTCAAAGAAGTTTGATTACCTGCATTACAAATCGGCGTCGGGTACCGACTTTACCTGCCATTTGATGGAAAAAAGCAAATGGTGCGGCGGCGGCGAGAACTCGCTTCAGGGCATATACTTTAACCCCAATATGCCCACCGAGGAGATATTTACCACCCCCAAAAAGGGTGCCTGCGAGGGAAGACTCGTTTCCACGATGCCTCTCTCGGTAAGAGGCACTTTGATCGAGAACTTTTATATCGATTTCAAGGACGGCAAGGCGGTTTCGTGGCACGCCGATAAGGGCGAGGAGGCACTCGGCAAGATCATCACCACCGATGAGGGAAGCTGTATGCTCGGCGAGCTTGCGCTCGTTCCCGTGGACTCTCCCATCAGCGCAAGCGGACTTCTCTATTACAACACCCTGTTTGACGAGAACGCTTCCTGTCACGTGGCTCTCGGCTCGGGCTATACCGGCTGTGTGGACGGATTTGAGAGCATGACCCTCGATGAGCTTCACGAGCTGGGCGTTAACGATTCGCATATCCACGTTGATTTTATGGTCGGTTCGGACGATATGACTATCACGGGCTACAAGGACGGAGTACCCACCGTTATTTTTGAAAACGGAAAATGGGCACAGTCACTTTGAAAAACGGAGGAAACAGGATGAAACCGAGAATTGCTGTTCAGGTATACTCGCTTCGCGATGAGGCTGAGCGTGATTTTGCAAAAACGATGCGTGACATCAAGGCGATGGGCTTTGAGGGCGTTGAGCTTGCGGGACTTTACGGAATAGAGCCTGCCGAGGTGGGCAGAATAATCCGTGAGTGCGGACTTGAGCCGGTTTCGGCGCACGTACCTCTTGACGATATGCGCAGTGACATCGATGCGGTTATTGCCGATTATAAGGCTGTTGGCGTACGGCATATTGCCGTGCCTTATCTCGCTCCCGAGGACAGGCCCGAATCGGGCAATTTTGCAAAAACCGTCGAGGACATAGTTGCCATCGCAAAAAAGGTTACCGAGGCAGGCATTACGCTGAGCTACCACAACCACGATTTTGAGTTTGCGGCAATCGACGGAAAATATGCACTTGATATGCTCTATGAGAGCGTGCCCTGCGAGCTGCTTTCGGCAGAGCTTGATACCTGCTGGGTGCGTGTTGCGGGAGAGGATCCTGTTAAATATATCGACAAATACGCATCCCGTATGCCGCTTTTGCATCTTAAGAGCTATTACGGCCGCAAGAGCGGTCAGGTATACGGACTTATCGGTCTTGAGAGCAGGGACGAGCCCGAGGGCGATTTTGAGTATCGCTCGATCGGTGGCGGCGTTGTTGATATGAAGGGCGTTTGCGAGGCAGGCGTCCGTGCAGGCGCAGAGTGGATGATAGTCGAGCAGGACAGCCCCACTCCCGGAAAAACCCCGCTCGAGTGCATTGCCGAATCGGCAGACTGGCTTAAACAAAACAGATATATGTAAGTGAGGAACCAACAATGAGTGAATGTACACACGATTGCTCGACCTGCAGCGCAAGCTGCTCGAGCCGACAGAACCCCGAGAGCCTTATCGAAAAGCTGGGCGAGGGCAGTGAGGTTAAAAAGGTTATTGCCGTTGTAAGCGGAAAGGGCGGTGTGGGAAAATCGCTCGTGACCTCCCTTCTTGCCGTCAACGCAAGCCGTCTCGGAAATAAAACCTGTATTCTGGATGCCGATATTACCGGCCCCTCGATTCCCCGTATTTTTGGCGTTTCGGGCGGAGTTACCGGCACTGAGAATGCAATGATACCCCCTGCAAGCAAAACCGGCATCAAGGTTATGTCGGTAAACCTGCTTCTCGAGCAGGAGACCGATCCCGTCGCCTGGAGAGGGCCTATTATCGCAGGCGTGGTAAAACAGTTCTGGACCGACGTTATGTGGGGAAGGAACGATATAATGTTCATTGATATGCCTCCCGGTACGGGCGACGTGCCCCTTACGGTATTCCAGTCAATTCCCGTTGACGGGATTATTATCGTAACAAGCCCTCAGGACCTCGTTTCGATGATAGTTGCAAAAGCTGTCAAGATGGCAGGTTTGATGAATGTTCCCGTGCTTGGAATCGTTGAGAATATGTCGGGCTTCGTTTGCCCCGATTGCGGAAAGGAATACCCCGTTTTCGGCGAGAGCAGAGTGGGCGAGGTTGCCGCCGAGTACGGAATCCCCCGTATTGCAAAAATACCCATCAACCCCAAGCTCGCAGGTGCGTGCGATAATGGACTTATCGAGCTTTACGAGGGTAATTGGCTTGATCCGCTTAATGAGATTTTTTGATTTACCGGCAGGAAGGCGGAGCTCTTAACAAAAAACAAGGCTGTAAAAACTCGGCGTGAGTTTTTACAGCCTTTTTGTTGTATTGATGGTAATTACTGCTCGGAATCATACTTTGACGGCTTGCCGTAGCCGTATCTGCCGGGGTTGGTGTCGGTTGAGTTATCGTCGTTGACGATGGCACCCACAAGACGAGCACCGATAAAATCAAGCTGAGAGAGCGCTTTGTCGATTTCCTTGTAAATCGAATAGTTGCTTCTCACTACCATAATAACACCGTCCGAGAGCTTTATGAGCGGAAGCGCATCCGAAACGACGTTTATGGGAGGAGTATCAAATATAATGTAGTCAAATCCCTTTTCAAGCTCCTCGATAAGAGCCGACATACGGCCGCTTGCGAGCATCTCGGCAGGGTTGGGTGCGGTAAGACCGGCGGTAAGCACCCAAAGGTTGGGATACTTTGTATCGCGTACCGCCTCACGGATGTCCGAAAGACCCGAGAGAATATTGGAAAGACCGGGGTTGGAGCTGACTCCGAGAGCTTTGTGAACACGGGGCTTTCGCAGGTCGCAGTCGATAACGAGAACCTTGTTGAACGCCTGAGCCAGTGAAATAGCCACGTTAACGGTGGTGGTGGATTTGCCCTCGCCCGAAACGGCACTGGTTACAACGATTTTTTTGCAGCCGTCCTTTATCACCGAGAGGAGAATATTGGTACGGATGGTTTTGTATGCCTCCTGTACGGCAAACATACTGCCCGAGATGTATCCGCCCGTAGCGTTGGAACTATGCTTCGACATCAGTTATCCTCCTTTTTAACGGCTTTTTTATCAAACGAGGGGACAGTGCCGATAATAGGCAGCTTGTATCTTTCGGTAAGATCGGCGGCACTGCGTACGTGCACGTCAAATACGTTTTTGATCATATAAAACGCAAGCACCGCAAATGCTCCGAATATGAATGCTATCGCCGAGGTAACTGCAGTCTTTCCGGAGGAAACGGTGGGAGGTACGGGGTTTTCGACCAGATGGCAGGAGCAGCTTCCGTACGCCGTGTCGAGGTGAGGCTGGAGGCTTGCAAGCACAGCCGTGAGCACGGGAACAACGCTGTCCCTGTTCTCGTTAGTGAACGTAACGAGAATAACCTCGGTATTATTGCGGAGGCTGAACGAGCATCCCGCCTTGAGCGAGCTTGCGGTATAATCGTCCTTGAGCTCCTCGGGCAGGTTTGCGTGCACCAGCTCAAAAAAGTTGTTGGAATCGAGCATTTCAACAAAGGTCTCCGCAAGGAGTCGTGTGGTGGTAACGTCATCGTCCTTTGTGGTGGCGCTTTCGACGTAGAACCTTGCCTCCGAGCGGTAAACGGGGGCAACCGCCAGCGTCATATACGTATACGCCGCTCCACAGCACAACAGCCCGAATACAATAATTATAAAAAGCTTGGCTTTTAAGGTTTTGAGTATTTGATCAATCGTAATATTCATCGTGCTCTCCAAAATAATGTATTAGGAACGCTTGCGCGGATCGACGGGAAGCCCCGTCTCGGCAGAGCGGTATATTGCAAGTATAAGCTCAACGGCCTTTATGCCGTCCTCAAGCGTGACGAGCGGACTGCGGTTTTCGCGGATCGCATCAATCATATCCGAGATCTGCTTTATATGCCCGTCGGGCGAGATGGCCGTAGGGGTGGAGGCTCCGCTTGTGAATGCAGGACGCAGTACAACGTCCTCAAACCTTGCGCCCTCATCAAAATCCCAGCGGATAATAGAGGTCTCGTCAAGCACGACCGAGCCCTTACTGCCGTTTATATCCAGCCTGCGCGGATAACCGGGATATACCGAGGTCGTTGCCTGAATAACGCCGGTTGCGCCGTTTTCGTATTCAAGCACTGCTGACAGAGTGTCCTCAACCTCTATGTTACGGGCGAGGGTTTTTGAAACGGCGTAAACGCTTTTTACCTCTCCCATCAGGTAAAGCAGCAGGTCAACGCCGTGAATCCCCTGATTCATCAGCGCACCGCCTCCGTCAATACGCCTTGTGCCGCGCCAGGAGCCGGAATCGTAATATTCCTGCGAGCGATGGTATTTCATATAAATATCGCCGCAAACCACCGTTCCGAGCAGACCGTCCTCGATAGCCTTTTTGGTCATATCGATACTGCGGGAAAAACGGTTTTGCGATATGACCGCAACCTTTTTGCCGCTTTTTTTGCAGGCACCCTTTATCCTGTCAAGCTGCTCGTAGGTAATGCCTACGGGCTTTTCGACTATTATATGCTTTCCCGATTCGGCGGCAAGAACCACACTGTCGGCGTGGTAGCCGCTCGGGGTGCAGATATTGACAACGTCAACCTCGTCGCTTGCGAGCATCTGCTCTACGCTCTCAAAGGCGAATGTCCCGTGCCTGCGTGCAAATTTCTCGGAAGCATCGGCATTTACGTCGGCAACCCCGATAAGCCTTGCTCTGTCCGACAGCGAGGCTATAGCATTGGCGTGAAAATCGGCAATAACGCCGCATCCCACGATACCAAAACCGAGATTTTCGGACATAACACCCTCCAAAAAAGTTTTTTCGGGCAGATTGGCTTTCAAAAAGCCAACCCACTCCGCATAATATCTTAACAGAACGAATTTCAAAAGTCAATAGTTTGCCAAAACCTATTGACTTCAATATGTTACTGTGCTAAAATGAATGAAAATTTTGTTATTCTTGCAAGAATGTACATTTTTTTAGCATTTTTCTTAAAAAGGAGACTTACTTATGCAACGTGTTTACAATTTTTCAGCAGGACCCTCTATGCTTCCTATCTCAGTTCTCGAAAAAGCTGCCAAGGAGATGACCGACTATCAGGGAAGCGGAATGTCGGTTATGGAGATGAGCCATCGATCTCCGGTCTATGAAAGTATTATTTCCGCGGCAGAGGCTAATCTCCGTAAGCTGATGAACGTTCCCGATAACTACAAGGTACTCTTCCTTCAGGGCGGTGCAACCACTCAGTTCTCGGCAGTTCCTCTCAACCTTATGAACAAAAACGGCAAAGCCGATTATATCGTTTCGGGTCAGTTCTCCAAAAAGGCGGCTGACGAGGCTGCAAAATACGGCGAGGTCAACGTTATCGCCTCCTCCAAGGACAAAAACTTTTCCTATGTTCCCTATGTGACCGAGTTCTCGCCCGATGCCGACTACGTTCACATTTGTTATAATAACACCATTTTCGGTACGGTATACAACTATATCCCCGATACGGGTGATATTCCTCTCGTTGCGGATATGTCCTCGGGCATCCTCTCAAAGCCCATCGACGTTTCGAAATTCGGACTCATCTATGCCGGCGCACAGAAGAATATGGGCCCCTCGGGTATGACTCTCGTTATCGTCCGTGAGGACCTTATAGGCAACGCAAGAGAGGGCACTCCCGTTATGCTCGATTACAAGGTCGCCGCAGACAACGGCTCTATGTATAACACCCCTCCCTGCTACTCCATTTATATTGCAGGTCTTGTATACGAGTGGATACTCTCGCTCGGCGGTCTCGAGGAGATGCAAAAGATCAACGAGGCTAAGGCGGCAATTCTTTACGACTACCTCGATTCCAGCAAGCTCTTCCGCCCCACTGCCGAAAAGGAATTCCGTTCTCTTATGAACGTATGCTTCGTTACCGGCGATGCCGATAAGGACAAGGATTTCTGCTCCTATGCGGCAAAAGCCGGATTTGTCAACCTCAAGGGACATCGCTCCGTTGGCGGAATGCGCGCTTCCATTTACAACGCAATGCCTACCGAGGGTGTAGTTGCTCTTGTCGAACTTATGAAAAAGTATGAATCGGAGAATATCTAATGAATAACATCAAGCTTTATAACAAAATCAGCCCTATCGGACTCAAGGAGTTCGATCCGGCAAAATATAACGTGGGCGAGGATATTGAAAACGAGCAGGGTATACTCGTGCGCTCCGCCGCGCTCCACGATGCCGAGTTTCCCGAGAGCCTTATTGCCATTGCCCGTGCGGGAGCAGGCGTTAACAACATTCCCATCGACCGTTGCACTGCCGAGGGAATCGTCGTTTTCAACACCCCGGGCGCAAACGCAAACGGCGTTAAGGAGCTTGCTATTGCGGCGCTTCTGCTCGCATCCCGTGATATCGTCGGCGGCATCAACTGGGCGTCCTCTCTCAAAGGTCAGCCCGATGTGGGCAAGCTCGTTGAGAAGGGCAAGAGTCAGTTCGTAGGTCCCGAGCTCTACGGCAAAAAGCTGGGCGTTATCGGTCTCGGCGCAATCGGCGGTATGGTTGCAAATGCGGCAAGCGGCCTCAAAATGAGCGTTATCGGCTGTGACCCCTATATCACCGTCAAAAACGCTTGGTCGCTCTCCCGTGCAGTCGAAAAGGCCGATAATTACGATGAGATCTATGCACAGAGCGATTATATTACCTATCACATCCCCTCGCTTCCCACCACCAAGGGAATCATTAACAAAGAAAACATCTCCAAAATGAAAAAGGGTGTCCGCATCATCAACCTCTCCCGCGGCGATCTTTGTAACTCTGCCGATATGATTGAGGCACTCGAGAGCGGTCAGGTTGCAGCCTACGTTACCGACTTCCCCAGCGAGGAGCTTCTCGGCGTAAAGGGCGTCGTTGCCATTCCTCACCTCGGCGCATCCACACCCGAGTCGGAGGACAACTGCGCTGTTATGGCGGCACAGCAGCTGATCGATTTTATCGAGAACGGCAACATCAAAAACAGCGTTAACTATCCCGAGATATCGTTTGCACGCTCTGCCGACAACCGTGTTATCGTGCTTCACGAGAATATCCCCAACACCCTCGCTCTTATTTCGAGCGTGCTTGCTGAGGACGGTGTTAACATCGAGTCGCTGCTCTCGCAGTCCAAGGGTAATGCGGCGGTTTCGCTGTTCGATACCAACGATGCTCTTGCAGATGACGTTGTAAGCGAAATAATGCAGATCCCCGGCGTTGTAAGGGTTCTTATCAGATAACCGTAAAAAACAAAAGCCTTTCTTCCGAACTCGGAAGAAAGGCTT
>JAZNCU010000059.1:0-7353 GCA_045587745.1 Eubacteriales bacterium | reverse complement strand
AGGAGCAAGCTCACCGCAGTAAACCACCTTGCCTGCCTGCGAGCTTCTGACAACGGTACCGTCTGCAACTGCATAAACGGTTCCGTTTACCGTCATATTACTGCCCGACTCGGTGATCTCGGTATTGGCGCAGTTGACGGTATCGCCGTAGGAATAAACGATATCGCCCTTCGAAACGGGAGGAAACAGCCCAAGCCCGTACTCGTAGTAATCGGTAGTGGGCCTGCTCTGAACGGCATTTGCGGTTGCATTTTTATATTCAAGCATTTTTGACTCTGCGAGGTATAGCAGATAATTGTCGCCGCTTACGGACAGAGTGCTCCAAACCGAGCCGGCGTTGGGAATAACCGTAATCGACTCGTTGATCGTCTCGGTTCCGGAGGTTAGTGTAAGCGTGTATACTCCAACCGTCGTGTTACCGGGGATGGGAAGCACCGCAACCCCGCTTGTTTCGTCAACGATCCTGAACTCAAGCGGTGTGGTGTTGATCATCGTTTCAAGGGTAACCGTTTCGTTTTCGTTCAGGTGGGTAGCGGTAATTTCAATGCACTCGCCCGGGCGGAACTCATGCTTGTTCAGCGTGATGAGTGCGGGAATATCGTAAAGGAGCGAAAACTCATAGGAAGCACTGCCGTAGTATTTTGCGTTATTCGTGCTGCTCCACGAGGCGTTTATGGTTACGCTGATAAGAGTGTCTACCGAAAAATCAAGCGAGGCGATACTGCTTATCGAAAGCGGAACACCCGATTCGGTAACGTAAGAAATTTCAAGCGTGTCGGGCTGAACCGTAAAGGCAAGACTGTTTTCAAATCCCTTGAGAACGCTGTAAATATTGATCTCATCGGTCGTTTCGGTAAGAGTGTATTCGTAATAATTACTGTCCGACTTGACGTGACTCCAGCTGTATTCCTTTGGGGTGACAGGCTTTTCGGTACTGCCTGTGGTTACCAAAAGCTCAGGAAGGAAATACGAGGAGTAAAGATACGAGAACTCGTCCATCAAAAGCAGCTCGCCGGCATCCTCGCTCCGCAAAATGCCCTTAAAATCATCGGGGCCGAAAACAAGGCAGCCCGATAGGGTGAGCGAGGGATAGAGCTTATACTGCAAAAGCTTGTCGCCTCGGTCGTAGGTGATTATGACGGGTGTTTCGTTTTTGATATCACGTACAGCCGATTTGATCTCGGTGGAATCAAGCACCAGCGATACAAGAAAATCAATGTTCTCAGCATCCGCAAACTCGCTTCGTATACCGTCGGGAGTCTCGATAACAATGGTCTTTACGGTATCGGGAGCGATCGTCTCGTTTGAATAGGATATTGCAAAATACGCAATAAAAGCGAGCGGCAGACACAGCAAAAGCACAAGCAGATTCCTGCCTCTGTTGTTACGTTTATTGCTTGCCAATATCGTTCCCTCCGTTCTGCGGCACATTACATTTTATTTTATCCCAAAGCTCAGTTGATGTCAATAGCGTTTTTTGGTCGGAAGCGGTTAAAGCCCGGGATTTCGGGTAATAACTATAGTGAAAAAAATCCTATGGAGTATATATGGAAGCTGACCGCTATAACGAATATAAAGGCCGTATAAAATCCGTATTTTCCGACTGTGACGACTTTATGGAGCGTGACATATCGTCAAACGGTGCAAAATGCACGGTTATGTATCTGAGAGGGATCACCTCACGTGATTATTTATCCGAAAAAATCATCAGACCGCTTGCGGAATACCACTCGGAATTGCAAAGCTTTTCAGGCGATTATCGCTCGCTTTTGCGTACGGCATCCGTGTTTACGCCCCCCTCTGCCGAGGTGGCGTGTGAGAGAATTATAAGAGGGGATGTGCTCGTGCTGGTGTGCGTAAAAAACGGTTTTTTCCCCGTTCTTGCAGGTGCGCAGACCGAGATAAGCCGTGACGTAAGCGAGCCGATGAGCGACGTTACCGTGCGAGGGCCGAAGGCGGGCTTTACCGAGGATGCCGAAAAAAATATGGTTATGCTCAGACAGTATATCCGTACTCCCGACCTGAAATTCCGCCGATTTACGCTCGGAAGCCTGTCAAACACAAAGGTTATGCTCGCTTACGTCAAGGGCAGGGCTCCCGATGCTCTGGTAAGCTCGGTTGCCGACAGGCTTGCAGGCCTTTCCTCGACGGCTATCGTCGATTCCGCAAACGTTTCGATGCTTCTCACGGGCAAAAGCTACTCGTTCATACCCACTGTAGGCAGTACCGAAAAGGTAGATAAATGTGCCTCAAAGCTGATGTCGGGACGTATCGCCGTGATTGCCGATGGCTCGCCGTTTGTGCTCACGATTCCTTATTTGTTCGTCGAGAGCATTCAGTCCTCCGACGATTACTTTCACACACCTGTTTATGCAACGTTTATCAGAGCGCTGAGATTTGTTGCTTTTGTTGCAGCTGTGTTTGCGCCTGCCGTGCTGATAGCGTTTTTCGGAGACGTGTCGCGTGCTCCCGACCATCCGATAGGCGAGGTGATACTGTCGGGCAGAGAGGATCTGCCTATGGACCTGTTTTTCGAGATCTGCGCTGTGCTTTTGCTGTTTGAGCTTCTGCGTGAGGTGGGAGTTAGAATGCCGAGAACGGTGGGAGATGCCGTCGGAATCGTAGGCTCAATCATTCTCGGCGATGCCGCCGTCAATGCCGGCTTTGTAAGCTCGGTGGCGGTTATAACGGTGGCGCTTTCGGCTGTATGTGCCTTTATGACACCTGCGTTTATGTACGTGACCGTTATATCAAGGCTTGCTATACTGATGCTTGCCAGGCTTTTTGGGATATACGGAGTGTGTCTCGGTGCGTTTGCGCTTGGTGCCTTGATGTTCGGACAGAGCAGCTTCGGGGTGCCTTTTATGTATCCGTTTGCTCCCTTTTCAAAAAAAGGAATGCAGGACTGTATTTTCACCGACCCCAAAAAAACGCTCGGACGTAACGAGATCAAAGGAGAAACAAAGTGGTAGCCCTGCCTGCAATAACCGTTTTTACGGGGATTGTTACGGCGCATCGGTTTGGACTCGGAGGCTCGTTTACGGCTCTTGCGATAGCTCTGTCAGCCCTCGTTTTCGCTATGCTCGGGAGAGTGAAGCGTATAAAAAATTATCTTTTCCCCTTTTCACTTTTTGCATTTTCACTTTCGCTTTGTTGCATTTTCGACATCGTTTCGGCTATGCTCGGAGCAGGTATCGGAATAGTTTTCTGCCTGCTTGTTCTGGCGGTATGCGTATGGGTGTCGTTCAGGGGCAGAGGTGCGTTTTATACAGCCTCGTATATGTTTTTCGTTCTTGCTTCGGTGTTGTTGCTTTGTTCGGTCTTCTCGCTGTTTCGGGGGGATTTTCCGGCCTTTTACGAAGATCCCGAGCCTCGTGGTGCGTTGTTCGGCGTGCTGATGTCGACAATGTCATCGCTGTGCGGAACAACACTCAAAAAAACCGCTGTTGGAAGTGTACTCGGTGTAGCCTGTGCCGCCATCTTGCTGCAGTTCGGGGGTGAAGTACTTGCAAATTTCTGCTATGTATGGGCGGTTATGGGACAGGGCGCGTTTTTTTGGGGAAGCGGCAATATGTCATTATTTTCGGGAAGCACGAATAGAGTTTAAACGGTGATGACAAATGCTTTTTATCAAAAAAACACGCTTCTCAGTAGGCGAGGAGGTGATCCGGGAGAGCCTTTTTGCTCCCGACGGAAGCGAGTCGGTGCGTCTCAATCTGCGCTATCCCCTTATAACCGGTGACCGCAGGGAGGTTATGCTTCGTAATGCCGCACCGTATTACAGACGTGTTGCCGCTGGGCTTAAAGCGTTTGCAAAAAACGAGCTGCAGCAACGCAGCCCTGCCGACAAAAATATGCCCTGCTCGGTGGTGATGGTATGGGAAAAGACCTTTGAAAACGATAGCTTTGTTTCCTTTTACTTTGACGTGACTGTCTTTGACGGAGTGTCGGTGCGTTCCGCCGAGAGGCAAACACAGGTCTGGGAGCGCAAATTCGGGCTTAAATGCCCGTTTTCGTACTTTTTTGAGCACGGTGCAAAAAACACCGTTTGCGAGCTGATATCCCCCGATAACAAAAAGCTGTTTGAGCGCGAGAGGTTCGTACTGCGTGACAGCGGATTTGAGTTCTTTGTGCTAAGCGAAAACGGCATAGAGGGCAAAATGCTCGGCTACTCGCTTGCAAGCGAAAAAAATCTGCTCAAAAACGCCGATTGGTCTTTACTTTTCAAAAACTATCCCGTATAATGAGGTTGAAGTAAAACTTGAAAGGAAAGCTAAGAATGAAGCAGATAAATATTGCAATCATCGGTCAGGGCAGAAGCGGCAGAGATATTCACGGCCTTCACCTCAAAAAGGATACCGAGCGCTTTAAGGTCGTAGCCGTCGTTGATAAAATGGATATCCGACGTGAGCGTGCAAGGGCTGAGTACGGCTGTGACGTATATGACGATTATACCGCACTTCTTGACAGGAAGGATATAGACCTTGTGGTCAATTCCTCTCCCAGTGACCTGCATTTTACTATAACCAAGGACCTTCTCGAGCACGGATTCAACGTCCTGTGCGAAAAGCCCTTTGTTCCCACAGTTGAGGAATGCGATATCCTTACCTCCATTGCCGAGGAAAAGGGGCTTCATCTGCTCGTTTTCCAGCAGAGCCGCTTTGCACATTATTTCGAGAAGGTAAAAGAGGTTATCGCATCGGGCGAGCTTGGCAGGATTGTACATATCGGCATTCAGTTTAACGGCTTTGCAAGACGTTGGGACTGGCAGTGCTGCCTTGATAAAAACGGCGGAAACCTTGCCAATACCGGCCCTCATCCCCTCGATCAGGCACTCAACCTGCTCGATTATTATGACGGAATGCCCACCGTGTTCTGCCATATGGATCGTGCAAATACCTTTGGCGATGCCGAGGATTACTGCAAGCTCGTGCTCAAGGCACCTGACAGGCCTATTATTGACCTTGATATCTCCTCCTGTGACGCTTATCCAAGCTATACCTATAAGGTGGAGGGTACCCGAGGTACTCTCAAGGGCAATATGGCGCATATCGATTGGAAGTTCTTCCGCATTGAGGAAGCACCCGAGCAGCATCTTATCCGTGAGCCTCTTACGATGGGCGAGGAGAAGCTTCCCGCATATTGCTCCGAGCAGCTCACCTGGTACGAAAAGAGCTGGGAGGGCGATCCTCAGGCACCCTTTATTGCCGCCGTTCAGACCTATTACGATCAGGTTTACGCCCTCTTTACCGAGGGACGTGAGCACGATATCAAGCTCGGTCAGGTACGTCAGCAGCTTGCGATAATCCGTGAGGCACACCGCCAGAATTTTTGATAGGTCGCCACACTCGTTCCTTGCGCACACGAATGAATAATAAAAGTATCCCTGCTTTGTTTACGTACAGAGCAGGGATATTTGTTTCATTCTCGAAAAAACGGCATAAACTATGTGTGTAACTATTATTTTGGAGGACTGCCATGGAATTTTTTTCGGGAGGAAATACGCATACAGGCTTTTATTCGCTGTTCGAGCAAACGCTTTCCTGCGTTGACAGGAAATATATTCTTAAAGGCTCACCGGGATGCGGGAAATCAACACTGCTCAAAAAAATCGCCGCCGAATGTGACAAAAGGGGTATTGGGTATGACCTCGTACGATGCAGTGCCGACACCAATTCGCTGGACGGAATCATCGTTCACGAGCTCGGATTTGCAGTTGCCGACGGCACGGCACCTCATTTGCTTGACGTAAAATATCCCTGCGTGCGGGAGAGTATAGTCAATCTCGGAGAGTTTTGGAATGAAAAAATGCTTATTGCACGCACTGACGAAATAATGGCACTTTCGGACAGAAAGAGCGGACATTTTGCCTCGGCGTACAGATTTTTGCGTGCCGCAGGTGAGGCGGCTGTATGCCGTGACAGGCTGACGTCGGATTGCTTTGATTATACGGCAATCGAGGACTGCGCCTGTAAGCTGCTTGAGGGCATTGCGCCACAAATCGGTGATATAAAATACCTGTTTTCATCCGCATTCTGCAAAAACGGCATTGAAACTCTGCCGACCTTTGGTGATATTAAAACGGCGGTGCGTGCCGATAAAAAGCTCTCTTTCGGAAATCTGCTGATAGGAATCATCGTTTCGCTTTGCAGGGAGAGGGGAATAGCCGCTATCGTATCGGTGTCGCCAACCGACAGTAAACGGTTTGATGCCGTATATTTTCCCTGCGCCGATACTCTTATCTATTGCGGTGACGTGCTTCCCGCAAGGAGTTCAAGGGACGAGAGCCCGATTTTGGCTTCCCGCTATATTAACCGTGATGCCTTTGCATCGGTCAGATTGCGTACGTCATCCTGCGAGCGCTTTATTGCAGAGATGTACTCCTCCGCAAGCGAAGCGATGAGTAGCGCCTGCGACTGTCATTCACTGCTCGAAAATATTTATATCCGCTGTATGGATTTTGACTCAATGAACGAGTATACCGACCGCTTTTGCAAAAGGCTTTTTGATGAATAAGCAGGCGTAGATCCGCATATACATTTTTCGGAAGGATGATGTATATGTCTAAACCCAAAAGAATGGCTACACCCAAAAACAAAGCCTCGTTTCCGATAAATGCCCTTATCGGAGGTGCTGTCGGACTTGCCGTAACCGCCCTGCTTGCCGTGCTCTCGGCTTTTCTTTTGCTTTCTCTTAAAAGCCCCACCTATCCTCTCACGGTGCTTGCCGATCTGTGTGCACTGCTCGGCGGTATATCGGGAGGCTTCGTTGCAGCAAGACGCAACGGCGAAAGACCGTTTATATCGGGTATTTGCTCCTGCCTGCCTGCGGTTTTTGCGATGCTTATCGTATCGTTGCTGACGGGTTATGAAAACGGAGGAGTATTTGCCGCAATTTTGCCTCCGTTGCTTTTGGCGGCAGGCTCGGCTTTTGGTGCATTCCTTTCCCAAAAAAGACCGCAGAGCCGCAAGAAGAAGATGAAAAAGCTGCTTTCGGGTCGCTGAAAGGTATATACTCCTTGATTTTTTTGAAAAACTGCGGTATAATAAGACGGACGTAAGAATAAAAAAGCAGGAGGCTATCGATGGGACTTAAGGAATCGGGCGAAATGTATCTCGAGACAATATATCTTCTCTCACGCAGGGGCGTAAGGGTGCACGCCGTTGACGTCGGCGAGTATATGGGATTTTCAAAGCCCAGCGTGTCTCGTGCGGTCGGCTTGCTCAAAAAGGGCGGATATGTGATCGTTCTTCCGGACGGAAGCCTTGCGCTCACCGACGAGGGAGCTGCCACTGCCGAGAAAATATATGCACGCCACGAGCTTCTTACACGCTGGCTCGTTTCTATCGGCGT
>JAZNCU010000058.1:0-21423 GCA_045587745.1 Eubacteriales bacterium | reverse complement strand
GGAAGCCCGTATGCAAGTCGGGTTACCTTTATACCGAGCGGTTTAATGAGCCGACCGAGATACATTGCAGTTGCTTCGCCCTCAACACTGGGGTTGGTGGCAATGATAACCTCCTTGACCTCATCCGTGAGACGTGCCAGCAGCTCTTTTACCTTGAGCTGATCGGGCCCGATGCCGTCAATAGGGGAGATAACGCCGTGAAGAACGTGGTATTTTCCACCAAACTCATGAGTTTCCTCAATAGCCTCGAGAGCCTTGTTGTCCTCGATGACCATAATCGTTTCTGCAGAGCGGGAGGCATTACCGCAAACCGAGCAAAACTCGCCCTCGCAGTATGCCTGACATATACCGCAAAGAGACACCGATTTTTTTGCATCAATTATCGAGCCTGCAAAAGCCGCAACCTCACCCTCGGTCATGTCAAGGATTTTATATGCTATTCTTGCCGCACCCTTACGTCCTATTCCGGGAAGCGAAGCGAAACTGTTTATCAGCTTTTCAAGTGAGGGAGTCATATTCTTCCTCCGCGATTAAAAACCGGCAGGCATTCCGGGGATGGAGCCTGTGATTTTTGCCATTTCCTCGGAGTTGATATCCTCAACCTTTTTGATCGCCTCATTAACTGCGGCTACAAGGATATCCTGAAGTGTTTCGGCATCGTCGGGATCAATGATCTCGGGCTCGATGTTGATGGAAAGAATCTCTTTTTTACCGTTAATGCTTACCTTAACAACACCGCCTCCTGCGCTGATTTCGTATTCCTTTGCCTCAAGCTCTTCCTGCTTTGCAGCCATATCCTCCTGCATTTTCTGAGCCTGACGCATAAGCGTATTCATATCCTGCGGGCCGCCGCCCATACCTTTAGGGAGTCTTACCTTCATATTTTACCTCCAAATTATAATTCATCAATGAGCGAAACCTGATTTTCGTCAAGCTTCACTTCAGTAACGGTTTCAAATACAATTTTGTGTATCCTGCCGGTAACCAGTGCCACGGCATCCGAAATGATCCTTTCGTTATCGCCGAGCGACAGCATTTGAACAGTAATTGCGTTTCCCGAAAAATAAACCGTAGTTCCGTCGGTGGTGACGGTTGATTTTTCAATAAAGGCGGTTATCTCGGGTGAGGTGAACAGCGCCTCAAACAGCTCGGGGAGCAATGTAAACGCAGCACGCTTGCTCTCACACGGAGCAGAAACGCTTTCGGATGGCGCAGGCTTGTCGGCAACACTCGGCTTGGCCTGCGGCTCAGCAACGGGTGCGGACACTATTGGTGCACCAACTACGCTCATAACGGCTATCTTCTTCTCAAGCTCGGCAACACGTGCCGCAAGAGCCTTGACCGAGTCCGACAGTGCCTGATCACAAAGCCGTATTGTGGCAAGCTCGAGCACCTGACGTTTATTAAGCGTATATTTGGATATTCTTGACTGCGTTTCCTCAAGAACAGAGCTGATATAAAACAGCTTTTCACCGGTAATGGATTCAACCAGCTTGGTGATACGGGGATTGTTAAGCCGCGAGGGCCTTCCGAATCGCTTTAACTGCTTTTCAATAAGTATATCCCTGACCGCAACGGCAAGGTCATCAATAAAAACCCCGATATCCTTGGAGGAACGGTGAACCTCAGAAACGATATCCAGTGCTTTTACAGTGTCGCTGTCGGCGGCGGCGCTCAAATAGCCGTATACTGTATCCTCGCCCGCAAGCCCGAGGATATTCCTGATGCCATCACAGGTAATAGTGCCCTCGGTTCCGTTTGAGCAAGCCTCAAGCAGAGATAGCGCATCACGCATCGAGCCGTCGGCAAGTCTTGCAAGTAAGTCAAGCGCATCGCTTTCGGCTTCTATTTGCTCGCTTTTTGCAACAAAGTCAAGTCGATTGCGAATTGCTTCCTCATCGATCCTGGAAAAATCAAATCGGATACAGCGTGAAATAATTGTCGGTGGGAGTGCGTTCAGCTCGGTAGTGGCGAGCACGAAAACAATGTACTCGGGCGGTTCCTCAAGTGTTTTGAGGAGTGCGTTAAACGCCGCCTGCGAGAGCATATGCACCTCGTCAATGATGTATACACGCTTTTTAAGAACGGTAGGGGGGTAGACTATCTCGTCACGCAGATCACGAACGTCGTTGATGCCGTTGTTGCTGGCAGCGTCCATTTCAAGCACGTCGGTAGCGCTTCCGTTGTCAATCGATTTGCAGGAGGCGCATTTGTTGCAGGGGTTGCCTCCGATAGGATTTTCGCAGTTGACAGCCTTGGCGAGTATCTTGGCGGTAGAGGTTTTGCCGGTACCGCGAGTGCCGCAGAACAAATATGCGTGCGAAACTCTGTTCTCGGCGCACTGACGGCGGAGAATGGCTGTTATATGATCCTGTCCGCACATCTCGTCAAAGGTCTGCGGTCTCCATTTTCTGTACAGCGAAAGATACATCGGCATTTCCCCTTATCAAAAGTTGAGATACAAAATATGACCATACAACCCAAATCGAACTGCGCTTCCATCCGGTAACCGAAACTCCCTCTCAATACAGGCGCCCTCTGCATCACATCTGCAAATCCGCTTAATGCTGCTCGGTTCCCCGCCTGACATATTTCACGGCAGCAAATTGCGCAAAGACCCGCATCTCAACAAGGTCATTCCGGTGCAGCAACACAAACGAAGCCCTCAAAGGGTATATCGCCCCTGCTATAGCGGATTGCAGGTACAAGGCACCGCTGACTCCCCGGTTAGTATGGCCATATTTCATATCTCACCCGAGCATTATAACATACGCAGTGCTGTTTTTCAAGAGCATTTTAATATTTAATGCATATAAAGATTCCAAAAAAGAGTGTTATGCTTACAGTGATTTATTGACTTTTTCGTTACGCTGTAGTATAATTAATTCGAATACCTATGTTTAAGGCGAATTTACTTTCTATAGGGTGACTTATGGACATAAATAATGCGGGAACTAATCCCATTATCTCAAAATTCAAAATATTTACTTCAAAGAATGCCGAGCTTGCATGGCTTAACGATATGGGCAGAAAGGGTTATCTGCTTGTTTCGATCAACGACTCAAAATTCAAGTTTGAGCAGCACGAGGGCGAGGTTTATTTTTACACCTGCGAAAATATTGGGATTTCGCCCAAATGCGAGAAGGGTGAGGCCATAATTTCCGAGTATGCCGCCGAGGGCAAAAAAGCGCTTCTTTGCAGTGGCAATAAAGTGTATTTTATGTCCTATTCGCCTGTCAGGGTCAGCAAACGTACAATTTTGACCGAATACGTTTCCTCGCTCACAAGAGAGGCGTATTACTCAATGCTTTCTGTTGTTCTGTTCGCCATTACCTTTTATCAGATTAAGAGTATTTCGTTTCTTGATTCGGTAGGGTATACTTCCGAGGAATTGAGCCAGAAAACCGTTGGCAATTCGAGTACGTTGTTCGGAATGATTACGAATGCATGGAGAACTGTGCTTAATCAAGTCATCAAATTTATTAATTTCTATTTCTCGCTATGGACAGATATTTTTGGCAACAGCGATGCCGTTAAGGTAATGTCGGTTGTGCTGCCTTTGGCAATTATATTTGCCGTTGCAGGTATTTCCGGCTTTGGCACTGCTGTCCGTAAATTTAACGAATATCGTTCCTATGATGATATCGAAACAAATCAGGACGAGGAGGATATACCGTATGGTGAGTAAGGATTATACAGTGCTTTTGTCCGAGCTGGTTGAAAAGCAGAATCTTGAGATAATTTACCGTTCAACTGATTTTGACAAGATGAAAATTCATCGCTCGGATATATCCCGCCCCGGACTGCCGCTTGCAGGATTTTTTAAGGATTTTGAGAACGAGCGGCTTCAGCTTATCGGTAATATGGAGCACAGCTATCTTGCATCGCTTACCCCAAAGGAAAGAAAGGAATCGCTTGATCGGCTGTTTTCTATGCACGTTCCGGCGGTTATCGTTACCTATTCGCTTGACATTTTTCCCGAGCTGTACGAGGCGGCAACGAACAGTGATACCTGTCTTTTGCGCTCCTCGCGCGAGACATCAAAGGTATCTGCCGCAATAACAGCGACGCTAAACATACAGCTTGCTCCGAGAATCACCACTCACGGAGTGCTTGTTGAGGTTTACGGCGAGGGCGTACTTATAACCGGTGACAGCGGCATCGGAAAAAGCGAGACCGCTATTGAGCTTGTAAAACGAGGCCACCGTCTTATTGCCGACGATGCGGTAGTAATCAAGCGTGTTTCGGATATTACGCTTGTCGGTAGTGCTCCCGAGCTAATCAAGCACTATATTGAACTTCGTGGCATAGGTATCGTTGACGTCAGGCGTATATTCGGTATGGGTTCGGTCAAGGAATCTGAGAAGATCGATCTTGTGATAAACTGCGAGCTGTGGGATTCCGCAAAGCAGTATGATCGGTTTGGTCTTGATACCGAGTATACCGAGATACTTGATATCAAAATCCCATCGATAACTCTACCTGTTAAGCCCGGTCGAAATCTTGCGGTAATTATTGAGATAGCGGCAATGAATAACCGTCAAAAGAAAATGGGCTACAACACGGCACAGGAATTTGAAAAACGTCTTTTGCAGCAAAGTGAAAATATGGAGGATAAGTAAATGTATTATCTTGGAATCGATCTCGGCGGAATGTCTATAAAAGCTGGTGTATGTGACGACAACGGCAAAATTTTGGTTAAAGACAGCTGTGTTACAGTGCGTGATGAGGATGGAGACAGAATTATCAACGATATGGCAGAGCTTTGCAAAAAAGTAATTGCCGATGCAGGCCTCACCGTAGATGATATCGAGTATGCCGGAATAGCTTCTCCGGGAAGCGCCGACAGCGAAAAAGGAACGATTATTTATGCTTCTACGCTTCCTTTCCTCAACTATCCCATCGCCGCAAAGCTGTCGGAGCGCACGGGCATCAAAAAGATCTATATTGATAACGATGCCAACGCTGCCGCAAAGGGTGAGGCGAGATACGGCGCAGCCAAGGGCTACAAGGATTCGATTTTTATTACCATAGGAACAGGCGTGGGCGGCGGTATTATTATCGACGGTAAGGTTTATGCAGGCTTTAACTACTCCGGTGCCGAGCTTGGCCACATTGTTATCGTCAAGGACGGTATAGAGTGCACCTGCGGCAGACACGGCTGCCTGGAGTGCTATGCATCCGCAAGCGGGCTTATTATGCTCACCAAAGAAAAAATGCTCAAGGATATGTCCAGTGAGCTTTGGAATGAGTGCGGAGGAGACATTAACAAGGTCAACGGCAAAACTGCGTTTGACGCTATGAAAAAAGGTGATGCTATTGCCCGGGAGGTAGTTGACGAGTATATCAAGTACCTTGCATGCGGAATCACTAATTTTATTAACATCTTCCAGCCCGAGGTGCTGAGCATCGGCGGCGGAATCAGTAAGGAAGGCGAGACCCTGCTTGCACCTCTTCGCGAGATAGTGGAGCGTGAGCAGTACTCCCGTCACAGTGACAAAAAAACCATTATCAAGATTGCTGCACTCGGAAACGATGCAGGTATTATCGGTGCGGCATCCCTTGGTTGATACGGAGAAAAAATGACAGAGATTTATACCCAAACGATGAATACTGTTGCACTGCGTGGAATAGTTATCTTTCCGGGTAACACGACAAGCTTTGAAATCGGTCGTAGGATTTCAATCAACGCAATGCGTGATTCCATTAGTGACGACAGTTTTATATTTCTTGTTCCTCAGAACGATGCGGCGGTTACCGAACCCGGTGACAAGGATTTGTCCACGGTCGGTGTTGTTGCAAAAATTCAGCACGCAATGCGCCAAAAGGACGGCACTTATTCGGTTATAGTCGAGGGAATCAGCCGTGCCGACAGGGGAGAGACGTTCTTCCGTGAGGATAAGATAGTTTGCGAGGTTATTACCCGCAAAAACCGCAAAATTCCTTCGTTCACTCAGGAAAAAACCGCAACGAGAGAGCTGTACAACGTGTTCTCGGAGTATCTGTCCTACGTTGCAAAACCTTCTCCCGAGATTATTGAGGAGGCTAACAAGATCCGTGATGCCGAGCAGCTTTCGGATTTTATCGCCAGCAATTTTATAGTAAATTTCGATGAGCGCAAGGTGCTTCTCGAGGAATACAATCCCGTCAAGAGAATTCATAAACTCTGCGAGATATTTGAAAAGGATATCGAGATATTCAACCTCGAGGGCGACATCCAGAAGAAGGTAAAATTTAATCTTCAAAAAAGACAGCGTGAGGCATATCTCCGCGAGCAGCTTCGTGCCATCAAAAATGAGCTTGGTGAGGGCGGCGAGTTTGAGGAATACAGCGAGGATGGCGATGAGTACAGCAAGGCCATCTCGGGCGCAAAACTTCCCGAGCACGTAAGAGAAAAGCTTCTTGCCGAAAATGCCAAGCTGGCAAAAATGCCCTTTGGCACTCCCGAGGCGACCGTTATAAGGAATTATATCGAGACCTGTCTTGAGCTTCCTTGGGATAAAAAAAGCACCGACAGGCTGGATATTGAAAAGGCACGTAAAATACTCGATGCCGACCATGACGGTATCGAAAAGGTCAAGGAGCGTGTGCTTGAATATCTTGCCGTTAAGCGGCTCAGGCCTGATCTTAAGGGTCAGATACTTTGCTTTGTGGGTCCTCCAGGTGTCGGCAAGACGTCTATTGCAAAATCTATTGCAAAGGCTGTCGGAAAGAAATACGTCCGCATTTCGCTTGGCGGTATTCACGATGAGGCTGAGATAAGAGGTCACCGTAAAACGTATATCGGCTCTATGCCGGGCAGAATAATCAACGCACTCAAGCTGGCGGGCACGAGCAACCCCGTAATGCTGTTTGATGAGCTTGATAAGCTTGCAAATTCAGTTCACGGCGATCCCACAAGTGCGATGCTTGAGGTCCTTGACAGTGAGCAGAACAACGCTTTCCGTGACAACTTTATAGAAATACCCGTAGATCTTTCGGAGTGTATGTTTATTGCAACAGCAAACACTACCGAGACAATACCTCCTGCACTTCTTGATAGGCTTGAGGTTATATATATGGACAGCTATTCCGATAAGGAAAAGCTTGCTATAGCTAAGAATCACCTTGTCAGAAAGCAGCTAAAGAATCACGGACTTAGCTCCAAGCAATGCAAAATAACCGACGATGCCATAAAAACACTCATAACCTCTTACACCAAGGAAAACGGTGTGAGATCGCTTGAACGCGAGATAGCGTCGGTATGCCGTAAGGCTGCAAAGCGCATTGTTGACGGCGAGGGAAAGGTGACGGTCAATGCCAAAACCGTAGTCGAGCTTCTCGGCCCCAAAAAGTTTAAGCCTGACAGGATTTATACCACCGATGAGGTGGGAATTGTCAACGGACTTGCGTGGACGTCTGTCGGTGGAGAGATGCTCCGCATTGAGGTTAGCTCAATGCCCGGCAACGGTAAGCTTGAGCTCACCGGCCACCTCGGAGACGTTATGAAGGAGAGCGCCCGTGCGGCGGTCAGCTTTATACGGAAAAATTGCAATTCCCTTGGTATTCCGTCGGATTTCCATGAGAAGCTAGATATACATATCCACGTTCCCGAGGGAGCTATTCCCAAGGACGGACCCTCGGCAGGCATTACCATAGCTACAGCACTTGTAAGTGAGCTTTCGGGCAGAACGGTTAAGCAGAACGTGTGTATGACAGGCGAAATTACTCTTACCGGCAGAGTTTTGCCTATAGGCGGACTCAAGGAAAAGAGCCTTGCTGCATTCAAATGCGGCGCCGATACCGTAATTATTCCCAAGGACAACGAACCCGACATCTCGGAATTTGACTCGGAGGTTAAGGAGTCGATCAAATTTATACCCGTACGCCACGTGTCGGAGGTATTTGATATCGCTCTCAACTAATCAGTATGATAATGAAATACGGCAATCTGAACCTGCATAACGTAAATCTCCGTATAACCGCAGGTCTCAGCTCGCAGCTTATTAAAAACGGAATACCGCAGGTTGCCTTTGCGGGCAGATCCAACGTCGGGAAGAGCTCGCTTATGAATTCGCTCCTCGGACGCAAAAAGCTTGCACGAGTAAGCTCGGAGCCCGGTAAGACGATAACTGTCAATTACTATGAGGTCGATAATAAGATGACACTTGTTGACCTCCCCGGCTACGGCTTTGCCCGACGAAGCAAGAGCGACGTAGGGAAATGGTCATCGCTTACTCAAGGCTATTTTGAAGGAAATACGGCATTAAGGCTCGTGCTTCAGCTCGTTGATATACGTGTCGGTCTTACCGAGGATGATAGGATGATGCTCGGATACCTTGATTATTACGAGCTTCCTTACATTATTGTTGCTACAAAGTGCGACAAGCTTGGTAGGAATGCGCTCAACGAGGCGTGCAGGAAAATCCTTGAGGATCCTGCTCTTCGCAGTCATACCTCGATTGTTCTCTATTCCTCTTTGAAGGACCTCGGAAGGGACGGTCTTTGGAACGAGATACTCAGATATTCTTTTGGAGAAATAAATGATTCACACTAACATATCTGTACTTGAAAACGGCCACCTTGCTTTTGGCGGTGCCGATACAACCACTCTTGCCAAAAAATACGGCACACCGCTTTATCTTCTCGATGAGGACAGGGTACGTGAGAATTGCCGTCGATATAAGGATGCCATTGAGAAATATTTCGGTAAGGAAAGTCTGCCCTTGTTCGCATCAAAGGCACTTTCGGTTAAGGAGATATATCGTATTATTGCTTCCGAGGGACTTGGGGCCGATATTGTTTCTGGTGGTGAGCTCTACACTGCGCTTGCGGCGGACTTTCCTGCCGATAAGCTCTATTTCCACGGCAACAGTAAAACACCCGAGGAGATCGGATATGCGCTTGAGAGCGGCATAGGCGGCTTTGTGGTCGACAATCCCGATGAACTTGAGCTTCTCTCGGCAGAATGTAAAAAACGCAATATGGCGCAAAATATACTGCTCAGAATTACTCCGGGCATCGATCCTCATACGTTTAAGGCGGTAGTGACCGGAAATGTTGACTCGAAATTCGGCTTGCCCATCGAAACGGGTCAGGCAATTGAATTCGTTGAAAAGGCGTTGCAATACGAAAACCTCGTTCTTGAGGGTATACACTGTCACATAGGCAGTCAGATATTCGATTACGAGCCGTTTACCGATGCTGCGTCAATAATGCTGGATTTTGCGCTTGAGGTTTATAACAGGTTTGGGATTGAGCTGAAAAAGATCAATCTCGGCGGCGGAATTGGCGTCAGATACGTAAGCTGTGATCCTCATATTTGTGTAGATGAGATGTTCAAATCCATCAAGCAACAGCTCGACTGCCTGATAGAAGAGCGAAATATGTATCAACCGACATTCCTTTTTGAGCTCGGCAGATATATATGTGCCGATGCCGGTATGACGTTGTACAACGTCAGCGGTGTCAAGGAAATCATCGGATATAAAAAATACGTGCTTGTTGATGGCGGCATGGGGGATAATCCCCGGTACGCTCTTTACGGCTCGAAATACACGGTCTATAATTGTAATAAAGCGCTTGCAGAGCGTGACAGCATATATACCGTAGGCGGAAGATTTTGCGAGAGCGATGACCTTATCGGTGAGGATATGGTATGCCCTCGGTTCAAAAAAGGCGATTTGCTTGCTGTAGCGGTTACGGGCGCATACAATTACTCGATGGCATCAAACTATAACAAGGTGCCTCGTCCGGCTATGGTAGCAATTTCGGACGGCGCTGACAAGCTAATCGTACGTCGAGAGTCATACGAGGACCTGATTAAAAACGAAATTTGAAGCAACAGAAAAGACTCCTGCTATCTGCAGGAGTCTTTTTGATCATAATGATCAGAAAAGCTTGAGAAAATCGGGTTTTGCTTTTGAATACACGGTTTTGGAGGTGAGGTAATCCAAAAGCTCGCAATCCCTGCAGTTTCCGAAGTGGAGTGAAACGCAGTGGAGCGCCTGATGATTAAACCCTCTTTCACGGTCTGCTTTGTTAACGGCATACTTTCCGTCGCCAAGTAAGGGGTGACCGATATGTGCAAAGCTTGCACGGATTTGGTGTGTTCTGCCGGTCAGCAGATCTATCTCGACGAGAGACAGCTTTCTGTCACGGCTGACCGAAACGGTGCGATATGCAGTAATGGCGGTCTTTGCGCCCTGCGTTTTTGCATCCGTAACTGAGACAGTGTTAGTGCTTTCCTGCTTTTTGATGAAAACCTTTATCTCTCCGCTTTTGTTCTCGGGAATACCGTGAATAGCGGCAAGGTAGGTTTTATCGATAAGACGCTCCTTGATAATATGGTTCATCTCGCGGAGCGCACGGGCGTTCTTTGCTGCAATAACGAGTCCACTTGTGTTGCGGTCAATACGGTTGCAAAGCGACGGTACAAAGGAGTTCTCATCATCGGGACGGTATTCGCCGGCAGAGTAGAGATACGCTTTGATTTGATTTATTAGGGTGTTATTGTCGCTTCCGTTGTCGGAGTGCACGAGCATACCAGCTTTTTTATCGGCGATAATGATATTTTCGTCCTCGTATGCAATATCAAACTCTCTTTTCAGTCCGACAAAGTCCTCCTGTGATTTTTCGCAAAAAGCCTCCTCGGGAGCAAATATCAGCACTCTGTCGCCCTCGGCGAGGAGGTGATTCTCTTTTATCCTTTTTCGATTAACGGTAATCTGCTTCTTTCGGATGAGCTTATACATAAGCGAAAAAGGGAAGGATGGGTAAGTTTTCTTTATAAATTTGTCAATTCGCTGACCTGCATCGTTATTGTTGATAATTATTTCACGCATACAAAAGCCCTTCTCGCAGTGTGATAAAGAGGTTAAGGGTATTATAACAAAAGGGTATCAAAATATCAATACAGCGTATAACCCAAACAGAACAGAGTTGATTTGTGCATTTTGACAATCGGAAAAACAGAAATGCAGTCGAAAAATTATTGTAAACCAATTGGCGATCACAAAATTTATCGTCAGAAAACAATATGTTGAGAGAAATCAAAACATAAGCACAAGATAATCGCAAGGATAATTGAGTTAACATAATTAGATTTACATAATCATTGGCAATAATCAACAATTTTAGCTTTATTTTTCAAAAGCACTTGAAATAATTGGCTGTTTGTATTATTATGTTAAGGTACATTCGGAAATACTTGAGGTACATAATCTATGTCTAAACAAGCACCCTACCAAAAGAAGCTGTTGTTTGTCGGCGGCGGTAATATGGCTTATGCTTTTGCGGCCGGCCTTGTCAAGAACAACGCAGTTTCGGCAGAGCTTATCTCGGTGTGTGATATTGATCCCGAAAAGTTGCACAAATTCGCATCGCTCGGTATTAACGTCGGTACCGAGATCAATACTCTTTGCACCGATGCCGAGATTATTTTTATCGCTGTTAAGCCCGGTGCGGTTTCGCTTGTTATGAGGTCTCTTGCCGCTGTTGAGGGACTGCTTGACAGGGCAGTTATCGTTTCCTTTGCTGCCGCAGTCGGTATTGATTTTATTACGAGATCTGCCGGCAGAAGTGCACGTATTATACGCACTATGCCTTCTACTCCGGTTCTTGTCGGCGAAGGTGTTATTGCCGTCACCTGTAATGAGCTTGTGTCAAAGAAAGAGTTTGAAGGTGTTTGCCGTATGCTCTCAACGGTTGCGTATGTTGTCAACGTTGATGAGGCGCAAATGAATTCTATTATTTCCGTTCACGGTTCGTCACCTGCATACGTTTTTCTGTTTATCAAAGCTATGCTTGAGGGCGCCGAGAAGCAGGGAATACCCGTAAACATTGCGCTTCCCCTCATACTCCGCACTATAAAGGGCTCGGTTACGATGATTGAGAAGAGCGATGAGTCTGTTGAACAGCTTATCAATAACGTAGCATCGCCCGGAGGAACCACTCGAGCCTCTCTTGATATTTTTGCAGAGCGTATGTTCTGCGATATTATCTCCGAAGCGATGGATGCTTGTACCTCCCGTGCGGATGAAATTTCAGATAGCTTGACATAACTCACTGCTTGTCTGCATAGGATGTAGCGGTGATTGTGTTGGATGATATCAAATGTACTGCACTTGTTGCGTATGAACCGCCGCGCTCAGGTATTTTACTTTTCTTTGATACGCTATGTGAGTGTCTAAATAACGCTTTTGCTAAAAGACGCAGAGTTTATCTCTCGTTCTTTATTGTGTTTTTGTTTTCGCTTTTGCTGGGGTCGTGCTTCTCTGCATTGCCGCAAGGCTCGGCTCGAGTGCTTAGAATAGTAAAAAATACATTTTTTGCGCAAAGCGGGGTGACCTATCCCGTTGTATTTTTGCACCTTTGGCATATTTATGTAGCGGTTTTTGCGGTCTTTTTTTCCGGTATGACTGTATTTGGAAGGATTGCCGCGCCCTCGGCGTTCTTTGCGCTTTCGTTCGCTGCAGGCTCTTTTATTGGTATACTTGAGTTCTTGTTGCGTGATTATGGTATGTTTCGAGTACTTTTGCTTGTTCTGTGTATGACAGCGGCTTTGTTTTTGATTGCTTTTACCTTCTGTGAGAGCTATATTTTCTCGACACGTGCTTTTTACGGAGGCAGAGCAATTTTTGCAAAACGCCCTTTTCTGTTTTATGTTTTGCAGTTTATTATCAGTGTTTTTTTAATTCATTCACTTTTTTTCTCTATAATCAATTTGTAAAGAGTAGGTCACAGCAATGACAGGTTGTGTAAAAAAGGATCTCTCCTCACAACTGAATAATTATATCGTCTATCTCAAAGAGGTTAAGGGCTCTTCCGATAACACGGTTCAGGCATACTGCAGGGATCTTTCCAAGTTTACTTCTTTTGCCGAGGAGCACGGAATAGAGGATTTTTGTGCCGTTACCGGTGAGGACGTTGCCGAGTTTAAGGATCACCTTGTTTCATGCGGTCTTTCGTCTACTTCCGTCAGCCGCACTCTCTCATCGCTCCGCGGTGTATTCCAGCATTTGATCTCTATAGGTGAGTGTGAAACTAACCCCGCAAAGCTTATTCATAACGAGAAGACCGAAAAAAAAGAGCTAATCGTACTTTCCTCGAAGGAGATCGAGCAGCTCCTTTCTCAACCCGATCCGAATGATATTAAAGGGCTTCGTGACAAAGCAATGCTTGAGCTGCTGTATGCTACAGGCATCAAGGTCAGCGAGCTTGTTGGTCTTAATATTGATGATTTCAATCCGAAAATGTCTACCATACGTTGCGGAAGCGGCGACAGGGAAAGGTTTATTCTTATATATCCTCTCGCACTTGAGGCTATCAATGCATATCTTTCCAATGCCCGCAAGCTTATGGTGTCCGGACCTGACGAAAACGCGCTTTTTGTCAATGTCTCGGGCGATAGGATGACTCGTCAGGGCTTTTGGAAGATACTCAAAATCTATGCCGAATCCGCCGGTATAAAAAAGGATATTACTCCTCATACGCTTCGCCATTCCTTTGCGGCGCACCTTTTGGAAAATGGTGCCGATATTAAGGACATCCAGGTGATTCTCGGCCATAGCGATATATCTTCTACACAGCGTTATGCTCAGTTTCTCAAGGATAAAATGAAAAACAGCTATATGAAATTCCATCCCCGTGCATAGGTAAGATTAAATGGCTAAATTATTCAACTTCTTTTCAGGTACAAATAATAAGAACGGCAGGGGAGTAAGCAAAAAGCAGGCCGCTATCGACAAAAAGCTTGGATTCAAATTCTTTTTCAAGCTGACCTCGATGAGGTTTAACAAGATTTCTGTTTCAAATCTTATTTTCTTTCTTTGTAACATTCCTATCTTTTTTTTGCTGTTTGGTGTTGCCGGATTTCTTGACGATGCCGTTCCCACCGCTACAGACCCGTTGTATGCCACTTTGTACGGTATAATGCAGAATGAGACGGGTCCGGTAGTTTCTGCTGTATACGGCGCCGTAGGTACCCTCACGGAGCTCAACGTTATGTCTGTTTATTCGCAGATTTGCGTTTATATCGGTTACCTGCTGATTTTTACGCTCGGTATATCCAGCATCGGTCTTGTATACAATTTGCGTAATATTTGTAAGGGCGAGGTTGTGGACACCTGGCGAGATTATTTCTCGGCAATTAAAAAGAACTTCAGGCAAGGCATTGTATTGAGCATTTTGGATATCATAATATGCTGGTTTTTGGTGTATGATATATTTGCCTACGGTGCAAATGCCGATGACTTTGTTACGCTGGTTCTTTATTATGCGTGTATCTTTTTTGCAATCGTGTTTTATTTTATGCGATTCTATATGTATATTCAGCTTGTAACATGCAAGATGACGATAGGGAAGATACTCAAAAATTCTCTGCTACTTGTAGCCTTGGGAATTAAGCGCAATCTTTGTGCACTTCTCGGGACCGTTGCTACGGTGTTCATCCTGTTTTATGCTTATATTCTTGTTCCGCAGTTCACGCTTGTGCTTATACTGCTGTTCGCAGTTGCTTTTATCAATTTGATTGGTGTCTATGCGGCATATCCCGTGGTTAATAAGTATGTTATTGAGCCTTATTATGAGGAACATCCCGAGGAACGTCCTGAGGATCCCTGGGAACGCACCGAAAAGGTGTTTACCGATAGGGAATAATAATATTACTTTTGTAAGAAGGGGTATTGGCTATGACCAAAATGGAAAAGGAAATATTTGAGCAGCCTAAAGTACTTGCTTCGCTTAAGTCCGCTAATGATATCACTCTCTCAAACCTTATCCTGGACATCAAGCAGAGGGATATCCGTATGGTGTATTTTGCAGCACGCGGAACCTCCGATCACGCATCTATCTACGCTTCCTATCTGATCAGCACACTCGTAGGCATTCCCACAGCACTTGCGCTTCCTTCGGTTATTACCGCATACAACGGTAAGCTCAACCTCAAGGATGCACTTGTTATTGGCGTTTCACAGTCAGGTAAAGCGGCCGATGTGCTTGCTGTAATGGAGAGAGCTAAAGAATGCGGTGCTCTTACCGTTTCGGTTACTAACGACCTTGCATCGCCAATGGCGGAGTTCGGTGATTATCACCTATATTGCAACTCAGGTCTTGAGGAGAGCGTTGCCGCTACCAAGACCTTCACATCACAAATGTATTTGCTTGCGCTGCTTGCGGGCCGTTGGGCAGATAACGATGCATTTCTTGCAAAGCTTAACAGCGTACCTGCCGCTTGTGATGAGCTCCTTTCGTACGTTCCGGATCAGATAGAAAAAATTATCCGTAGGTTCACAAATACCGAACACGGCTTTGTATTATCGAGAGGCTACAGTTTGGCTGTTGCGCTCGAGACGATGCTCAAGCTTCAGGAGACAAACTATGTTAAGATGAAGGCATACTCCGTTTCCGATTTTTGGCACGGGCCGCTTGCTCAGGTAGACGAGGGCACCTTTGTTATCCTTTACGCTCCTGAAGGTCCTGTGCTTGACAACTGTAAGGAAATGCTCGAGAAGCTTGACAGCCTTGGTGCAGAGGTTGTGCTCGTTTCGGATAACGTTAGTATTCTTGAGGGCAGAGAGCTTGGATTCAAAATTCCCAATCTCGGTTGTGATTGTGTCGCGCCATTCATGTTTGCGCTTTTTGCTCAGGTGTTTGCTTGCAAGCTTACCGCTGTTAAGGGAAGAAACCCCGACCTGCCACGTAATCTAAATAAGAATACAATTACAAAATAATAGAATACAAACAAAAGGATGTGTAAAAATAAATCTACACATCCTTATTTCTATCCCAAGAACTACGTACATTCATTACTTTTTTGCTCTCACGTTAAAAAGGGTAAAAGGGAACGTATTTGTCTTATCAAAAATTTATATACAATTAAACAAAATAAAAATTTTATACAATGGAGGGAAGTGGAATTTCAATAAATAGAGTGATTTTGAGAATAAAAACGGCGTTTGACATAAAAACGCCGTTTTTTACTAAACTATTTCATCAGACGGTACCATCTCCGTTAGTGGAAGTATTCCGCCGTAATCATACATACTTTCATTTGTAAGCGAAAATACATCTACTCCGTGATTCTTACAAAAATCAGTGATGTTTCCTCCGTATTTATATGTATTAAGATTTCCTGTAAAAGCAAGAAGGTTTTTATCCAACAGTGTTGCACAGCCTCCAAGGAATCCACAGCTGTATCCGTTAAGTGAAACGCCTTCATTATTCGGCAATAAAAGCACGTCAACGTAAAGGCTTCGTAAGGCTTTGTATATCGACCTGTCACAGGTAATAGCTGCATCACTGCTGACGAGTACAGTTGAGCATTTTGCATATCCCTGCGGCACGTAGATCACATCAAGGCCCTCGTATTGAATGTTGAATTTTATAAAGTCAGCTACCTTCTTACCGCATATAACAGTGTTATGAATACGGAAGCAGTTAAACAGACAGTCATAAGGATATATTTTTCCTAATTGGATATTGTTCTCATGGAAGCTCTTTTTGTCAAATCCGGGCATTTCTCGCGGTATATAATCGGCATCTTCCTCATAAACCCAGTGGCCTTTGCGGAAGTTATTTACGAGCAGGTCCGGATGATATGCGAGCTCGCCCGGGAGATTTTTGCTTTTACCGAGCTTAAACGTTTCGATTCCGTAATCATTCAGCTCGTTAACTATTGCATCGGGTAAAATTGAGGATATAAATGCCGATCTCACCCTGCTGCTCGGCAAATTAGGCTCGCAAAATCGTTCCATAACTCCCCTTTCTAAATATGAACAAAATGTTAACGATCAACCGTTGAGTAGCTTAAAGAGGTCAAAAACACCGTGAATCGGTATGATTTCAATGTCACTCGGTACTTTTTTTAAGGCGCTTGCTGCTCTGTAAGGCAGAGCTATCCTCTTAAATCCGAGTCGAACTGCCTCATTTACACGTGTCGCACAGTTTGTTACGCTTCGGCACTCCCCTGCCAGACCTATCTCACCAAATACTATCAAATCCTCAGGAATAGGAATGTTCTTAAAGGTGGACATCATAGCCATCGCACACGCACTGTCGCAGGCGGGCTCAACAAGGCGCATTCCTGCGGCTACGTTGAGATAAACGTCCTGCGTAGAAAACTTTAGTCCAAGTCGTTTTTCAAGCACCGCAAGCAAAAGAACCATCCTATTGTAATCTATGCCTGAGGACATTCTCCTCGGTGACGGATATACCGTTTGGGTGCAGAGGCATTGAACCTCAGCTATAATCGGTCTGGTACCCTCTATAACGCAAACGGGACAGTTGCCCGGGACACCCTTTGGTCTTTGTAATAAAAGCATTTCTGAGGGCTTTTCGATCTCGGTAAGACCTTCGTCACCCATCTCAAAAACGCCTATCTCGTTGGTAGAGCCGAATCTGTTCTTTTCGGCACGAATAATGCGGTAAGCGTGCTGCTTGTCGCCTTCAAAATACAACACGGCGTCTACCATATGCTCAAGCACCTTGGGACCCGCTATAGCACCCTCCTTGTTGACGTGACCGACCAAAAGCATTGAAACTCCGTCCTCCTTTGCTTTTGCGATCAGCTTAAGAGCGCATTGGCGGACCTGAGTGACGCTTCCTTGAGACGAGGGATAGCTGCTATCATACATCGTCTGTATAGAGTCAATAATAACTATTTCGGGATTTAAGGCGTTAATTTCTCCGATGATTTCGTCAACCGAGTTCTCACTCAGAATATATACCTTTTCGGCATCCACACCCAGTCTGCGGCAGCGGAGCTTAATTTGGGACGGTGATTCCTCGCCCGTAACGTAAAGCACGTTTGAACCGATACCGATACTACGGCAGATCTGAAGCAGAAGCGTTGATTTTCCGATACCGGGCTCGCCTGACAAAAGCACTACCGAGCCTGCGACAATTCCGCCGCCGAGAACCCTGTCGAACTCCGAAATACCTGTTCCGATCCGTTCCTTTTCAAGCGCAGAAATATCCGCTATTCTACAAGCTTTGGGGTTATTCGACACCTGCGACGAGGGCTTACGGTCTGTTTTAGGTTTTGATTTTTGCACGGGTTCGATATTGCGCTCAACAAAACTGTTCCATTCACCGCATTCCGGACATTTTCCGTAGAATCTCGGCGATACATATCCGCAGTTTTCGCAATAAAACTCAGTTTTCATTGGCTGCTCCTTTTATATAGTCACAAGCTCCCAAATATATCGATAGAGCAAGCTGCCTTTGATATACAGGATCCGAAAGCAATAACGCCTCATCGGGATTGGAAATAAATCCACATTCTACCAGCACCGCAGGTATTTGGATATTTTCCAAAATATAAATCGTTCCCATTCCGCTTTTGATCTTTCTGTTATTATCGGGTGTCAACAGATAGGAGCTTTGCTGAATAGACTCGGCAAGCAATGCGGAATCGGAGCTGTTCTCGGAATAGAATGTCTGTAAGCCCTTGTAGAACGATGCCGAAAATTTGTTCATATGTATGCTGATAAATATTGCATCATCGCCGTGATCCTCGGCGATTTTGACACGGTTTATCAGATCGTGACGCTTTTTGTTTACCGATTCATTGCCGTATAGCAAGGAGTCATCATTACGTGTGAGCACCGTTTTATAGCCCGCGGAGCTAAAATATCCTTCCAAAAGCAGAGCTACCTCAAGATTGAGGTCCTTTTCGACAACACCGTTTGCCACGGCACCGGGATCCTCACCGCCGTGACCTGCATCAATAATAATAGTTATCCGATTATCATCAACCGAATCGGTGCTTGCTTTTAACGCCTTGAAGCCCATTGAGCTGAACATTGACGCAAAAAAGTAAAACAAAAGCGCAAACAAAAGCAAAAACGCAAGCAAGTATAAGCTTATACGCACGTCACGGAATTCGTTATCTTTCATAAAATCACTCCGAGTGATAATTATGAAAGAAAAAGATAATTTATTCCTTATCGCTTCCGCCCTGCTCGCGGTAGTCACGGCGTCTTTCGACGGGTCCGTCATAAGGAGGCTTGATATTGAAGCCAAGCAGCTTTCGGATAGGCATATCCAAAGCACCCATTATATAGCCGAGTGTTGCCGCAACAAACGAAGGAATAAGTGTGATAACGGCAAATAGTGAGGGGCCGAGCTTACCAATAAGGCTGTAAAACGAAATATAGCTGCCCTGAATGGCATAGAACAGGAACAGAAGCACACCGGATGCGTTTTCCTGTCCCCCTCGCTCGATAAGCTGAGCGATAAAAAGAGCAATGACCGTGAGTATAACGGGAGAATAAGCAACGAGTGATACGAGTGCACCCTTGAAGTAGCGGGGCTTTTTACCATCGGCACGTGCTTTTATGCCATCCTTGGAGCCGAAAAAGAACATTCCGTCATATTGAAGGAAGCACAAAAAGCCAACGCAAAACAGTCCGCCTACGAGAGCAAGCGAGGACATACCGTCAACGTTGCCCTCGGCAGAAAGTATTGCAAGACCGACCATAATACCGAGTATCGACATAACGATGTGGTTGCTTAGAAATTTAATTATCGGACCGCTGTTTTCGGTAAGAAATTTTTTCATTAGCCTTTTTTCCTTTTGACCATAACGATAATTACAACGGCAACCGCTATAACGGTAACAATACCGAAGATCCAATATACGGCACCGTTGTTGGACTGTGTGCCTCCGTGCAAATTATCTGAGTTTTCATCTTTCGGCAGGTTTCCCGAGGAGACAGCATCATTACTGCTTTCATTCTTATCAGAGGCATTATTATCATACGAAATATCGACCGAAATATCCCCGCTGTGATTACCGCTAGAGCCAACAGAGCTGAGATCTATCACAACACGCTTTTCCTCGGAGGCAACGGATCCGAAATTGTAATCAAGTACAGTCTCGGGAATAAACGAGATATCGGTACTCTGCGCAGAGGATTTGACCGTAAACTCGAGAGTGACGATAAACTCACCGTCTTCCCGAATCGCAACCTCATTGCTTATAAGAACTCTCCACCTGAAAACACCGTCCTCTGATACCGAGAGATCCTCCGCTTCTTCTGTTGAAACGTATTGCTCCCAAGCCGAAGGCATTTTCACATCGTAGGATGTAAGATTGAGAGTTTCCTTATCGTAAAATACATTATAGTCTACCAGCACTATCCCCGGTTCGCTTTCGATATTGCAGATCTCGCCCGTAACGATAACCTTGCCGTCCTTTATATCGTGTGTGGCGTTAAGACTGCAGCTATCCTTTGCGAATGCGGTTAATCCTAAAAGCATCGAAAGTGCAAGCGTAAATGCCAACAATACAATTAAACGTTTTTTCATTTTTGTGCTCCTTTACGTTTTTTGCTCGAGGCTTTCTTTGCGAGTACGAATATCATTGAAAAAATCATAATTACGCAAACGACGAGCACAACAATTTTTGTGACGGGAGTTTTCTCAAAAGAAACCTCCTTGGAGCTGAACGTTTTTTCGACCGAAATCTCGTTATTTGCCACGAACTTTGCATAGAGGTTTGTGGTGCTGTCACCAACCGTAAGCGGGAAACTGGCCGCCTGCGTGAGAGCCTCGTCTGAATACCAGCCTGCAAAGGTATGGCCGAATTTATAGGGATCGGCAGGAGCCGAAACAGATGCACCGCTTGCGTACTCAACGGCGGTTACGATATTCTCATCTGTTATAAACCTTACAGGGACACCGTCCGAGCTTGCAAGGAACATATAGTCAAACGTAACTGTCGCACCGGGTGTAGCTGCAGTGAAATATACGGATGAGAGTCTGCCGTCCTTGATATATTCGGTTACGTCGATATATCCGCACCATGTACCGGTAATGTCGCTGGGAACGGTATTAACGTATCCGAAATCCTCATAGTTAATCTGCGAAAAATTGATAGCAGTAGCACTGTTAATCAGAACGTTCCACTTAACCGCAGCATCGCAGGTGACACCGAAATACAGCCTGTTATACTTTGAAAGGTCAACAGACTCCGAAACGGAGTAA
Source organism: Eubacteriales bacterium (assembly GCA_045587745.1). GTDB lineage: Bacteria > Bacillota > Clostridia > Oscillospirales > CAG-382 > Coliplasma. The sequence continues at coordinate 456 of JAZNCU010000058.1, read as the reverse complement.
CTTACTGTAACCCAGTTCAAAGAGCTGTCGTCTACCGTAAGCTTGAGTTTTCCTTCCTCAGTTACCGACAGAGTGTAATTTGTGTTGCCGGAGGTGCGTTTTATAAGATTGGGATTGTCGGGAATAAGATCAATACCGACCTCAATAAACGGATCAGTGGGAGGTACGTTGTCGCCGTTACGTATAAAGTTCTCGTTTACGTACATCAATCCGCCTGAGGATACACGGCTGGTATTGACGGTGTAATCGTGAGTGTCCTCCTGTGCTCTGTATGCGGTTTCGTACTCGATAAGTGCATAAACCTCGGAATAAACATCATTATCATCCTCGCCGTACCGTGCAACAAAGCAGGAGTAATCGCCAAGGTTTATTTCCTCCTTGCCAAACTCACCAAGCTCCGCAAAATCGGTACCGGCTGTAAACACAGACGTTCTGATAGAGCGATTAGAGCGGATT
>JAZNCU010000057.1:0-20303 GCA_045587745.1 Eubacteriales bacterium | reverse complement strand
AAGCCGTCCATCTCGGTAAGGAATGACGTAAGCACCTCCTCGGCGCTTGCGGCTGTTTCGTTTGCGCCGCCTCTTTCCTTGGCAATCGCATCTATCTCATCGATAAACAGGATCGAGGGTGCGTATTTTCGGGCTGTTCTGAACAGCTCGTGAACCTTCTCGGGGCCCTCTCCGACGTATTTTTTGAGGAACTGGTTGCCCTCGGCTGTGATAAAGGTAGCATTCGACTCGCAAGCCATAGCCTTTGCAAGCATGGTCTTTCCCGTGCCGGGAGGCCCGTAAAGAAGCACTCCTCGGGGCGCATTGACTCCCGTATCGGCAAATTTGCGGGGATCACGCAAATACTCGGCAAAATACCTCAGCTCATCTTTTGCCGCCTCTGCTCCGATAACGTCGTCAAAGGTTTTATTGGGCTTTGATGCCGAGCCGAGAATACTGCCCGAGTCCTCCGAGTCTATTGCAAGCACAGAACGGAAATCGAACAGGATGATGGTAGCGGTTTTTCCGTTTTTGGAGATCGACTGCGAGGTTTCAAAGGTGACAAGCTTGTTTGCGCTTGCAAGGTTTTTGATTCCCTTTTGCTGATGAAGCGAGTCCGCAAGCGTTTTGACCTGCTTCGAAAACGCATTATTTCCCTTGTAGGGATACAGCACTCCGCGGACACCCTGTCTGAGGAAGGATACCGTTTCCTCCTCGCCAAACTCACCGTTTCGTCCGACGAGCACGTATATGGGAATACCGCTGTGCTTTTCACGCAGGAATTTGAAAAAGTCCCTTGCAGGTGAATCGGCATCCTCGATATTGAGGATACGTCTTCTCCTTTCATCGGCGCCGCAGAGCATATCGATCATTACAAAATCGGCGCCGTGCTTTTGGATCGCCTCGGTTGCCGATGCATAATCGCATACTCCCGAAACGTTCGCCCAGGAAAGCTTCGAGGCGCATAGCGACACGGTGTTCTCATCGGAATAAACGAGAATACGCGTTTTTTCATCCGCCTCGAACAGTGTTGCCACGTCCTTAGCGGTATCATTCAGATCTACGCAGATATTAACGTTCTCAATATCGCAAATTTTGCTTCCGACACCTTTTGCGTTAATCAAACGGAAGAGCTCATAAAGCTCATCATTCAGGAACGAGGAAGCACGGCTCGTGATAGTTCTTGCATCTGCGTTTGCACCCTCGGCAAAAAGCATTGCGGTATAAACCTTCTCGTCGATTTTTACTTTTATGCCCGTCTCGGCGGTAAGGTTGTTTGCATTGCGGAGTATTTCCCTTTTTGCAATAGCGTGCAGGTTATGTGCGCCCATATGGTTGAACATAATCACGTTGCCCGAAGCAAAACGGGAGCAGATCGCGCCCGGAAAATAGGGCGTGCCTGTTTGAGGATTTACGTCATTCTGAAGCGCCTTGAGCACAACCTTGCGTGACAGAGTAGAAAGATCCTCTGTATCGCTCTCGCTGTAAAGGCGCTTGCCCGCATTGGTTGTAAAAATGAGAATGGCGTCCTTTAAGGACAGCTCCTCATCGGTCTTACTGTCCCTGATCCTGCCGGCATCAAGGATCTGCAGGAACATATGTATTATGCTGATGTGCGCTTTTTCGATCTCATCGAACAATAGCACACACTCGGGATTCTCGCTGAGATATGAGGTAAAGTTTCCGGATTTGCTGTTTCGGTATACGCCGTCACTGCCGCAAAACTCAATCGCCGCTTCTTTATCGCAATACTCGCTCATATCAAAACGCTTGAACGGAAGCCCGAGCGTTTGGGCAGCTGTCTCGGCAAGGAAGGTTTTACCGACACCCGGCGGGCCTGCAAAAAGGAAGGTGGCACGGGGCTTTCTCCTTGACTTATCGAGCATTGAGAGCATCATTGCCTGAAAATATCCCGTAACAAAAACGTTTACGGCGTTGTCCTGACCGTACACCTTGCTTTTAAGCTCACTGCGGATACGCTTTACGTCCGATACAAGGCAGGCTATTTTTTCCTTTACAGTTTCGGCAGGCAGTTTTTCTTGCTCGGCTGACTCGGTAGACTCCGCTTGCTTTTCCGGCTCGGCAGTAGTCTGCTTTTCCGGCTCGGCGGCTTGATAGTGCTCCTCCTGCCTTTGAACTATCAGCTCGGGCAGGGAGGCATTGGGTGTGGAAAAAATATTCGTGAGCAGCATTACCGCCGATATCTCATCAATACCGGCATTCTTTGACTGCTTGGATATATCAAGTATGGCTTTTTTTATATACAGGCTGTCGGACAGCGACGAGCCTTTGCCGCTTTTGAGATATTCCTCAATACGGCTTGCGGTGCCTGCAATATCGGATATCCTTGAGGTCGTCATAGCCAGCAGGTTAAGGTACTCCGGCGAGGTCATATCTCCCGTGACGTTAAGGATATCGTAAAGTATGACGAGCACAAAACGCTCTGCCGAAAACATTGACACCACGCCCGGAATCGCCCTTGCCGCAGTATCATATTTTTGCAAAAGATCGGTATATTTAATCTCGGTCATTGTGGAATCTCCGTATTTGGATTATTTTTGCGTAATTATAATCAATCGTCGTCCTTTTCCTGCTCATTCGGGGGCAGTTGGTCGAATGCAGTCAGACAATGGTGAAGCTTTGCCATATCGTTTCTGCCCGAAGGATCGGTAGTTCCTGCGTACTCGTATCCGATAGAACGCATATAAGCGTTCCAACGGCGATGCTCAAGCACACGCACGGTACGTTTTTCCTGCTCGGTGCGCTCATCGGGTGATTTTTCGGCTCCCGAAATACCGCAGAGCCTTTTCATTTTGCTGTGAATAGCAGATGCGACCGACGATCTGTAATTATATTCATATTGCCAGAAGCTGTCCTCATCACCCCACACGAGATGACGTTTGAGTGCGGCATCCTCAACATCCGATTTAAGGATACAGGACTCGGAATATGAATCCCGAATTCCGCCGATAAACCGAATACCGTACGGCTGATTTTTGAAGTTTACGGCATCCTCAAGAGCAAGCTTTGTCTCGGAATTGTATACGATCGAGTGGATCACGGGATACTGACCGAGCTTTTCGAACATACTGCGAAGCTTGACAGCTGCCGCAATATTCAGCTCGTCACTGCCGAGGGATACGAAAGCATAGGTGGTGCGGGGCATAGATGCAAGCATTTTATCAAAGCTCTCGGTATTGACGTCAACTCCCGAGTGAACGGTTATTTTGTAGGCGGTTTCGCCCTCGATATCATAGTGTCCGTTGAAGTCTTCGGACATAAGCTCGGGGCAAAGCGATTTGAATGTTTCCTCGGCGTTTACATTAAGCTCAAATGAATTTACCTCCAGCTTATAGCCATCCATCTGGCAAAACCACGCAAGCGCCTTTGTCATCTCGGTTCCGTGATGACCCATTCCCAGAACGATGGCGTTGATATGCTTACAGCCGCTCCCGTCGGGATATGCGCTCTCAAAAATACTCTCGTAACCGACATCGTACAGCGTGCGGTTTATCAGCGAGCTCACCTCATTTATGCGGCGAAGCTTGATTTTTACCCTACTGCCGCAATCCCTGTCGTGCTCCTCGTGAGCAAATACGTTGGAGAGAATTATATCCGCCTCGGGCGAAATCGAAAATACGTACAGGTTTGTTTCCTCCCTGTATTTGTATCTTTCGATGAGTTTGAGAGCCTGCTGAACGTTATCGGCATCGTTATTGCTTATGGCAAAAAAGCTGATACCGCTGCGCTTGCTGTGAAAGCCAAAGTTGATCTCGACAATGTCCTTTTTGAAGCATACTGCTCCAAGCTCGTCTGCCTTATCCAACAGCTCAAGAGTTGCATCGTCCTTGCCGTCGATTACACCCGCAAAAACTATAAAGCGGTTCTTGTCCGAGCCCGAGGCTATGCTTTTTGCAAGGGTATAGGATTTTTCGTTAAGCTCGGAAAACACATAAACCGATGCGCAAAAATGGAGCCAAAAGCTTTTGTAAGCATTGAAATTCCTAAAATATGACAGTGCGGCGTCAACCGTCACCAGCGGTGCGAAAACCATAAACGCCGAGAATAAAACGGTATATCCCCTGAATACCCAATCGGGAACGTCACCGATGCTGGTCAGCACCTTTTCGAGATCGCTTTCCTGTATAAACAGGCTCACGGCATTGTGAACCGACTCGAACAGTATCTCGATAATACCGCAATCCGTCCTATCAAGCGAGCTGACGGTAATGGGAATTACCAGCACAAACGTTGAAAGCACCGTTCCGAAAAACAGTATTCTTTTGGGGATCAGGCGTCTGATGCTTTTACATCTTACATTTGCCTTGATTATCGCAAGAATGACTGACGTAACGATAATCAGCGCCGAACATATCAAACAAAGCTCCCACTTCATAGCACAACTCCTCGGAATGAAGGTAAGCGCACCTTAAAAAAGGCACGCTTACACAAGAATAGGATTAACCGTTAAACATTTTGTCTTCCCACTCGATAAACTGCTCAACAGTCATCATACCGGTGGAAACCGCAAGGAATTTGTCATTATAATCATCAACTGTACGGATTACGATAGAGATCAAATAATCGATAAGCGACTTGCTGGGAACGGTGTCAAGATAGCTGTTTACTGCTCTGAAGCTGATCGCACCGGTGCCGATGTTATAATCAAAGCTGCCGTTAACAAGACCGTGATTTGCAGTACAAACCGCCAACGCAACCTCAATTCTCTTATCCTCAGCGATATTAAAGGGCAACGGGGACAGAAGCGAAATAACTCGAGCTCTCGGATTAACGAAAACTCCTATGTCGATGGGAAGATCATCACCGCGGCCGCGACATATAACGAACATCTCCTCGTCGTTTCTCTCGTATTTAAGTCCTCTGTCATCGAATGTCTGGCATACAAGCTCAAAAACCTCTTTCGTTTGCTTTGCTACCAATTCTTCCATTTTTTAGTCCCCCTGTAAGTTAATGAGATTTTTATAATTTATATAAATGTCTTGTAATATTTTATAATATTTTGGCTGAAATTGCAAGCAGTATAATAAACACATTGGATTCACGGGTAATGAGGCTAAAATCCTGCAATTATCAATCATCGGTAACGTTACCGTCGCCGCTGATAGGTATCGAATCACCGAGATAAGTAGGCTCAGGAAGGAAAATACAGGAAAAACAATCCTTTGTGCGTGCAAGTACCTCCCGGCAGCTGCGATAAAACTCTCCGCCGTATTCCTCGGGGGCGGTTGCCACTCCGTATGCTTCGATCCCAAGCTTTTCGGCAATATAAAGCGCACGGTACAAATGATATTCCTGCGTTACGATTACGGCTTTATCTATTCCAAAAATTTCCTTTGCTCTGAAAATGCTCTCATACGTTGAAAATCCTGCGTGATCCATAAAGACGTCGGATGACACAACGTCATTTGCAACAGCATAATTTTTCATGGCATTGACCTCGTCGTATTCCCTCTGACCGTGATCACCGCTCATAAGCAATTTTGGCGCAACACCGCAATCATATAGCAAAATACCCGTGTCCAGCCTTGCAGCAAGCATATTGCTCGGCGCTCCGCTGCCAAAAACACGGCAACCGAGGACAATAATACAATCCACGTCCTCAAGCTCCCCCGCTTGCTCCACAGTTATCATATTCCTTCCGCCGACTTGCTTTACCGCTACATTACACACAAGCAGCAAAGTACTGCCCAAAAGCAGCGCAGAAAGAAACACAACAACAGCGGTTTTGAAAACCTTTTTATTGTTGTTAATCAACTTCTGTTCCGTTTTCACGAATAAGACGATATCATCTTTCATACGTCACACCCGAAATCAAAACTCTTTTCGTTTGTAGCATTTGTTGTAAGCCCGATACCATGCGATAATATTGAGCACGATCATATATAAAGGCATAAATATCATCCATAAAACGATCAGCACAACCGTTCCGGGGCCAAAAAACTCGGCACCGTATGCAGCGGCTCCGACCAATATCGGCATCACAATCAATATTACCGCAGAAATGATGATGAGTACAAGCTCGGATTTGAAATCTGGCGTTTTGACAATAAAGCTGACCTTGTCTTTTACGGTGGAGTTGAACACTCTCTTTTCCTCCGACTCATCTCCTTTGTGCTCTTTACGCAGCTTTCCGTCACGGAGATAGCCCGAAATACCGCAAATAACCACGCCGATAACAATTATCGATGCAAGCGAATAAAACCCGTTTACCGCTCCCAATCCAAGCATTCCCAAAAGATAATCGAAGATAAATCCCACTCCGAAATAGACTATCGTCATTCCGACTTTTTTAATAAACATTACTGTATCCCCTTTAATGTATTAAATGTAATAATCCTAATCCCGTTTGCAGCAGAGCGAAATAAAATGCTCAAACAACGGCATTCCGTCCACCGCATCATCACGGCGCATACCAAACAACATACGCTCGGGATGCCACTGCACGGCGATAACAGGCAGGCTTTCGTGCTCGACAGCCTCCACAACGTCACCGCACATTACGGTTGCTATAAGTCCGGTGCCAAGCTCCTTTGCCGCTTGATGATGAGAGCTGTTAACTGCAAAAACCGTTCCGTAAAGACTGGCGAGTACACTGTCCTCACAGGCAGTTACGTTATGCGAGGGCAACGCATCGGTATCAATATTTCCGCGCACGTGAGAATCGGCATTACAAAGATGCTGATACAGCGAGCCGCCAAAATATACGTTGGTGAGCTGACAGCCTCGACAGATACCCATAACGGGCTTGCCTGCCTTTACAAACACGTCAATCAGAGCAAACTCGGCAATATCCCTCTCGGTATCTATATGGACTGCGCCATTGATCTCCTCGCCGTATCTGGAAGGGTCAATATCACATCCGCCGCTGAGGAGAAGTCCGTCATAGCCATCGGCACAAGGCTTCGGCCACTGCTCTGCAACGGCAATACCGCCGGCGCCCTCAATGGCATTGACATAGTATTCAGGATCCTTAGCCGAAATAAGAATCACGGGTTTTTTCATACCTTAACACCTCTTTTGACACATTATATCATACTCTTTTCCGCTTTTCAAGCACAACAAAAGCCGCCGAACACGATTACTTAACTACTAAGCATCCTGCCCGGCGGCTTTTTTATGGCTTACATTGAATACAAATTATTCCGACACGGAGGAATGACAGCTGCCGCTGTGCGGACAGGAGCCGCATCCGCATCCGCAGGAGGATTTACCCTGCTTTTTTTGACGTACCTTGTAGACAATGATTCCTGCAACCAAAGCCACAAGAAGGGCACATACCGCAATCGACCCGATATTTTCGATTATCCACGCCATAAATGTAACACTCCTTTTTTAGTTTTACTTTTTCGCTTTTGCGACGTAGGGTTTTTTGATAAACAGCATATAGAACATTACGGCAAACACAAGCACTGCGGCGATAAAGCCAACGATATTGATGCTTCCGCTGATTGCCATACCAAACTGATAGACCATAAGCGATACGGCATAGGCGAACACGGTCATATAAGCGATGGTTGCAATGCTCCATTTGGGGCTGTTCATCTCACGCTTGATTGCACCCATAGCCGCAAAGCAAGGTGCGCAAAGCAGGTTGAACACCATAAACGAGAATCCTGCGAGCTTGCTTCCGCCAAAGAATTCCTTGCCGATGATAGCAAGCTCGGAGCTTCCCTCCTCGACGAGCTCGAACGCAAGGTCGGAGCTGAGCATAGAGGAGAGCGAGCCGAATACACCAACGACCTCCTCCTTTGCAACGAGTCCGAGGATGGTGGCAACAGCCGCCTGCCAGCCGCCAAAGCCGAGGGGCCGGAAGATGATTGCAATAGCCGAGCCGATAACGTTGAGGATCGACGCCTCGTCGCCTGTGATATAGTGGAAGCCTCCCTCAAAGCTAAAGCTGTTGAAGAGCCAAATACTGATGCTTGCAATAACGATAACCGTACCTGCACGCTTGATAAAGTCCCAGCCCCGCTCCCAGGTAGCACGAAGCACGTTGGTTGCAGAGGGTGCGTGGTAGGCAGGAAGCTCCATTACAAAAGGAGCAGCCTCGCCTGCAAAGGGCTTTGTCTTTTTGAGCATAAGTCCCGTGATCACTACTGCGGCAATACCGATAAAGTATGCACCCGTAGCGACGAGTCCCTGATTTTCGGGGAAGAGCGCACCTGCGATCAGACCGACGATAGGCATTTTTGCTCCGCAGGGGATAAAGCCCGTGGTCATAATCGTCATACGTCTGTCACGCTCCTGATCGATGGTACGAGACGCCATAATTCCGGGAACACCGCATCCCGATGCGATAAGCATGGGAATAAAGCTCTTGCCCGAAAGTCCGAATTTGCGGAAGATTCGGTCCATAATAAAGGCAACACGGGACATATAGCCGATATCCTCGAGAATGGACAGCAGGACAAAGAGAATCATCATCTGCGGAACGAATCCCAGCACGGCGCCGACACCTCCGACTATTCCGTCGGCAACGAGGCTGATAAGCCAATCCCAACAGCCGATAGCGGTGAGCCACTCGGTAACCGAGGGAACTATCCACTCGCCGAACAGAACGTCGTTCATAAACCCTACCGTCCAGTCACCCACCGTACCGATCGAGATGGTGTACATAAGATACATCACGACAGCAAATATAGGAATCGCAAGAATGCGGTTGGTAACGACACGGTCAATTTTTTCGGAAATACTGCGCCTTGCGGCGGATTTCTTTTTATAGCAGGTCCGCATCATATCAACGATAAGGTTATATCTCTCGTTGGTGATAATACTGTCGGCATCATCGTCAAGCTCGGCCTCAACCGATTTGATATCCTGCTCGATGTGCGCAAGCACCTCGGACGAAATACCGAGAGTCTCAAGCACTTTGGCGTCACGCTCAAATATTTTTACCGCATACCAGCGCTGCTGTGCGAGAGGAAGATGATGCACCGTTGCCTCCTCGATATGAGCGAGTGCATGCTCTACCCTGCCCGAGAAATAATGCTTGAAACCGGGTGCGCCTGCCTCTGCCGCCTTGATAGCCGCATCGATAGCCGAATCGGTGTTGTCGTTTTTGAGTGCAGACATCTCGATAACGGTACAGCCAAGCAGACGGGATAGCTCATCTATATCAATCTTATCGCCGTTTTTTCGGACGATATCCATCATATTGATTGCAACGACTACGGGGATACCGAGCTCGGCAAGCTGAGTGGTGAGGTAAAGATTCCGTTCAAGGTTAGTGCCGTCCACTATGTTAAGGATAACGTCGGGGCGCTCATCAACAAGAAAGTTACGTGCGACTACCTCCTCAAGAGTGTACGGGGAGAGCGAGTAAATTCCGGGAAGGTCGGTAACGGTAATATCGGGGTACTTTTTGCAGGCACCCTCTTTTTTTTCAACCGTAACACCCGGCCAGTTGCCCACGTACTGATTCGAGCCCGTGAGTGCATTGAAAAGGGTTGTCTTGCCACAGTTTGGATTGCCGGCAAGAGCTACATTGAGTTTCATACTAAATCCTTTCGTCTCCGAGTTAGCTCTTGCTAACCCGAGAGTAAAAAACAATTATTCGATCTCTATATTACCGGCGTCGGCCTTGCGAAGCGAAAGCTCGTAGCCCCTGACGGTGACCTCGATAGGATCGCCGAGAGGCGCAACCTTTCGCACCGTGATCAAAACGTTTTTCGTAACGCCCATATCCATAATGCGCCTTTTTACAGCGCCCTCGCCGCCAACCTTGGTGACCTTTACAGTCTCCCCTATTTTGGCATCTCTGAGTGTTCGCATTTTATCCTCCGAGTTAATATAATGATACCAGGTCAAAACCGCCTTGTGTTAAACAAAACGGGGTAGTTAGCCTTCGCTAACCAGGGTTATATTATCATTAAATGCCTTGATTGTCAAGAAATATTACAAACTTTTAGGCGAATTTTGTAATTTTGTGTTTTTTTACAAAAAACGGTTAGCGACCGCTAACGGCATTTGGCAGTTTTGAACTCTTTCAAAAAATCAGGGAGTAACATATGATCGAAACTGTTTTTGGGATACTCCTCCCGTTCTTTGGTACAGCGCTCGGCTCATCGGCGGTATACCTAATCAAAAAAGAGCCAAGCAAAAAAATCACAAACATCCTGTATGGATTTGCATCGGGAGTAATGGTTGCTGCCGCCGTCTGGTCGCTGCTCATACCGTCGATAGAGCTTGCAGCAGCAGACGGAGTAACGGCGTTTGTCCCTGCCGTGCTTGGCTTTTTGGCAGGAGTCGGATTTTTGCTCCTGCTGGACAAGGTGATTCCCCACCTGCATTTTGGTGCACTTGCTCCCGAGGGCACAAAAAGCAGTCTCAGTAAAAAAAGTATGCTGTTTTTGGCGGTAACACTCCACAACCTGCCCGAGGGCATGGCGGTTGGAGTGGTTTTTGCGGGGCTGAGCAGCGGAGGCTCGCAGTTCAGCGTTGCCGGAGCTCTCGCTCTTTCGCTCGGGATCGCAATTCAAAACTTCCCCGAGGGCGCAATCATCTCGATGCCGTCACATTCCTCGGGGGTATCACGCAACAGAGCGTTTGGCTACGGTGTGCTCTCCGGAGTCGTTGAGCCGATCGGTGCGGTTGTTACGATACTGCTGACCTCTATGATAACGCCGATACTGCCCTACGTGCTCTCGTTTGCCGCCGGCGCGATGGTTTACGTTGTGGTAGAGGAGCTTATTCCCGAGTCGCACTCTGTCTCCGACGACTGCGGTACTCTTGGGTTTGCGGCAGGCTTTGCGCTGATGATGCTGCTCGACGTTGCACTGGGATAAAAAAATAATGCTTCCCAAACGGGAAGCATATTTTTGTCGAGGTCCTCAAGAAGTCGACAGGCTTCTTGGGGTGATTATACGAATTTATCTGTATTTGCGCTTTCTTGCAGCCTCAGCCTTTTTCTTACGCTTAACGCTGGGCTTCTCGTAGTGCTCTCTCTTGCGGAGTTCAGCCTGAACGCCGCTGCGGAGATAAGATCTCTTGAATCTGCGGAGTGCGCTATCGATAGTTTCGTTTTCCTTAACTCTGATCTCAGCCATTTTTTACCCTCCCTTGCAACGGAATCCGTTTTTCACATCACGGGCGACATTATATCAAACAAATCGACAAATGTCAAGCCGTCAATAGTTTTCTTACGGTTGATTAAAGAGCTTTTTTTGCGGTTTCAACGAGCTGTGCAAAAGCCTCTTTGTCGTTGATAGCAAGCTCGCTGAGCATCTTGCGGTTAAGCTCGCTGCCGCTCTTCTTGAGCCCGTACATAAAACGGGAGTAGTTGATGCCGCATACCTTGCACTGTGCAGAGATACGGGTTATCCAAAGAGAACGGAAATCTCTCTTTTTCTGTTTTCTGCCGATATAAGCATAGTTGCCGCTCTTAAGAACAGCCTGTTTAGCCATCTTAAAATGCTTACTTTTTGCGCCCCAGTAGCCTTTGGCGAGCTTAAGCATTTTATTTCTTCTTTTTCTGGTCGCAAGTGCGCCTTTTACTCTAGCCATTTGTTAAACCTCCGATATTATTTGTAGGGAAGCATTCTCTTGAGATCATCAAGTCTTGCAGAGCTTACATAGCTTGCTTTTCTGAGATGTCTCATACGCTTCGTCTGCTTGAGGCCGGTCTTGTGACGGCGGCCGGGGTGACCCATTTTGATTTTGCCTGTGCCAGTTAAACCAAAACGCTTGGCGGAGGCTTTGTGTGTCTTAATCTTACCCATTCTTATTATTTTCCTTTCGGTTATTTTGTCTTTTTAGGTGCCAAAATCATTGTCATATTTCTTCCGTCGAGAAGAGGCTTCTTTTCAAGAACGGCATTCTCGCCGCAGCCCTCAACAAATCTGTCAAGCAGCTGAGCGCCAAGCTCGGTATGAGCCATCTCTCTGCCGTAGAACTTGCAGATAACCTTTACTTTGTTTCCCTGAGAAAGAAATTTGAGTGCATGATTGAGTTTCGTATTGAAATCATGAGTGTCAATACGGCATTTAAGCTGTATTTCCTTAAGCTCGATTACCTGACGCTTCTTTTTTTGTTCCTTTTCGCGCTTTTCCTTTTCGAAACGGTACTTGCCGTAGTCCATAATCTTGCACACAGGGGGTACCGAATCGGGGGCGATCTCGACCAGATCGAGCTCCGCCTCGTTGGAAAGTCTGAGTGCCTCGGAGAGCTTCATAACTCCGAGCTGATTACCGTCCGCACCGATAACACGGACCTCGCTTGCCCTGATTTCCTCGTTAATCAAAGAAGACTTAGCGATGAGAGGACACCTCCAATAAAATGGTTTGCGTAACAAATAAAAAATGCAAAGCAGACGAACTCCTTTGCACAGCCAAATACCGAACCGCATAACTATGGCAGGTCCGGAATTATTGACCGAGCAGGCCTGATGCCGCAGGGTGAGAGCAATGCTCTTCTTCTTTGTCCAAGCGGTAGAATACCACATAAACATATACTTGTCAAGGGTTTTTTTGCTTTTTTTCAACAAAAATGCATTTATTTGCATATACTGCCGATAGAAGGGAGAAATGAACTATGCCTATGCTTTTTTTAAGCCCCTCCACGCAGGAGTACAACTTGTACTATGACGGAAGCGGAAGCGAAGAATACTATATGAACCTTATCGCCGACTATATGGAGCCCTATCTGACGGCAAGCGGAATAACCTTTACCCGCAACGATCCCAACGGCACTGTCGGCAGCTCGGTAAGGCTTTCCAATGCGGGGGACTATTCACTGCACCTTGCGCTCCACTCAAACGCATCGGGAAGCGCAAACTACGGTCTGCAATCGGGAAGCGACGTTTATTACTATCCGACAAGCGTAAACGGAAAGCGTGCAGCAGACGTTTTTGTAAAAAATCTCAAACGGATATACCCCTCTCCTGCGAGGGTACGCGCTCTCGCCACAACAAGCCTGTATGAGCTGAACAACTCGGTAGCACCTGCAATTCTCGTTGAAATAGCTTATCATGACAACGCCGAGGATGCCGAATGGATAAAATCCAATCTTCGGGAAATAGCCGCCAATCTCGCCCAGTCGGTTGCGGAATATCTGGGAGTTACGTTCATATCGCCTTCGGCAGGAAGGACCGCAACCGTCGTTACCGAGGGAGGACGGCTAAACATACGGCTTGCACCCGACCTGAACGCACAGATAATCGGGCATATTCCAAATGGAAGCACCGTTACCGTCAACGGAAGCAACAACGGATGGTATTACATCGACTATAACGGCACGCAGGGCTACAGCTACGGGGCGTATATAAAGCTGAACTGATTCCCGTTCCATGGATAAAAATATCTGCTGCGGAATTGCCGCAGCAGATATTTTTGTTTTTGATGTATTTACGCAGCAGAATCCAGCTCAAACTCAAGCGTATGAGTCTCGCCGCCCGAGAAGAAGCGGTTAAAGCGGAACACCGTTACCGTAACCGACTCCCCTGCCTTATATTTTGCAAGCTCGTTTATAAGCTCCTCGGTGGTCGTAACAGCCTTGCCGTTGAAATCGGTGATGATATCAAACATCTCAAGACCTGCCTTATAAATGGCGGTGCCCGGCTCTACCGAAACAACAAGTGCGCCCTCGGGGTACTCGCAGGAAGGCCGGATACGGTAGTTTTCAAGGCCTGCCTCAACGCCGGAAACCGTAATTCCGAGTCTTGCGTTTGCCGAGGTAAAGTCGCTGTCGACCTTTTCACCCGCAATAATCTGGTTAAAAATCCTGATTGCGCTGGTAATAGGAATTGCAAATCCGATTCCCTCAAATTCCTCATCGGCAATTTTGAGCGAGGTGATACCGATAACTCTGCCGTTCATATCAATGAGCGGACCGCCGCTGTTGCCGGGGTTGATAGAGCAATCGGTCTGGATGAGTGTCATCGTTTTGATTACAGTACCGTAATCGTTCGTTATCTCGATGTCACGGGCAATTCCGCTTACAATTCCGGTAGTCATAGTGCCTGCAAGCTCCTCGGAATAGGGAGTGCCGATTGCTACGACCCTCTCGCCGACCTTGATCGAGCCGGAGTCGCCTAAATACGCCTGAGCAAGATCCTCTGCCTCGATTTTCAGTACGGCAAGATCGCTGGTGGAATCACCGCCCACTATCTCTGCCTCATACTCACTGCCATCGTAAAACTCAACGGTGACCTTTCGAGCATCCTCTATAACGTGGTAATTTGTAGCTATATATCCGTTTTCGGAGTTGATGACAAAGCCGCTTCCGATAGAATAGCCGCTTGCGGTACTGCCGTAGGTGACGGTTACGGTACAGCAGATATTGTAATACTGCTCGTATATCGCCGTGAGATTGCCGTTATCCGCATCGCCGTCCGAATCGTTGTCGGGTTTGGGATCGGGAACGATTACCTCGGGAACGCTGACAGACTCGCTGTGGTCTTCGGAAGCCTCCTCCGAGTTAATGCCGGCACCGAGAGAAGTATCGGAAGAGCCGCTGTTTTCGTAGACTGCTCCGTCCTCAAGTGCGGCAATCACGCCGTAAACCATCGCCGCAAGCATAAAAATCGCCAATACCGCAGCAGCAAGCGCACGTCCGATATGCTTTTTTTGTTTTGTGCGGCCGTGCTCCTTACCGTCCCAATTATAGCTGTAATCGGGGCGTCTGTCCTGCCTTGCAAACTGTGTGCCGTATATATCACGGGCAGGCTCCTGCTTGGGCTCCTGCTTGGGCTCCTGCTTGTGTTCCTGTGAGTTATCGTCCTCGGGCAGAGGGCTTGTGCCGTCCTCCGGGATATTCTTTTTGTCGTTTTCGTTAAAATCGGACATTTACAGTTCTCCTTTGCTGTGTTCTGAACGGATAATAATCCTCCAACCTTAAAATCCGCTTAACGGCCGGGGGTTTTTTCAATATACGGCAACGTGAATCTGAATTCGGTATACTCGTTGACCACCGAATCAACGGTTATATCCTCGCCGTGATTGCGTATTGAGGTCCTTGCAATATAGAGTCCCAACCCTGTGCCCGATTTATCGAGCCCTCGGGAGCGGTCGGTTTTGTAAAAGCGTTCAAACACGTGAGGAAGCTCCTCGGAGGGGATTCCCTCGCCCGTGTTGCGTATCGAAAACAGAGCCTTTTGCTCCTTTTTTCCGACACGTATAACGCCAACCGAAATAGCAACCTCACCTGACACAGGGGTGAATTTGATTGCGTTGTCCATAAGGTTGTAAATAACCTGGTGGATAGAATCGGGGTCGGCATGAACGAAAACGTCATCATCACCCGTATCGAACAGGATGGATAAATTTTTGGAATTGATTTTACTCTCGAGCGACAAAAGCACCGTGCGTGCCTTTTCGGATAGATTGAAGTTCTGCTTTTTGAGCGTTTTGCCGCTTTCCATCCTCGAAAGCTCAAGAAGTGTGCTGACAAGCCTCGAAAGTCTGCGGACCTCCTGCGATACGATACCGAGATAATACGAATGCTTTTCGGGAGGAATGGTGCCGTCAAGAATACCGTCAATAAAGCCCGAAATAGTTGTCATAGGCGTACGCAGATCATGAGATACGTTGCCTATAAATGAGTTTCGGTCCTCGTCCATACGGGCAAGCGACTGCGACATATCGTTAATTGCGAGTGCAAGCTCAGCTATCTCGTCCTGACCCTCTACCACGACCTTGTGACCGAAATTGCCCTGTGCATAATTCTTTGCCGCCTTTGAAATCTCGGCAAGCTGGTTGGTGGATTTTTTGGTAACGATATAAAGCGAAATCATTGCGGCAAGGAACATCCACAGCGCAACGGTAATAGTTGAGGAAACGAGCCTTGCACTAAACACCTCGGTGCCTATTTTGTCGGTGCTGGCAATCACGTAAAATTTTTCACCCGCAACGGTATCGCCCGAAAAGCTGTTGAGCTTTATTCCGCTCAAAAAGCCGTCAAGCGAGCTGAGCGAAAATCCGCTTATTTCTCCGGAATCGTTCTTGCTCATAGAGCTGATGACCGTCTCGGGCAGTGTAAATACGCTATGATCCGCAACAGAGGTATAAATCAAATCTCCCTCAGCATCGGCGACGTAGATCTCAACCTGCGAGCTCATAGCGAGAAAGCCAACAAGCGTCCCAAGCTCATAGTCGGAACAGAAGGCATCCGAAAGACCGTCTATGTTTTTATTATTATTCAGAAAAACCTCGATAACCTGCGATGTGTTTTCGGCAGCAGTGTGAGTATCATTAAGCTTGCTGTCGCGCACGTAATCATACACGAGCGAGGTAACAACGAGCGTAACGGTAAGTATACACATAAACAGCACTATACCGAACGTAACGATATATTTTGAAAATATACTCTTCATACCCACACCTCCCGTAAAATGTCAGCTCTTTCCATTTACTGTACCACATTATCAGCCAAAAATCAATAGCTCGGGCAGCTTCAAATATGTACCTGTAAATAACGAATGGTAAAAAAAGGTCGCTCCTGCCGAGCGACCTTTTTTGCAAGCCGTTTATTTGTATTTGGGTTTTGCGGTGTAATGAGTGTGAAGAAGGTCGTGTGCTTTGTGAGAGTTGGGCTCACCGAGATACTCCTCGTAAAGCTTTTTAACTTCCTCATTCTCGTGGGATTTACGCTTTGCTTTTCCTGCGTCCTCGCTGTAGAGCGCTTTTGCACGCTCGGTCTTGAGGTCGATATAGGAAAGAGTTGTAGCATCAACGATGGGAGTACCGCCGCCGGTTACGCAGCCGCCGGGACAGCCCATGATCTCGATAAACTCATATTCCTTCTCGCCGCTCTTGACCATATCGAGAAGCTTGGAAGCGTTTCCGGTGCCGTGAGCAACAGCAACGCGGACGGGAGTTCCGCCAACGTCAACGGTCGCCTCTTTGATGCCATCGGTGCCTCTGACAGCGCAGAAGTCAACGTTCTCAAGAGTTTTGCCGGTAACAAGCTCGTAAACGGTACGGAGAGCAGCCTCCATAACACCGCCGGTTGCGCCGAAGATAACGCCTGCGCCGGTAGACTCACCGAGAATGGGATCAAAGTCCTCATCCTTAAGGCGCTTGAAGTCGATGCCTGCGTTCTTGATCATCTTTGCAAGCTCACGAACGGTAAGAACTGCGTCAACGTCCTGAAGTCCGCCTACCGAAAGCTCTTCTCTCTTTGCCTCGTACTTCTTAGCGGTACAGGGCATAATGGAAACAACGTAAATATCCTTGGGATCAATTCCCTGCTTCTCGGCATAGTAGCTCTTGATTACGGCACCGAGCATCTCGTGAGGAGATTTGCAGGAGGAAAGGTTGGGAATAAAGTCGGGATAGAACTCCTCGCAGTATTTGATCCAACCGGGCGAGCAGGAGGTGATCATAGGATGTGCGCCGCCGTTCTTGAGTCTGCCAAGAAGCTCGGTGCCCTCTTCCATAATAGTGAGGTCAGCAGCAAAATCGGTATCGAATACCTTGTCAAAGCCAAGTCTCTTGAGCGAAGCAACGAGCTTGCCGGTAACAGCGGTTCCGATAGGAAGACCGAACTCCTCGCCGAGGGTAGCTCTTACTGCGGGAGCAGGCTGAACCACTACGTGCTTGGAGGGATCGTTAAGTGCGGCATAAACCTCTTTTATGCTGTCCTTTTCGTGGAGTGCGCCAACGGGGCAAGCGAGGATACACTGGCCGCAGTTGATGCAGGGGCTGTCAGCAAGGCTCTTGCCAAAGATGCAGCCAACGGTGGTGTTAAAGCCACGGTGAGAAAGACCGATAGCGCCGATCTTCTGAACGTTGTTACAAGCTGCGATACAGCGGCGGCAGGAGATACACTTGCTGTTATCACGTACGATGGAGGGGCTTACGTCATCGTAGGAGGTTTTGGTCTTATCGCCATCATAGGGATAATCCTCAACGCCGTACTCACGGCAGAGGTTCTGGAGCTCACAGTTTGCGCTTCTAACGCAGGAAGTACACTCTCTGTTATGATTGGAGAGAATAAGCTCAAGGTTGATTCTGCGTGCGTCACGGAGCTTTTTGCTGTTGGTGGTAACCACCATTCCCTCACCAACGGGGGAAACGCAGGATGCCTGAAGACCTCTTGCGCCCTCGATCTCAACGAGGCAGATACGGCATGCGCCGATCTGGTTGACGTTCTTGAGGTAGCAGAGCGTGGGGATATTTACGTTTGCCTCACGTGCTGCTTCGAGAATAGTATAATTGGCAGGTACGGTGACTTTGATGCCATCTATTGTAAGAGTTACAGTATTCATTTCCGTCCTCCTTATTTCTTATAGATTGCGCCGAACTTACAGGATTCCATACATGCACCGCACTTGATACACTTGTCCTGATCGATAACGAAGGGTTTCTTGATCTCGCCCGAGATAGCGCCAACGGGGCACTTTCTGGAGCAGAGGCTGCATCCCTTACACTTATCGGGATCGATAATGTATCTTGCAAGTGCCTTACAATGACCTGCAGGGCATCTCTTCTCTTTGATGTGAGCCTCGTACTCATCACGGAAATAGCGGATGGTGGAAAGTACGGGGTTGGGAGCAGACTGACCAAGTCCGCAAAGAGCGGTAGCTTTGATATTGAGAGCAAGCTCCTCGAGCTTTTCAATATCGCCTTCCTCACCCTTGCCCTCAACGATACGGGTAAGAATGTCAAGCATTCTTCTGGTACCGAGACGGCAGGGAGCACATTTACCGCAGGACTCATCAACGGTGAACTCGAGGAAGAACTTGGCGATATCTACCATACAGTTATCCTCGTCCATAACGATAAGTCCGCCCGAGCCCATCATAGAGCCTACGGCAATAAGGGACTCGTAGTCAACGGGAGTATCGATAAGAGAAGCAGGGATACATCCGCCGGAGGGCCCGCCGGTCTGAGCCGCTTTGAATTTTTTGCCGTTGGGGATACCGCCGCCGATATCCTCGATAATGGTACGGAGGGGAGTTCCCATAGGAATCTCAACGAGACCGGTGTGGTTAATCTTTCCGCCAAGTGCAAATACCTTGGTGCCGGCAGATTTCTCGGTACCCATAGAGGAGAACCACTCAGCGCCCTTGAGGATGATCTGAGCAACGTTTGCGAGAGTCTCAACGTTGTTGATAATGGTAGGCTGTCCAAAGAGACCCTTTACTGCAGGGAACGGAGGACGTGGACGGGGCTCGCCGCGGTTACCCTCGATAGAGGTGAGAAGCGCGGTCTCCTCGCCGCATACAAATGCGCCCGAGCCGAGACGGATCTGGATGTCGAAATCAAAATCCGTACCGAATATTCCCTTTCCGAGCAAGCCGTATTCACGAGCCTGAGCGATTGCGATAGTAAGACGCTTAACTGCGATAGGATACTCTGCACGAACGTAGATATATCCCTGGTTTGCGCCGATGGCATAGCCTGCAATAGCCATTGCCTCAAGTACTGCGTGGGGGTCGCCCTCGAGAACAGAACGGTCCATAAATGCACCGGGGTCGCCCTCGTCGGCGTTACAAACAACGTATTTCTGATC
The DNA here is from genome assembly GCA_045587745.1 of Eubacteriales bacterium. Classification (GTDB taxonomy): domain Bacteria; phylum Bacillota; class Clostridia; order Oscillospirales; family CAG-382; genus Coliplasma. The sequence continues at coordinate 854 of JAZNCU010000057.1, read as the reverse complement.
CGAAACGCTGTTCTTTGCGAACTGCCACTTTCTTGCAGTGGGGAATCCTGCGCCGCCGCGTCCGCGAAGACCGGAAGCGAGAACCACGTCGATAACCTCGTCGGGTGTCATCTCGGTGATAACCTTTGCAAGTGCCATATAGCCGTCGGTGCCTATGTACTCATCGATATTCTCGGGGTCTATAACACCGCAGTTACGAAGTGCAACACGCTTTTGATCCTTATAGAAGCCTGTTTCGTTAAGCGAAACGGGGCCATCAGCCTTTTTACCGCCGCCGATGTCATCATAAACGAGGCGGGATACAAGACGGCCCTTGAGGAGATGCTCCTCAACGATCTCGGGGATATCCTCAACAGTAACACGGCTGTAGAATGTTCCCTCGGGATATACGATCATAATGGGGCCGAGAGCGCACAGACCGAAGCAACCTGTTCTGACGACCTTGATTTCCTCGCTGAGACCAACCTCTACGAGCTGTTTCTCGAGAGCGTCTGCAACGTTTGCGGAGCCGGAAGAAGTACAACCGGTACCTGCACATATCAATACATGAGAACGAATCATATTAACGCGCCTTTCCTTTCTCAGATGTTTGCGTTACCGATAGTATACTCGGCAACGATCTTTCCGTTGATAAGGTGCTCCTCGACAACCTTTTTCACCTTGTCCTCGGTCATTTTTACGTAGGTAACCTTTTCCTTACCGGGCTCGATGATCTCAACAACGGGCTCGTACTGGCAGATACCGATACAGCCTGTCTGGCTGACCTTTACACGGTCGCCGAGATTACGATCGCTGACCTCCGTAACAAATGCATTGAGAACCGGTCTTGCACCGGCTGCGATGCCGCAGGTAGC
>JAZNCU010000056.1:0-27483 GCA_045587745.1 Eubacteriales bacterium | reverse complement strand
AATTTACGTAGTATTTCCCCTATATCTTTTTTGATTTGTCCATATATCTCTTGTCTACGATATTTTGGGGCAAATACTATATGATATTGGCATCTGTATTTTGAATGTGCACTACTTTTATTTCGTTCTTTTCTTTTTTTAACATGTTATAAAACCTCCGTTTTTCTTTGTGTAATGCGGTCGCCAAACCTTTACACAATTATATCACGGAGGTTTTATTATGCATATACTAAAGTATTTTATCTTCCCCCGGTTGAACCGGGGGTTTATTTCCACGCCTTAAAAGGCACCAAAAAAATGCCTTCCACCGCCAAGCGGTGAAAGGCATTTTTGTACTATTGATCATCTGTCCTCGCGGAAATAGGAAAGACCTAATGATTCGGGAGGCTGATGCTCACGCTTTTTACGGATGCTGACGAACACGAGAACGAGTATCGTTGCAACGTAGGGGAGCATTTTGATCAGCTCAAGGGTTGCGCCGCTGAATACGTACGCCGCCTGAATGGTGATCATATAAAGAGCACCGAAAAGGAGCGAGCCGAGCAGACCGAGCATAGGTTTCCAGAGAGCGAATATGACGAGTGCGATAGCAAGCCATCCTCGGTCGCCAAAGCCGTCGTTAGACCAGCTTCCGGTGTATCCGATAACGTAGAACAGACCGCCGAGCCCTGCAATAGCGCCGCCCGTACAGGTGGCGACATACTTGTAGCGTGTTACGTTGATACCTGCCGCATCGGCGGTTGCGGGATTCTCACCGACTGCACGTAGGTTGAGTCCCACACGTGTACGCTTGAGGATAATAGCGGCAATAACTGCGATAACTACCGCAAGGTAAGTCATAAAGCCGTATGAATCAGCAAAGAACAGGTCGCCGAACACGCCGAGCTTATCGGCAAACGGAAAACTCGTTTTGTAGAGCTGACTCGTCTGGGTGAGGGGAATGTTGCCGTTCTCTCCGATGAGCTTTGTCAGCGATCCGCCGAAGAAGTTACCGAGTCCGACACCAAAGGTAGTCAACGCAAGGCCCGTAACGTTTTGGTTAGCCTTGAGTGTAATCGTCAAAAAGCTGTATATTAGCGCAACGAGCGTCGAGCCGATAAGAGTACAGAGCAGGGGAATCATTACTCCAAGGAAGGGGTTGAGCGTTTCGACTGAGCGCTGATAGAAGAATGCACCTATCGTGCCCGAGATGCCGCCAACATACATAATTCCGGGAATTCCGAGGTTGAGGTTACCGGATTTCTCGGTAATTATCTCGCCCGTAGCACCGAAAATAAGAGGAACACCCTGAACGATAGCCCGCTCAATCAGCATTACTATATCAAATCCCATTATTCAGCGTCCTCCTTGTTGGATTTTCGGAAGTTGAGCTTGTAGTTGATAAAGAATTCCGAGCCGATAATGAACACAAGAATGATGCCTGTAAATATATCGGCAATACTTCGGTTGAGCCCAAGGTCGGAGGCTATCTGGTTTGCGCCTCGCTGCAGGAACATAACGAGAAGTGAGGTGAACACCATAATAACGGGATTGAATTTTGCCAGCCAGGAAACGAGCACTGCCGTAAATCCCTGTCCGCCGGCTGTATCGGTGTTGATCGTTCTGTCGGTACCCGCAACGAGCAAAAGACCTGCGATACCGCAAACGGCACCCGATATGACCGACGTGCGGAGAATAACTTTTTTAACGTTGATGCCGATATATCTGGCAGTGTTCTCGCTCTCGCCGACTACCGATATCTCATAGCCCTGCTTACTGTATTTGAGGTATATAAACATACCTGCCGTAAGCAAAGCAACGATAATAATGTTAAGATAATACTTGTTTCCGAAAAGAATAGGAAGCCAGCCTGCCTGCGTATCGCTGTTGATGATACCGACAGTAGAGCTGCCGCTCTTATCCCAAACCTGAATCATCATCGAAACGAGCTGAATTGCTACGTAGTTCATCATAAGCGTAAACAGCGTTTCGTTGGTGTTGAATTTTGCCTTGAAATATGCGGGGATGATAACCCAGATGATTCCCGCAAGCATACTTGCGATAACCATAATTACCAAAAGTAGCGCTGTGGGAACCTTATTGCCGAGTATGATCATACACGCGGCGGTTGCAAGTCCTCCTACGAGTACCTGACCCTCCGCACCGAGATTCCAGAACTTCATCTTGAATACAGGTGTGACCGCAAGCGAGATACACAGCAGTATTGCGGTTTTCTGCATAAGCATAAGGAATTTTTGGTAGGTGCTGAAGGAGCCCCTTATCAACGATTTGAAAACGTCAAACGGGTTGTAATCGGTAAGCACGACGACAAGCAACGCGCAAATAACAAGTGCGAGCAGAATTGCTCCGAGGCGAATAAGCCAACCCTTCCACCAAATTACGCCGACTCTGCGTGTGACGTGAATTAAGGGCTCACGCACGGTTCTTTTGTTTTGTGACATTACTCCTCACCTCCGCATCCCTTGGTCATAAGCAGACCGATCTCGTTTTTGGTGGCAGTTCTTGCATCGAGGATGCCGGTAATCTTGCCCGAGCCGATAACGAGTATACGGTCACAAAGCTCGATAAGCACGTCAAGATCCTCGCCTACGAAAATTACCGCAACTCCGCTTTCCTTTTGGGAGTTGAGCAGGTTGTATATAAGGTAAGAGGAGTTGATATCAAGTCCCCGTACCGGGTATGCTGCCATCAGCACGGTGGGCGCCGCCGCAATCTCACGGCCTACAAGCACCTTTTGAACGTTACCGCCCGAGAGCTTTCTGACTTCGGTGTTTGCGCTGGGGGTAACTACCTCGAGCTGCTCAATAATCTGTTGAGCGAGATCCTTGGGAGCTTTGCGCTCAAGGAACACCGATTTGCCCTTGCGGTAGCTACGGAGCATCATATTGTCAACGATATCCATATTGCCGACGAGTCCCATACCAAGTCGGTCCTCGGGCACGAATGAAAGCCTTACACCGAGGTCGCGTATCTCAACGGGAGTTTTGTCCCTGAGATCCTCGGTTTTGCCTGTTTTGGGATCGTTGTAAATGATCTCGCCACTGTCGAGTGATTGAAGTCCTGCAATCGACTCGAGAAGCTCTCTCTGTCCCGAGCCTGCAATGCCTGCAATACCGAGTATCTCGCCGGATTTTGCGGTAAAAGAAACGTTATCAAGCAGCTTGACACCTTCACGGTTCGAGCAGTTGATATTGCGAACAACAAGCCTTTCTTCCGAGCCAAAGGGCTCAGAGCGATCAATATCAAGGCTGACCTTTTTACCAACCATCATCTCGGTAAGCGATGCTTCGGTAGCATCGGCGGTATTGACCGTGCCAATATATTCGCCCTTGCGAAGCACGGCAACCTTATCCGAAAGCGCAAGCACCTCATGAAGCTTGTGAGTGATAATAATGATAGCCTTGCCATCATCACGCATTCTGCGGAGCACGTCAAACAGCTTCTCGGTCTCCTGCGGAGTAAGGACGGCTGTCGGCTCATCGAGAATGAGTATCTCCGCTCCGCGATACAGCACCTTCAGTATCTCAACAGTTTGCTTCTCGGATACCGACATCTCGTAGATCTTTTTAAGTGGATCGATCTCAAAGCCGTATTTTTCGGCAATGTCTTGCACCTTTTTCTGGGATGCCTGAATATCAAACTTCTCGCTTCCAGTTAGACCGAGGATAACGTTTTCGGTAGCTGTAAAGACGTTAACAAGCTTAAAATGTTGGTGGATCATACCGATTCCGCATTCAAACGAGTCTTTGGGAGAGCGGATGACCACTTCCTCGCCGTCTACGAATATCTGACCGCTGTCGGGAAAGTAGATTCCCGCAATCATATTCATAAGCGTGGTTTTTCCGCTTCCGTTCTCACCGAGAACCGAGAGAATCTCACCCCGGTTTACGGTCAGACACACCTTTTTTGCAGCCTGGATATCGCCAAAGCTTTTTGATATATCACGTAATTCAATAGCAGGTATTTTTTCCACTTTGTACCTCCGTGTTCGGTTTCAAAAATCATAAACCGAATATTCGGTCCACGATTTTCAGCACCGAATAATATTAACAAGGCGGGGGCGAAATGTCCCCGCCTTGTATAATGATTAACTTATTCTGCTGCGTTGATACCGTCGATGATGATATCGAAGTAGGGAGCAGAACGGAATTTGGATTCGTTGAATGCGCCGTCAGCGATAACCTCGGTGTCGGGAGTCCAGTTAGCATCGGTGTCAACGTCTGCTTTGTAGGTAGTGAGAGCTGCACCGTTTACGGTGAAGGTAGCAGTATCAAATACCTTGATCTCGCCCTTGATGAGCTTTTCTTTGATCTCGTCGAGTTTAGCCTGGGTGCCTTCTGCTGCAACGTTGGTGTTAAGCTCAGTGAGCTCAACGCTACCGGTAGCGATGGTGCCGCACCAGTCAGCAGGAATAGCCTCGCCGTTAGCTACAGCCTCGATGATGAGCTTGTAGTAGGGAGCCCAGTTGATCTTGGAGGAGATGAGAGCAGTGTTGCCGCAAGCCGAAATGGTGCTGCCGTTGTACGAAACGTTGGGAACACCCTTTTCCTCACAAGCGGTGGGAGCACCCCAGGAGTCAGCGTGCTGGCTGATAAGTACGCAGTTGTTGTTGATGAGGTTGAGAGCAGCCTCTCTCTCGGCAGCCTCGTCATACCAGGAGCCGGTGTAAACAACGTCCATGGTAACGGAGGGGCAAACGTATTTTGCGCCGAGGTAGAAAGAGGTGTAGCCGGATTTAACCTCTGCATAGGTCATAGCGCCGATGTAGCCCATCTTAGCCTGCTCTGCAGTGATTTTTCCGCTTTCGATCATCTCGTTGAGCTTGAGACCTGCAACTACGCCGGCAAGGAATCTGCCCTCGTAGATAGCAGCAAATGCGTTGTGGAAGTTAGCAACGTTCTCAGTGTGAGCCTTGGTGCCGGTAGCATGGCAGAACTGAACATCGGGATACTCTTTAGCAGCTTGGAGGATAAAGTCCTCATGGCCAAAAGAGTTTGCGAATACGATGTTGCATCCGTCAGCAACGAGCTCGCAAGCTGCATCGTAGCAATCGTTGGTCTCGGGAATGTTGGTCTTGATGATGATCTGATCATCGGTAAGGCCAAGCTCTTCTTTAACAACAGCAACTGCATCGATGAAGTTCTTGTCGTAGGTGGAGTTCTCATCATGGAGGCAGATGAAGCCGATCTTGATACCGGAAACGTCTGCTTTCTTGTCACAGCCCGTAAAAGCAAGTGCCGAAAGGGCCATGAGTGCTACAAGGAAGATAGCGATAAGTTTCTTTGACATGTCGAATGTCCTCCAAAAATAATTTTTATAAAAGCGGTCAAACCGCATTTATACGCCCTTAACAAAACTCAATGTTCTTACCGTCCATTTTTGCGATTTTTGCAAGTGATTCAACTCTTATTCCCATTTCACGAATCCTGTCGCCGCCGCCCTGGAACGCCTTTTCAACCGCAATACCTGCGCCTACAACGGTCGCACCTGCACTGCGGCATATGCTCACGAGGGCATTGAGCGCACTGCCCTCAGCAAGAAAATCGTCAATAATGAGCACTCGGTCGGCGGGGGAAATGTATTTTTTGGAAACGATGATGTCGTTGGTGTTGCCGTGTGTAAAGGAATGAGCACGTGCTGTATAAAAATCACTGCCTATGTTGCTTGATTTGGATTTCTTGGCAAAGACAACCGGAACAAAATCAAAAAACTGCGACGCGATACAAGCGATACCAATGCCCGAAGCCTCAATGGTAAGGATTTTTGTAACGTCACAGTCTGCGTACAAAGACTTGAGCTCCTTGCCCAGCTCGCACAGGAGTTCAACGTCGATTTTGTGGTTGAGAAACGAGTCTACTTTAAGGATGCCTCCGTCAAGCACGACACCGTCTTTTATTATTTTTTCCTCGAGAAGTTTCATTCGTGCAACCTCCGAACAAAAATAATCAAAAATAAATACATCTTTATTTTATAATATAGCGCCCGTATTCGCAAGTAGAATTTCCTACAATATTCGACGTAAATAAACAACCTCATTTTGTGCAAATATCCGAATAATGTTCTTAATTTAACTTTTGCACCTTATATTGGGGTATTATGTATACCTATAGCCCTATATGTGGTAAATATCTCATCAGCCATGAATCTTGATTTACACAAAGCCGGGTACATAACCGCTATTGACTTGAACCGTATGCGATGCTAAAATAAACAGGACAAAACAACATTACGGAGGATGATATTTTGAAAAAGCTCCTTGCGATTTTACTCTGCACGATGATGCTGTTTTCCTGCGCCCCGACTGTTATTGGTGAGGCACCGCTTATCGAGGACGGCACTGTGCTTTCGGGCTGGTATGTTGTAGACGGCCGGTATTTGTATAACGTATATTCATCTCTGACCTCCGATGAGCTTATAAGTGCTGTTCCAACGGTTACTTTGGTAGAAAGCAAAGGCACTTATATTGGAACGGGAAGCGTTATCAGCTTTGGCGATGGCAGCAAGCTCAGCGCTGTTGTGCGCGGTGACGTCGATGGTAACGGACGTGTAACTGCTTCGGATTATTTAATGACAAAGCGATACTGCCTTGGGACCTTCAATGCCGAAGAGATTCAGGTGCGTGCGATGCGTGAGGGGGATAGCGTTGTATCTTCGGATTATCTCAAAATTAAGCGTGCCGTGCTCGGCAGCTATAATCTTTTTGCCAATCCGCATCTTAGCCCCGACGGTGATTTTAACGGTGTAAGGGTTGCGTATATCCCGCTCGACAACCGCCCCGTAAACAAGGACCGTGTCATATATGCTGCCGAGGCTGCGGGCTTTGAGCTGCTTATACCCGACGAGGACCTTTTCCGTACTGCTCTCGATAATATGAGTAAAAACGAGAACGGAGGCACCTACGGAGACCGAGCTGCGCTTATGGAGTGGCTAAAAACGGTTGAGGATGAGTGTGATTATTTTGTAATATCGCTTGACCAGATGCTATCGGGCGGTCTTGTTGCCTCGCGCTGGCTTTCAAATACCGATCTTTCGCTTGAATATGAAATTGCCGATTATCTTATTTCGCTTGCAAAGCGTAAGCACGTTGTGTTTTTTGACACGGTTATGCGACTTGCATCAACCGTCAATTATATGGGATACAGTATGGAGGAGTACAATCTGCTCCGTGCTTACGGCTCGGTGGGCAGACCTGTTCTCACAGGCGACGAGCTGAACGTTGAGAATATTATCAAAAATTATCCGTATAATGAAAGCGGCAAAACTATTCAAACCTCTTTGTCCTCCGCAAAAAAGGAGCTGTATTTTGCTTCCCGTGCACGCAAGCTCAGGCTTATTGACTATGTGCTCTCAAACGCTTCCGAGCATATTGAATACTTGTTTATCGGCGTTGACGATTCCTCGCCGCAAAACACAGTTCAGTCAAATGAGATCAATTATATCGAAAGCATCTCGGGCAGTAATACCTGTACCTTCGCCGGTGCAGACGAGCTTGGCATGATGGGACTTGCACGTATTTCGTCCTTCCTGTACGGTGCTGCCGAGGCAAACGTCACTTATTACGGAGGCGGCGAGGGGCTTGAGGCAGATGCTTTTGATTACAGCACTCTTGACGATAACGTAACCAAGCATCTCGCCTGCGTAGGCGCTACCAAAAAAAGCAACGCCGATAATGCGTTGCAAATACTGATTCTGACAAAAACCTCTGATATTCAAAAGCACGCCGAGAGTCTTGTAAATCAGCTGCGTACGAACCTTGCAAACAAAGTGCCTACCGTTGTGATCGACTGCTCGACCAATACCGGAGCGCTTCAGGCAAGGCTTGCCGAAAAGGACATTCCGCTTTCGATGCTGCTTGGCTACAGCAACTGGAATACCGTCGGAAACTCTGTGGGTATTGCACTGAGTCAGGGTGTTTCGAGGTATTTGTATATTAACAAAGCATCGGTTGCCGAAAGCGCAAACGAGGCCTTTTTGAAGAGTATGACATTTGCGTACATTAAGGATATCTCGTATAAATGTGCCGGTATTTCTATCGACAGAATCGCCCGTGACACCTCGCAATACGGCGGAAAGACGTTGCTTTCGCTCATCAATTCATCCGAAATTCTTGTGGGTGAGGGCAGTACTGTTTCGCACGGTGCAGTGACTGTTTCCAACTTCCGCTATCCCTGGGACCGTACTTTTGAAATGACCTTTGATATCTCGGTTGCCGGCTGACTTATCCGCAGAAAAGTAAACCGACCTGTGAAAAACAGGTCGGTTTTTAGTTTTGCACGTAATTCAGGACAGAGAGTATCTTGCGTTGTACATATCAAAGTATTTTTCGTACTCGGGGGTACCCTTTGTCTTGACGTCGTTGAGATACTTGTGAGTATCGAACAGACCCTCCTCAACCTCGATCGTTGCAACCGCAATGTTAGAGCAATGGTCCGAGATACGGCTGAAGTTGGTAATAAGGTCCGAGAGTATAAATCCGAGCTCGATCGTGCAATCGCCCGATTGCAAACGCTTGATGTGATTGGATTTGATCTCGCCGGTCAGCTTGTCAATAACCTGCTCAAGAGGCTCAACACGCCTTGCCATAGAAATGTCGGCAGAAGCAAACGATGTCATCGTGAGATCGAGAATCTCGGTGATAGCCTGTGCGAGCACTGTGAGCTCCCTGGTTGCACCGGTAGAGAACGAAATCTTTTTTGTGTATATCTCCTTGGCAGCCTTTAACAGGCTGAGAGCATGGTCTCCTATTCGCTCAAAATCACCTATCGAGTGAAGTATCTTGTTTGCAATGCGGGAGTCCTTGACCGATATATCGGTACTCGATAGTTTTACGAGATAAGAGCCGAGCTTATCCTCGTATTTGTCAAGCTTTGTTTCATATTCCTGAATGGCTTCCTCAATCTTTGGATCAAATTTTTTGAACTGAGTAAGTGAATCAAGAACTGCAGATCTGGCAACCTCGCTCATTTTGACAGATGCGTGAAAGCACTCGGATACTGCAATTGAAGGGGTAGCGAGCAGACGCTCGTCGATAAAGGTAAACTTTTCCTTTTGACCGCTGTCTTTGACAATGACATTTGCGAGCTTGACCAAAAGATTTGAACAAGGGAACAGAATTACGGTTGTGGCGATATTGAAAATGGTGTGGCAGATTGCGACCATAAACGGCGATATGTCATCGCCCAGGAACCCGAACTTAATGAATGCATCGGCGAGATAGAATAGCGAGAGAAAGAGCGACGTGCCGATAAGGTTGAAGAATAAATGCACAAAAGCAACACGCTTTGCGTTTTTGTTTACGCCGATACTCGAGATAAATGCAGTAACGCAGGTACCGATGTTCTGACCCATAATAAGGGGAATAGCCATTCCGTAGGTGATTCCACCCGTGAGAGCCAGGGTCTGCAAAATACCGACAGAGGCAGATGAGGATTGAATAATAGCAGTAAACAGCGCACCGATGATTACGCAGAGAATGGGGTTTTTGAACATCGTAAGCAGCGAGGTAAACTGCTCGGTCTCGGAAAGCACCTCGACGGCGCTGCTCATCATTGTCATGCCGTACATCAATATCGCAAAGCCTATAAGAATCGAACCGATATCGTGCTTTTTCTTATTTTTCGACATCATTATCATAACAACGCCGATAAGAGCAAGGATAGGGGAGAAGTTCTTAGGCTGAAGCAGAGCGATCCAGCCGCTGCCCTCAAGACCTACGAGCGAGAGTATCCATGCGGTAATGGTTGTACCCACGTTAGTGCCCATAATAACACCGACGGTCTGTGACAGGTTCATAAGTCCTGAGTTAACCAGACCTACCAGCATTACCGTAACAGCCGACGAGGACTGAATTACCATTGTAATGCCTGCACCGAGTAAAAGTCCCTTGAACTTTTTGTCGGTCATTTTTTTCAGATTAGTCTCAAGACTGCCTCCCGACAACTTTTCGAGTCCGGTGGACATTATATTCATTCCGTAGAGGAAGAACGCAAGACCGCCGACCAAAGAAATAAGTTCCAATAATCCCATAGGATACCTCCGTCCGTAAGCGGAAAACAAGTGGTGATATAACGAGTTGAAATATTTTTTCAAATATCCACACATACATTATATTTTTTACAATATCCAATGTCAATGTTTTTTCGAAAATTTGGAATGCTGTTGGCAAATACAAAAAACAGAGCATTCTTTGCCCGATCTCTAATCACGATGATAAAAGCCCGACAGAATTAAAAAATCTGTCGGGCTTCTGCTCGGTAAATCCAAACTCGGTTAACTATTATTATATGCTATCGAAACTTCCTTGTCTTCCATTTCCGAGGCTTTGAGAACAACAACTACCTCATTATCGTTCCATAAAACGGAAGCAATGTTGTATTCACTCGCATTTGCACCGTCATTGAAAATCAGGGTAGATACACGCTCGATGATTTTGCCGTCGTGATTTTTGAGGGTTAACCTGACATCCGTTGGGCCAAAGGGCCATGCCGGGTCACCCATTTGTTCAAAGACAAGCGTATAATCTCCGTCGGGACTACTATAAGTTGCAATTTCATTTGGGTGTATAGAATTAAATGCACCGCTCCAAATGGCACCGATAAAAAGGTACGCTCCAATTATTAAAGCAACTGCAATTGAAATTATCAAAATAAGTTTTCCTGTTTTGCTCATTTCATTGCTCCCATTGTTAATCGAACCGATTTATTGATACGGATCTCCCCATTTGCGCTCTGCCTCCTCGATGAGCTTTACGGATTTTGCGGTATAAACCGTAGAGTATGCTGTCCCGTTTCTTTCATAATCCCGTTTTCGCAGATTTAGATTTTTCAAGAGCATATCACGGTCGATTCCGTCATAGTCGAGCAGCTTGACTATATATTCATCGGCGGTTTCGTCCAGCTCCATAAGATAAGCGATATCGATTCCCTCGTGTGCGCCGCTTATGTATGCGTTTACGTTGTATTTTGCTATAAAAGCATCGGTTCTTCCGAATACCATTATACCGCAGAATACCAGCACCGACACAACACAGAACGAAGTAATTTTTATTTTACCTAAAAGCTGTTTTGCGAGCACGGCGAGGAAAATGACCGCAAGCAAAATCATAAACAGGGTAGTATATACACGCTTTTGAGTAAGCCCGTACTCACGGATATACATACTCATTTTTGCAATATCTATCGCTATAAGTACTTCCGTAAAAATGCAGATGATTCCCTTAAGTATCCGTGCCAAAGCAGGCTCTTTCTCGGTCTCCTTTTTGGTAAACAGCGTTACTGCACAAATAATGATAAAATTGATTACTGCAACTCCGCACAGCTCAAAGAATCCGCTTCTCGCATATTCTGCGTAGGTGTAATTCTCGGGGAGAAGATTGCTCAGTGCCGAGAGAAAATATGCGCTCTGCGATACAAAAAACAGAACGTAGACGATAATAAGCGGAATCACCGCAGTGTAAACGGTAACCGAAGGAATTATTCGGGTACGGTTTGTTATCCTATCGCAATGCTCGTCATCGTAAAGCTCATCCTTGGGTCTGTGCTTGCTGCCCCAAACCGAAGCAAATACATACATCGCAACCGGAATACCCAATATAAACGAGCCTACAAAATCAAAAGCATCCCCGACATCAATATCGAAAAGAGAATCGGTCATTGAGGAAAACGCCGCATCGGCACTCCTCAGCAGTATCAGAACCATTGCCGTGGGGATTATTGCAAGCAGGAGTCCGAGTATGATTTTTCCGGCAAGTGCGCTCTTTTTACCGGTCTTGCGTCTTTCAAACAGCGCATACCAAACGGCGCCCAATGCAGCGAAAGGGATCGAAAACACCGATTTGAGCATATCAAAGGTTATTCTTCCGCCAAGAAAATCGTTGTTTTTGCCGTTTACCGTAAGCATTGAATACATAATGCAGGCAAACGCCGCAAGCGTACAGCAGAGTGCGGGCAGGGGAGAGGAGCAAAAAACGAAACCGATCGAAAACACCGCCGCAAGCGCAAGAGTGCTGTAGCCGCTTGCCGATATTTTTGTTTTGGTAACGGAGGCGTATGCAAACAGCATCAGGGTGAATCCCAGCCAGAATGACGCAGGCGCAAAGCCCGACGAAATCAAAAATCCGTATTCGGCGTAAACGTAACCGAGAACGAATGCAATTACCGCAAACAGTCTGTCAAAGCGCAAAAAATCATATTTCGATTTATTTTCGGCAGCTTCTCCGCTTTCGAAAGCAGAAGAATCGTTTGTTTGGATATCGGTTGTTTGGACATCGGTATTCATAGTCAGTCCTCCTTATACTCAAGTATATCGCCGGGAGTGCAGCTGAGCTCCTTGCAGATAGCCTCAAGAGTGGAAAAGCGTATCGCCTTTGCCTTGCTGTTTTTGAGAATCGAGAGATTTGCCTGTGTAATCCCAATTCTTTCGGCAAGCTCGGTCAGCGATATCTTCCGTTTTGCCATCATAACGTCAAGATTTACAATAATCATTTTCCACCTCACACCGTAAGGTCGTTTTCGTTCTTGATTGCGGTTGCTTCCTCAATAACGTTTTTTACAACACGGAGTACAAGCCCCAAAAACATACAGGCAAACGCAACCGGGATCATACGCCAATGAAAGCAGGAAACGGCATAAAACAGTGCCATTGCGCCAAAGCATAGCCATGAGATAAAACGGATGTAAGCAACCGTTCTGTCACAAAAAACGTTCTCTCTCAGAACGTTCCTCAGCAAAAGCAGTAAAAGCACGCAGGCGGTGATTCCGAGCGAAAAAGCCGCATAAAGCAGGGATAGCGTCAGGCGGTATGTTCCGCCGAGCTCATTCCACCCCGTGAGAATAAACTCCCACGATTTGGGAAGTATGGGCAGCATTGCTGCAAAAATAAGTCCCGCAATAACGCAGGCAGCGATTGAAATCTGTGTCGAGAGTCTGCGGTTGATTTTCATAAAACACCTCAAAACCATTATTTGTCATTAACAGAGTATCACGGATAATTGCGTTTGTCAATATAAAATTATCGAAAAACGATAAAAATATTGGCATAAACAATAAATAAGGAGGGCTTGCAATGCAAACCCTCCCGTAGCATACAGAATAATAACGACTATGCCCTTTTTCCTTTAAGCGCACCAATGACAAGCGAAACCACAAAAGCTAATATATCGGCTATAACTATCGTGCTTCCTGCAGGTGTATTCGCTATGAGCGAAACAGTGAGACCGAGCAGTGAGCAAATGCCCGAGATTATGGCGGCGCATACCGTAACGCTTTTGAAGCTTTTGCAAATCCGCATTGCCGACAGGGCGGGAAATACCACGAGCGCCGACACAAGCAGCGAGCCGACAAGATTCATTGCGAGCACGATAATTACGGCTGTGACCGTTGCGAAGACAGTGTTGTAAATTCCGGTTTTTGCGCCCGTGGCATTTGCAAAATTCTCGTCAAAGGTAATTGCAAATATCTTGTTGTAGAATAAAGTGAATACCGCAATGACAAAAACCGAGAGCAGGGTACAAATCCAGACCCTTGACTCGGTCAGAGTGATAATAGACGTTGCGCCGAACAGGGTAGTACACACATCGCCCGAAACGTTTGCGCCTGCACCTCCTATGTTCATCAGCAGGTAGCCGATAGCCATTGCCGAAACCGATACCATTGCAATAGCCGAATCGCCCTTTATACGTGCGTCGCCGCTGTTTTTGAGGAGGATTATTGCACATACCACCGTAACGGGCAGTACGATAAGCATATCATTTGTAAGCCCTGCCACGGCTGCGACAGCCATAGCTCCGAAAGCAACGTGAGAAAGCCCGTCACCGATAAAAGAAAATCGTTTGAGAACGAGCGTTACGCCCAAAAGCGAGGCGCACACCGAGATCAGCACCGCAACTATAAATGCATAGCGTACAAAGGGATAGCTCCAATATAATGAGATTTTTTCGATGATTTCGTTCATATCGTCTCCTCGTCGCAATCGCAGGAAAAGTTTGATGCAAAGCTGCTATGCATATACTCGTGCTTTGTGCCGAAAAAGGTCTCCTTGTCAATAAAAAGAATATGACTTGCGTACTTGACCGCCGCCGAGATATCGTGGGAGATCATTATTACGGTAGTGCCCTCGCCGTTGATCTCGGCTATCAGCCGATAAAGCTCGCCTGTGACACGCGGGTCAAGCCCTGCGGTAGGCTCATCGAGGAGTATGAGCTTCTTTGCGGCGCAAAGCGCACGTGCGAGCAATACTCTTTGCTGTTGCCCTCCCGAAAGCTCACGGTAGCATTTATTGCGAATATCGTATACGCCCATCTTTTTCATGTTACGGGCGGCGATTTCCTTTTGCTCCTTGCGGTAAAATGGCTTCAGACTGCTTTTTCCGACAAATCCCGACAGCACTATTTCCTGTACCGATGCGGGAAAATCCCTTTGCACCAGCGTCTGCTGAGGGAGATAACCGATCTCGCTGTTTTTAAGTCCGCATAGCTCAATATCACCGCCAAGGGGCGTGATCAAACCGAGAAGAGCCTTCATAAGTGTGCTTTTACCGCTTCCGTTTTCGCCTATAATACAAAG
Organism: Eubacteriales bacterium; assembly: GCA_045587745.1. GTDB lineage: Bacteria > Bacillota > Clostridia > Oscillospirales > CAG-382 > Coliplasma. The sequence goes on along the minus strand of JAZNCU010000056.1, from coordinate 12,922 downwards.
GTAATCACCCTCAGACACGCAAAAACTGAGTCCGCCTACAACCTCCTTGCCGTCATAGCCGAGGCTGAGGCTCTTACATTCAAGAAGCTTCATTCTAACCTCCGTAGCCGAGAGCTGATTTCAAAATCTCAAGATTGCTCTCCATTGTTCCTATAAAATCCTTGCCGTTTTCGATATCGGCTCCTTTCACCGACTGCATCGAATCGATTGCAAGTATTTGTATTTCCTTGTCGGCACAGGAATTGATCACCGTTGCAGCAATGCTCTGACCCGAGCCCTCGATTATCAGTACGTGTTTGATGCCGAGATCATCAATCTTATCGGCAAGTGTGATAACCGTTTCAAAGCTTGCCTCGCACTCGGACGAGCAGCCGTCAAAAGCCGCAATGTAATTTAGTCCGTAATCCTTTGCCAGATAATAAAAAGGAAATCTGTCACAAAAAACCAGAGTATCAAACACACCTCCGTCAGCCGCCTCGGAATACAAGTCATCAAGCTCGTTGAGCCTTGCAACGTAGGAGGTGAGGCTGTCGTTTATCGCACCATCGGGCTTTAATGCGTTAAGCCTTTCAGCAATCAAGGTGCAACAGTCTGCCGCATTCCTCAGCGACAGCCATATATGCTCGTCAAAGGTGTGCTCGTGACTGTCGTGCTCATTGTGTGCATCGTGGTTATGACCATCGCAAGCTATTCCGTCACCGAGACGTAGAGTAACGCTCTCGTCACAAATCCCCTCGCACCATTCTTCCGACTCGCCGCCTACGCACACAAACAGATCGCATTCCTTAATGGCTATAATATCCTCTGCAGTCGGCTGAAAGCTGTGCATATCCGTGCCGTTATCGCAAAGCAGTATTACATCATAGTCAGCGTTTCCCCGTGTCAGCTCGGTAACCCAATCATAAATAGGGAATACGGTAGTGACAACGGTAATTCTGCCGTCATCCGGCTCGTCAACAGTTCCGCAGGCAAAGAGAGCTGCAGTAATAAAAACCGCAAGCAAAATAATGAGGACTTTTTTCATTTTGCGCCTCCCTTACAACCGCCGCAAACGCCGTAGAGCACCGTTTCCCCAAAGCTGAGCTCAAATGACTGCGTTTTTGCAAGCGAAGCCGCCAGCCTGCGTGTACTGCCGTTATTCATATGGAACGTTTTTCCGCATCTTGTACAGCTGAGATGAACGCTATCCCTGCATTCCTCGGTATCGGTGTAGTAATACACCGCCTCGCGGGAGCCTACTCTTATCTCACGGCGTACTCTGCCTATCGATTCAAGGAAAGCAAGATTGCGGTATACTGCGCTTGCGCTGATACTTTTGTCTTTCAACTCATCGGCAATCTGCCCTGCGGATAGGGGAGTATCGTGATTTTGCGCTAAGAAGCCGATTATTATTCTACGTTTTTCGGTGTTATAGTTTGCCATAATTACCTCGACAAATTTGCGAATCATTCGCAAGTTATAGTACCACAGCCAACCCGTTTTGACAACCCTTTTTGCAAAAAAAATACTCCGCACGGTGCGGAGTATTTTTGATCCTGATTATTTGGAATGCTTTTTGTGTATAATCTTGACGGCTTCGGCCACGGGAAGCATCAAAATGCCGATTGCAAATGCAAGTGCATACTGCCAAACCGTGATCGACGAGAAGGAGAACGCAGTTCTGAGGAAGGGAACGAAGGTGATCAGAGTGGTAAGTGCAAAGGAAACGCCCATTGCGAGCCACAGATACTTGTTATGTCCCTTTAGCCTGAATACACTCTCGGTACGGGAACGAAGGTTGAAGGACTGCGTGATTTCGGCAATCGACATAGTTACGAAGGCAAAGGTCATACCGTATCCCTCTCCAAAGGTATTTCCGATAAAGAAGGAAATAAGTGTAAGAGCCGATATAACGGCGCCCTCCCACAAAATGTCTATACCGAGACCGTCAGCGAAAATTCCCTCGTTGCCTGCACGGGGCTTGCGCTTCATCACGTCGCCTTCTGCCTGTTCCATGCCCAGACCGAGCGCGGGAAGACTGTCGGTAATAAGGTTGATCCAAAGAATGTGAATAGGCTTGAATATTGTAAATCCGAACAGCGAAGCGATAAATACACTCAGTACCTCGCTGAGGTTGGATGAAAGCAGGAACTGAATTGTCTTGCGTACGTTGTCGTAAATCCTTCTGCCTTCCTCAACAGCGCCAACGATGGTAGCAAAGTTATCGTCACTGAGTATCATATCGGCAACGCCCTTGGTAACGTCGGTGCCCGTAATGCCCATTCCGATACCGATATCAGCGCTCTGTATCGAGGGTGCATCGTTAACTCCGTCTCCCGTCATGGCCGTGATATAGCCCTTCTTGCGCCAAGCGTTTACGATGCGTACTTTGTGCTCGGGCTGAACACGGGCGTATATTGAGTAGTGCTCGATTGCAGTCTCAAAATCCTCGTCCGAGATAAGATCGAGCTCGCTTCCGGTGATCGCCTGCGAGGGATCGGTAACTATTCCCAACTCTCTGCCGATGGCGTAGGCGGTGTCCTTATGGTCGCCCGTTATCATAACCGGGCGGATTCCTGCGGCACGGCATCTTGCAACCGCATCGCAAACCTCGGGACGTACGGGATCGATCATACCGCACAGACCCACGAATATAAGCTCGTTTTCAATATCCTCGGGGCTCTCAAAATCGGGGAGCTTATCGTATACCCTGAATGCCGCAGCAAGAACACGGAGAGCCTTGTCAGCGAGTGCCTTGTTATGCTCGAGCAGTGCCTCTTTGATACTGTCATTAAGCTCTTTGACCTTACCGTCGGAGGGCGAGATGTACTTGGTGCATCTCGAAAGAATAATGTCGGGTGCGCCCTTGGTATACTGAACAACTCTATCGCCAAACGGGTGCAGGGTGGACATCATTTTGCGCATGGAGTCAAAAGGCGCCTCACCTATGCGGGGCTGTGCTGCCAAAAGCTCGTTTTTATTATATCCGTTTTGAATACCGAATTCTGTAAGAGCTGCCTCTGTGGGCTCTCCCGTCACCTTTCCTTCGCCATCAACAGCTGTATCGCTACACAGTGTCATAGCGTGGCAGAGCAGGGGAAGATTGCCGGTAAAGCTCTCGGTAACGGTCATTTTATTCTGTGTAAGCGTTCCGGTTTTATCACTGCAGATAACCTGTGTGCATCCGAGTGTTTCAACAGCCGTCAGCCTGCGGATGATTGCGTTCTGCCGTGCCATTTTTGAAACACCTATAGAGAGCACGATGGTTACAACGGCGGATAATCCCTCGGGAATTGCAGCAACCGCAAGCGAAACGGCGATCATAAACGTATCAAGCAGAACGCCTGCATTGATTGCATCGGCAGTTATAAGATCGATTGCAAATACAGCAAGGCAGATGCCGAGTACCGCAACGGTGAGAACCTTGCTGAGCTGTGCGAGCTTGCGCTGAAGGGGAGTTTTTTCGTCAAGCGCATCGGTGATCGCATCTGCGATCTTGCCCATCTCGGTATTCATTCCGATAGCCGTTACAACTGCGACCGCACGTCCGTAAACAACGTTGGTGCCGGTGTAGACCATGTTGGTTCTGTCACCGAGAGGGACGTTTCCGCTTTCGCTGATAATTACATCTTCGCTCTTGTTGGCGGGAACCGACTCGCCGGTCAAAGCTGCTTCCTCAACCTTGAGCGAAGCGCTTTCGATAATTCTTGCATCGGCAGGGACCGCATCGCCCGCCTCAAGAAGAATGATATCTCCTACTGTAAGCTGTTCGCTGTCAATAATGCAAACGTTGCCGTCACGTATAACACGGCATTTTGCTTTTGTCATCGCTTTAAGCGCCTCAATGGCTTTTTCGGCCTTGCTTTCCTGCATTACGCCGAGAACCGAGTTGAGCACTACGACGAAAAGAATAATAAATACGTCGGCAATACCATTTCCCTCGACAAGAGCGAGCACAAAGCTGATCAGTGCCGCTACGAGCAAAACGATGATCATAGGATCGAGAAATTGCTTCAAAAACCGTACGAACAGGGGTGTTTTCGGAGGCTCGGCAAGTGCGTTGAGCCCCTCGCGTCCTCGGCGGCGATCAGCCTCGGCGGTAGTGAGCCCTTCCCTTTGTGTGCCGAGTGCGCTAAGCACATCCGTGCTTTGAGTAAGATAGTGTTTCATGTTTCCTCCCGTATGAATTGGGTGACGGTACAAAAAAAGGCGAGCACCGTCACGGCATTTTGCCGTAAAAGTCTCGCTGAAATGTGCCCGACCGAGCATAGATGCCGTGTTGACGACCGGACTGCACTAAACGTGGAGCTACTCCCTTTTACGGAGCTATAATACCATATTTATCCATATTTGTCAATAACCTTTTTTGGGTTGTTGACAAAGCGGTTTTAATGTTATATAATAACTTGATTTAGTATATTATAGTATAAAAACAGCGCTTGTATACTGTTACAACATTGTTTTTACAGAGGTTCATTTATGGATTTTATTAAACTCGCCGAAACTCTTTATCCCGACGTAACGCTTACTCCCGAGCAGCTTGAGGTAAGATATCCCGAAAGAAATCTGCCCGAGGGCGCAAAGGTCACCCGTTTTGCACCGTCGCCCACAGGCTACGTTCATTTCGGCGGACTGTATCAGGCACTTACCGATGAGCGTCTTGCTCACCGCTCGGGCGGAGTTTTTTACCTTCGTATAGAGGATACCGACGCAAAGCGTGAAATCGAGAACGGAGTCGAGGGTATTATAACCTCGCTTGCCAAAATCGGCATTGAATTTGACGAGGGTGCGACGCTTGACGGCGGAAAGGGAGATTACGGCCCCTACGTTCAGTCGCAGCGTACTCATATATACCGTGTTTACGCCAAAAAGCTGGTTTCGGAGGGAAAGGCATATCCCTGCTTCTGTACTCCCGAGGAGCTGACTGCAATACGTGAGGAGCAGGAAAAAATCAAGGCGGACCCCGGCTATTACGGCAAATGGGCGGTCTGGCGTGATGCTCCTGTCGAAAAGGTTATTGAGCAGTTGGATAAAGGAACACCCTTTGTTCTCCGCTTCCGCAGCGAGGGAAGCCCCGAAAACAAATACAAATTCAAGGATCTTATCAAGGGCGACGTTGAGATTACCGAGAACGATAAGGACCACGTTATTATGAAATCCGACGGCACTCCCCCCTATGCGTTTGCACACGCAGTTGACGATCATCTTATGCGTACCACGCACGTGGTCAGGGGCGAGGAGTGGCTTCCCAGCCTGCCGTTCCACATTCAGCTTTTCAAGGCACTCGGGTTCAAGCTACCCAAATATTGTCACACCGCACTCATTCTTAAATACGACAACGGAAACAAACGCAAGCTCTCAAAGCGTAAGGATCCCGAGGCGGCTCTCGACTATTACGTTTCGGAGGGCTTTTACCCCGAGGCGCTGCTTGACTACGTTATGACGCTTCTCAACTCCAACTTTGAGGAGTGGCGTACCGCAAATCCCGATGCCGATTACAAATCCTTTGATTTTTCGCCCAAGAAGATGTCGGTTTCGGGCTCGCTGTTCGATATAGACAAGCTTCTCGATATTTGCAAAAACACCGTTTCCCGTCTTTCCGCAGACACCGTTTATGAAAAGGTGCTTGCCTGGGCTGAGGCTTACGATCCCGATTTTGCATCACTTCTTGCAAATGATAAGGACTATGCCGTAAAGATTCTTTCCATAGGTAGGGGAGGAAAGAAGCCCAGGAAGGATTTTGCTCTTTGGAGCGAGGTCAAGAGCTATATTTCCTTCTTCTACGACAGCCTGTATGCCCCCGTTGATTCTATTCCCGATACGTTTGACGGTGATACAGTTGCACAGGTTCTTTCTGATTTCTGTATGAGCTATGACGAGCACGACGAGCAGAGCGTCTGGTTTGATAAAATCAAGGCGATCGCCGCACAAAACGGCTTTTGCCCCGATATGAAGGAATATAAAGCCAATCCCGATTCATACAAGGGAAGCGTTGCGGACGTGAGCATGTTCCTGCGTGTTAAAATCACCGGACGCCTCAACTCACCCGATCTTTACGAGGTTATGAGAATACTCGGAAAAGAACGTGTTATTGCAAGACTTTCCTGACCGCATAAGGAGAAAATTATGGAATCTACCAATTTTATACATGATTTTATTGATGAGGATATCGCCAAAAATCCTTCGCTGAAGGTACACACGAGATTTCCTCCCGAGCCTAACGGATATCTGCATATAGGACATTGTAAGGCTCTTGTTATCGATTTTTCCACGGCCGTCAAATACGGCGGACTGTGCAATCTTCGTATGGACGATACTAACCCTGCAAAAGAGGATACCGAGTTCGTTGATGCCATCAAAGAAGATATAAGATGGCTGGGATTCGATTGGGGTGACAGGTTTTATTACGGGTCCGATTATTTTGAGGAGACCTATAAGCTTGCCGAGCAGCTGATTCTCGATGGCAACGCATACGTATGTGAGCTTTCCGCCGAGCAGTTCTCGGAGTACAGAGGCGACCTCTCGCACCCTGCGGTTTCCCCCTGGAGGGACAGACCTATTGACGAGAGCCTTGACCTTTTCCGCAGAATGCGTGCAGGCGAGTTCCCCGAGGGAAGGTATACCCTCCGTGCCAAGATTGACCTCGCATCGGGTAATTTTAATATGCGTGATCCGGTTCTTTACAGGATCAGATATATTGACCATCACCGTCAGGGAACAAAATGGTGCATATTCCCGATGTACGATTTTGCTCATCCTATTCAGGATGCGCTCGAGGGCATCACTCACTCACTTTGCTCGCTTGAGTACGAGGATCACCGCCCTCTTTATAATTGGGTTATTGAGCATTGCAACGTTCCCTCTACTCCCAGGCAGATCGAGTTCGCACGACTTAATATTACCAATACCGTTATGAGCAAGCGTTTTCTCCGCTATCTCGTCGAGGAGGGCTTGGTCGACGGCTGGGACGATCCGAGAATGCCTACTCTTTGCGGTATGAGGCGCAGGGGCTATACAGCCGCCGCTATTCTCGATTTTATCGACCGTGTAGGCGTTGCCAAGAATAACAGCCTCGTTGACATAGCGCTTCTCGAGCATTGTGTCCGCGAGGATCTTAACAGCCACGCGCTCAGACGTGTAGCCGTGTTCGATCCCGTAAAGGTGGTTATCACCAACTACGACGAGGGCAAGGTCGAGTACTTTGATCTTCCCAACAACCCCTCAAATCCTGAGGCAGGAACGAGAAAGCTCCCGTTTACCCGCGAGGTGTATATCGAGCGTGAGGACGTTTCGCTCGATCCTCCTCCCAAGTTCTTCCGTATGAAGCAGGGCGGCGAGGTTAGACTTATGGGCGGATATATCGTCCGCTGTGATGAGATTATCACCGATGAAAACGGTAATATTACCGAGATACATTGCACCGCCGACCTCGAAACCGGTAACGGAATGCCTGCTGACGGAAGAAAGATTAAGGGAACTATCCATTGGCTTTCGGCAACCGAGTGCGCAAGCGCCGATGTGGTCGAATATTCCCGCCTTTTCACCGAGGCGAATATGAACGATATTGAGTCGTCTAAGTACGCCGAGTATCTAAACCCCGAGTCCAAAAAGACCGTAAAGGGAATAAAGATCGAAAAATCGCTTCTCGATGCCGAAAAGGGTGAGAAGTTCCAGTTCGTCCGCAAGGGATATTATTGCCTTGACACAAATAACAACTGCTTTAACAGTATCGTTGCGCTTAAGGACAGTATCAGATTCTAATTTGAACAGGAGGAAACAATGCAAGAGGACAAAAACCAAGTTCCGGGTAACGAACAAAACAAAAAATGGCACAGCCCGAAGCCTATACTCGCCGTGCTGTGTGTCATAGCGGTCGCACTTTTGATGCTTGCGTTCGATTCGGTCAGTAATCTGTTCATGAGCATTGCATCCATCCTCACACCCGTATTGCTGGGATGCAGCATGGCGTATATTCTCAATCCTCTTTGCACAGCGATAGAAAAACGCTTATTGCCCATCTTTTCAAAATCAAGGTACGGAAAAGAAAAGAACGTAGCAAAGGCACTTGCTGTGCTTGTGTCGGTGCTGTTGTTCATACTTATAATTGCGCTTTTGCTGTTCCTTGTAATTCCTGAGTTTGTCAGCAATTTTCTTCTGTTTATTGACAAGATTCCCAGCCTTATTTCCGATATCAATCATTGGATAGATGCACAGAGTCGTTCCGATAATGTATTTCTTGCAAATATCGGAAGCTATCTTAACTCGGTTGTCAACTGGGTATCAAATTGGTTGGAAACCGGGCTCAGCGATATGCTCAACGGAGTTCTGTCAGCCGCAACCAGCTTCGTCGGATTTCTGTTCGATTTTCTTGTGGCAATTGTCGTTTGCGTGTATGCACTGTTGGGTAAGAAAAGGTTTATTATCCAGGCAAAAAAAATCGTTATCGCCTACTTTTCTCCCAAGCGTGCCAATAGCATTTTCGAGTGCGCCCGCTATGGCCACGAGGTGTTCGGAAAGTATATTTCGGGCAAGCTCCTTACATCATTGATTGTGGGTCTGGTAACGTTTATCTTTATGACTATTATGAGAATGCCGTATGCGCTTCTTTCGGCTGTTATTCTCGGAATTACCAACGTGATCCCGTATTTCGGACCGTTCATCGGCGGCATCCCTACGGCTTTCTTCGTTCTTATCACCGATGTCAAGCACGGAATTATCTACATATTGTTTATGCTCGTTCTTCAGCAGATCGAGGGTAATATAATCGAGCCTGCCATAATGGAGGATAAAACGGGACTTGGTAAATTTTGGATTGTATTTGCGCTTCTTGTTTTCGGAGGCTTGTTCGGAGTAGTGGGAATGGTTATTTCGGTTCCTGCGTTTGCGATTGTTTATTACCTTATCAAGCTCCGTGTCAACGGAGCTCTTGAGGCAAAATCATTGCCTGTAGATAATGACTCTTACCTGAACATCAAAGGCATTGACGAGAGCTCCAATAAGCTTATCGTATCCGAGCATAATGCTCCCGGGGGATTTTGGATTGCCGCACGAAAGCGTATTAAAGTTCAGGCGGAGGAAAGACGCAAAAGGAAAGCTGAAAAGAAAAAGAATAAAAAATAGTCCTGTAAGAGCTGCGGTGAGTATGATTTGCCGCAGCTTCTTTTTGCGTGACAGCCAATAAACTATGCGCTGCATATTTTTCCGACTTTGGGAATAATGATTTCTATGGGAGGAATCTGCGTATGTTTGGATTGTTTGCAAAGGTAAAACGAATTGTTATTTTAGCTGTTATACTGGCAGTATCGATATTGGTGTACTTTTCCTGTGTCGAGAACGGTAACGAAAACCAAAATTCCGATGCCGCATTTTCGGGAATTGAGACTGATAAAGAGATTTTTTCGATTATGGCATGCACCGATGACGATACCGAGGCATCCGACGTATTGCTATTGGCAGGCGTATGCAGAGGATTTGAATGCGAGCTGCTTTTATTTACCGATTCGGATTGGCTAGATAAAAATACCGCCTTGCTCGGCGCTGTAGAGGACGTCTGCACAATAGGAATGCTTCTGCCCCGCGAAGCGTATGGCAGAACAGTAAAAAAAGCGCAAGCGCTGCTCGGAGAGATAAACACGGATTTTGTTGAGCTGACCAATGAATATCCGAGATTTTGTACTACCGAGGGTGGTTTTGAAGCCGACAGCGCACTCCGTGAGGCAATATTGTCGCTCGGAAAACTGTACGTAATGCCCAAAAGTGTATTTATTTCCGAAAACGGGGATACAATACAACACGGCAGTATCGTTTCGTTAGGAACGGTAAACGAGAATACGTCATACCTGACAGCCGAGCTTTTGGCTACGGCAATGTCTGATGATACTAAATGCGTATCTGTCTCGATGCTATACGGATACTACGGCGAGGTGGAGAATGAGTAATAACAGTATGCTGCTTTTGGGATTTGGAAAAGATTTTGTTTCAAAAGCAGGCGTTGGCGCAGATATAGATACAACACCGAAAAAGCAGTATTACGATTTTATAGCGGTCAGTGAAAGGGGAGTCACGCCAAAGCAGCAGGTGAAAGGAAACGTGCTTTTCTGCCCGAGCGGAGGCGGCATACCTAATGTAAGCTGTAATACCTCGGTCACCTGCGGCATGAGCCGAAAAAGCGCACTTTCTTTTTCATCTGTGCGGTTTGATGAGGCGATGCTCTCGGTATCCAAGCGCATTGACGGAAAGGGATGGTCGCTCTATCAGGGTGACTGCCGTACCTCCTACGACAGTGACCTTACTCTGTACGAGAACCTTGTGCTCGAAGGAATGAGGGCAGTGCGCGAGAATCTCGGTAAATAAATATCTCGGCTGTTGCGTAATTTGAGCAACAGCCTTTTTGCGTGAATAACAAAGCGCAGCGGTACGAATACAAAAAGGACGGTATACCCGCCCTTTGTTGTATAAAAGTATAACCTGAGTTATCTGCCGTTCTTCATAGCGTTCTCGGCGTTCTCGATCATCTTCTTAGACGTGTGACCCGTACGACTTTGTGGGTCCGATACCCCCGATTTTGTATCAAAATCACCCGTTTTTGACCCGTTTTCGGCATTTTCTGCGGTTCGGTCAGATGGGGGAGTAATGATACAAGCACGACCTTTGAGTTTTTTGAGGTATCTTTCGGTGGTTTCTCCGGTGAAGATTTTAATGCGAAGCTCCATAGTTTTGTCCTCAAGGGGTGTGACGAAAATCTTATCAATAAAGGTGTCAATAAAGTCCTTGGAGATCTCTCCTTTTTCAATATCGCGCTCGGCGGCCTTGAGAACGGCACGCACCTTTTCCATATGCTTCTTAAATTCCTCGCTGGACTCCTGCTGATTCTTCAGCTCTGCAAGCTCCACCTCGGCGTCGTGAATCTCCTTGTTGCACGCTTCGGTCATATCCTTAAAATCCTTGCCGTTTATATTCCCCTCGGCAATGAGTTTCAGAAGCGCACCCTTTTTCTTGTTGGCAAGATCAATGATGCCCTCCTGCTTGGCGATCATCTTGTCAAGGGTGCCGTTTGCGGTCATGGACAGGTATAGCTTTTCGTATTCAAGCATCATTGCGGCGGAGCTGTCCTTGGTGTCCTTGAATACCTCAAACAGAACGGGCTTGATCTCCTCCTCATATATGGGTAATGAAGCGCAGGCATCCTTGCCGCTGTTGATCTTACCCGAGCATACCCACTTGCTGTTTTTGTTGCCTTCTTTGTCCTTGGACTCTCTGCGGTAATAAGGTGTGCCGCAGTCGGTACAGAAAAGCTTTCCCGTAAGCAGATTGGCGTGATTGCAAATACCTTGACGGTTCTTCACGTCCTCGCTTCTGCGGCGCAGAACGGCGTTTGCACTTTCCCAAAGCTCCTCGCTTACGATAGCCGGTACGATCTCCCCGGTTTCGTCCTTGAACATGACCCACTCCTCGGGCGGAAGGAATTTTTGCTTTTTGGTGAACATATCCACGATCTTCACCTTGTTGCCCACGTAGTAGCCCTTGTATTTGGGGTTTGCGATCATATTTGCCATTGTGGAGTGCGCGATCTTTTTACCGTTGAGGTTGCGGTAGCCCTTGTCCCAGAAGATCTTTTCAATCTGCTTCATACTGTAGTTGTCGGTTGCATAAAGCTCAAACAGTTCTCTGACCATAGGGGCTTCGTCCTCGTCAATCACAAGATGTTTGTTATTCTTCTTGTAGCCGAAGATACGGCTGTTACCTAAGACCACATTTTGTTTGATCGCCTGTTGATGACCGAATTTTACACGGCTCGAAAGCTTTCTGAGCTCGTCTTGAGCGATAGAGGCCATAATTGCCAGTCTAAGCTCGGAATCCTCGTCGAGGGTGTTGATATTATCGTTCTGAAAAAATACGCCTACGCCGCAACTGAGAAGCTGACGGGTATACTGTATAGAATCCAAGATGTTACGGGCAAAACGTGATATTTCCTTTGTGATGATAAGGTCAAATTTATCCTGCGCCGCGTCGTCGATCATACGGTTAAAATTCTCACGCTTCTTCGTGGAAATACCCGACAGACCCTCGTCGATATATCCGCTGATGAACACCCAGGCAGGATTCTTCTTGATAAAGTCTTCGTAGTAGCTGATCTGGTTGCCCAAAGAATTTAACTGCTCGTCCGACTCAGACGAAACACGGGCGTAATAGGTCACGCGCAGCGGCACGTCATATATGGACTTATATCGAATTTCCTGACGAATATTATGTATATCCATAGTTATCTCCTATCTCTTAAAAAGTTCGTTGTATCATCATTAGCTTTGTTGTATCACAAAGTTTTGATTTTTGCAATAGGCTTCACAAAAAAGTCACGGGCGGCAAAATAAAATTCGCCGCCCGTAATACTTACCTTTGCTGCTCTAAACGAAAAGAGCGGTTTTTAATGTTCACACGCATCCTTTCATGCTCCTCTTTCGTAATCGCGCCGTTCTTCAAAAGACTGTCGTTGAAATAGGTAAGCCATAGCTGTTCCATAACGAGATTTTTCTTTTTCTCGCTTATATTAATAGCGTTAGATTCCGTAGCCACAGCACCTCTCTTTCATAAGCTTTCAACATATAAACACAATTCGCCATAGTTAATCCCTTCCTTTCCATTATTGCCCGAAAACATTTTTTCTAATCGGGCAGCGTCGTTTTCGTTATTATCACCGTTCGTCCAAATTCAAAGGATTTTCGTCCTCAAAATCTTTGTCTTCATTTGAATTCCGCCTTCATAAATATAAATCAATTTTGGTCACCAAATTTTTCGTTGTCCCTACATCCCTCTCACCTCTGGTATTGCTTTTGTAAATATAAAATGCTTTACAAAATGGGGGTGTTTCAAGAAAAATAGAAAAACAATTTTCTAAAAAAATATGATCCGCACCTCTCGGCACGGACCGTCTTTTATAGGAATT
>JAZNCU010000055.1:0-10867 GCA_045587745.1 Eubacteriales bacterium | reverse complement strand
GTACTCTGTGATCTTCACCTCCGCCATGGGCGAGATCAGCAGCGCAAGCGCCAACCTCAACTGGACTCTCAACTTCCTTTGCGAGTGGGACGAGGATCAGCAGGGCTACGTTGTTGTTAAAAAGTGGCAGAACAACGGCTCAACCGCAGTTCAGACTCTTGCCGAGAACCAGATAATTCTCGCCGTTCACAGTGACAAGACCACCGAGGGAAGCAACAAATGGATTGCTAACCAGGGCAAGGTTGGTCAGGTGCTCGTTCTCCACGGCGTTGATGTTGCAGAATGTGCAGTATCGGCAGGCGCATACCTCACCTTTGAGGATCCCGCCTCGAAATACGAAACCGGAGACGTAAACTGTGACGGAAGCGTTAACGCTACCGACTACATCATGCTCAAGCGTGCCGTTCTCGGTACCTATACCCTCTCGGAGGAGAGCGAAGAAACCGCTGATATCAACGGCGACGAAACCATCAACCAGACCGACTACCTTATGCTTAAGCGTGCTATTCTCGGCACGTACGTGATCGGTTAAGCGCCACTCGGCATTTGAGCCGACAGACTTTTAATAAACACAAATGCCTGCCTCGGGTTCCCCGAGGCAGGCATTTTTATATGCAGGCAACCGTAACGCCCACGGTGCGACCGAAGGCAGTATAACCCGAAGCATTATAACCCACAGACCGCACAACGGCGGATAAAACTGCGAGACCTCCTTTTCGGGAAGTCTCGCAGAAAGGATATATTCTTTTTTATGCTTTAACGGTCAAACGCCGTATTACCTTCCGTAAAAACGGGATAATCATTGAAGAACGTAGGTTCCGAGTACGACTCTCTTGAGCATAAGATAGTCGGTCTGGTTTACATTTTCGTCACCGTTTACGTCAGCAGCTGCGTTCTGTGCATCCGAAAGGGTATAGGTACCGAGCACGGCACGCTTGAGCATAAGGTAGTCGGTCTGGTTTACATTACCGTCACCGTTTACGTCGCCACGGATAACGGCTGCGTTGTCGGACAGCTCGACCTCAACAATGTCACCAAAGATATAAACCTCGTAACTGACCTTCTCACCTTCCTCGTATACGGTGAAGATTGCGTACTCAATGTAGCCCTTTTCGGTAGAAGCAATAACGCTAATAACATCTTCTCCGTATCTTGTCAAAAATTCAGCATCAACGTGAAGCGTATCCGTATCACCGTTTGCGTAGGTGATCTTGACGGTCATTCCGTCACCGTCATCGGTAACGTTTTCGAGCTTGATATCCTCGATTTCCTGCTCTACACATTCAAATGTACCAATACTCATATACGTAGCCTGACACTGCAGAGTGAATCTCCTGCTTCCGCTAGCTATGTCAATGATAGAGATCTCACAACGCTCGCCCGCAATGTTTACTTTAACACCCAAAACGATATCTATCACGAATGTCATCGTATCGGCATTTGCAACGATGGTCTCGGTAGAACCGTCTGTATAGGTGATCAGGAATTCCGCACCCGTGAAATCGGGAAGGTAGCCGTATGCGTAGGTGACGTTATCGGGCATTTTGACAACCTCAACCAACTCAACCTCGGGCTCCAGCACCGAGACAGTATAGCTGCCTGTGTGGCCCATATAGATAACTTCTACCTCAACATTGTCCGAGGGCTCCGAAACAACACATTCTGTATATGTTAAATTCTCTGCGGCCTCGGCTGCGGTCAATATCTCCTCGCTGCCGTCTTTGTAGAACACCTTAAAGGTCAGTCCGTCAAGCTTGGCGGCAAAGAAATGATACGTGTCCTCAAAATATCCGTAGTACAGGTCACCCCAGTAATATACCTCCTCAGGAGCCGTGATCACCTCAATGTGATCAACGGGGTTTTCCAGGATAATTACGGGTATCGTAAGTTCAAATTCGAACAGAGAGACGTACACGTTGTTGTCGCCGCCCATCACCCAAGGATCCTCGTACTGATCGTTCGAATATCCAAACTCGTAGCTTTCGTATCCGTCGTAAACACCCACTGTCTGCGAGGTTCCATCGGTGAAATTAATCTTTATCAAGACGTCGGACAATGACAGATAGTAGTAGAAGATACCATCTTCGTAATAGCCCCCGCTGTTCTCGATCAGCTCGATGGGACCGGACGCCAGCTCAATGCTCTCGATCGGGTTATCGATGATCTCAACGGCAAGCTGTGCGGCAGCCCCGAGGTACTCGACGATGATATAATTCTCCTTACCCTTTAACCAGGGTTCCTCAAATTGGCCGTGGAAAGCATAAATGCCGTAGCCTTCATGTTCTTCTGTTTCTAACATCACTACTGCGTGGGTTCCGTCGGTATAATTGATTTGAAGCTCAACGTCCCACATATTCGGCATCCAGTAGTAAAAGTACGTCTCGCCGTCATGCTCTTCCCAATAACCGTTCTGGTTCTCGATCAGCTTGATGGGATCGGAAAGAACCTCAATACTCTCAACAGGGTTATCGATCAAGGTAACGTCAAAGGAGGCTCCGTGCTCTCCGCATATAATCTCAACACGTCCGTTGACAGGAATGTCGTCGCAATAGATATAAATCCGTTGATTGCCTATATACATATCGTCAACACCATAACGCCAATAGATGGTGCTTCCGTCCGACATGCTTACCTCAAGAACAAGGCCGTTCATATCGTAATATGTGGGCTGTACACCGCTAATATATTCGGTCTTGTCGGGAAAACTGTATACCGACATACCGACGACGACAACCGTCTCCTCTATCACAACATCAAAGCTTCCTGTACGGTCGCCGAGGTACCGTGCCTCAAGAGTGTAGGTCCTTCCTGCCTCCATATAGCGGCTTATATAGAAGTTGAGTCCCTCGCCCGAGTCGTCATCCTCATAGCGCTCGCCGGAATCATACATGATCGAACCGCAGGTATCGCTGTCGGAAATGGAATAGAATGCGTAATATCCGTTGGTCTCGGGCGTAAAGCTGAAGTAACAGCTATCACGCGCTTCGTCTATAATGCACTCGGTATTAACGCCCTCCTGAATAGCGGGATAGTTCTCTACCGTAACAACACAGGTGGCGACAAGACCGCTTTCGCTCTCGACGGTAACGGTTGCGGTGCCGATTCCGACGAATCGCGCTTCTCCGTTTTCCGAAATACTGACAACAGTTTCGTTATCGGAGCTCCACCAAACCTCTTCCGGCAAAGCGTTCTCGGGTGCAAAATTGGCAGTAAACAGATAGTTTTCGCTGATATGCGCGGAATAGGTATCGCCGCAAGCAACGCTAATTTCGGTTGCGGGAACAAGTCTGTTAAATATGAGCTTGTATTCCGAGCCGTCTCTATAGTAGTAAAAGCTTGATCTGATATAGAGCCTTTGGCCTGCCTCGGCATAGAACGTCAGGTCAAAGTTATTTTCGTAGCCTCCGTCATCATCGTCATTTACCACCCACATATTCTCGTCAAGGAGAAGCACCCGCGGGTCACACTCTGAATTATCGTAGGAGTAAATCCTGTAATAACCGGTTTCCTCTGCGATAAATGAGAATACCGTATCCTCGGTTATGTTGTACTCGGCGCCAAAAGCAATCGCATCGGGCTCACTGACCGTAATCTCAATGCTGTCGGTAAGACCGTTCTCACTCTCGACGGTAATGGTTGCCGTACCTGTAGAATATCCGGATACATACCCATCGGAGCTCACTTCTGCAACCGAGCTGTCGCTCGAGGACCACGAAACGTATTCCTGACAGCAACCAACGGGATTAAACACATAGCCCAAGTACAGTCCCTGTCCAACGGTAATCTCGTTGCCGGACTCGGCCGGGACGATCGTGATCGACTCGGCTGCAGAAATACTCTCTACGCACAGCTTCGTGTAAAGCTCTTCATCAAACTTTTCGATGTGTACGTAATAGGTCACGCCGCCCTCGAGCAGAACATCAATGGCCTGATACCCCGTTTCGGGAACGGTATATGCGCTTTTATACCAATTTGTATAGGAATCCAAAAGCTTGAAACCATACTTTGTGCTGTTGTTGTCCGTATAAAATCTGTAGCATCCGCTCTCATCGGGAGTGAATGAATATACAAACTCGTCCACACTGCCTTCGCCATATACCTCAACGGGCTCTCCGAGCTCCAGGCGATCCGGCTCAATCACTGTCACGTCAAACGAACAGGTAAGGCCTTGCGTGGAGGTGACTGTAATGGTTGCGGTTCCTGCCGCAATTGCATATATCGCGCCTTCGGAGGACACTCTTGCTACATTGGGATCGGACGATGAAACGGTGTAGTCCTCCCAAACACAGCCCTCGGGATAATACACAACGTCGGGGTACAACGAGGTTCCCAAAGTAAGCTCGCTTACGGCGTTGGTTACCGCCATTTCCTCTGCGGCACGCTCCTTGCAAACTTCTATACAGAACGATGCGTAGCCTCCGTACGCAGAAGCACACAGATAAACCTTTTGCCCGGCGGATAGGAATGCGGTTATCTCAAAATCCAAGCCGCTGCTGTCATCACTATACATAATCTCGTTGTACTCCGAATCGTACAGCCAGGCATACGGATCGCCGCTACGGTCAAACGAACGGAAGCTGTAAAAGCTGCTCTCCTCGGCAGTGAACACAAACCATCTGCTATTTCCGCTAACCTCAACAAATTGATAAGAATCAAGCGTGAGCTCGACGATGGGGTATGTGTTTACCTCTATACAGCCGGCTCCGTCCGAATATGAGTTTACTCTCAGATAAACAGTTTCCCCGGCTGTGAGGACTGCAAAGATTCCAAAATCCCAGTCGTATCTGTCGTCGCTGTAAGAGAGCTCATTGAACTCGGAATCGTACAGCGTAGCATAAGGATCGCAATTACTGTCGAACGAAGAGAAACTATACTCGGCCTCTTCTGCGGCAGTAAATACAAACCAAATATCGCTTCCGTCAAACTCTGCAACGTAAGGGCAGTCGACCGAAAGCTCAACATAGTCATAGTCAGGTTCATTTGCCAGCACCGCAGAAAAAGGTATCATGCACACAAGCATTGACATTGCCAGCGTCGCCGCAAATATACGTTTGAACTGTTTCATATCGTTCCTCCTTTTAAGCTCGTTAAAAAGCTTATTCAGTTGCCTCAAGTATATCACAGCTCAAAGCACCTTTCAAGAGCGTTTTTGATGTTTTTCATAAAAAAAACAGCCCGAACTGAGCTGTTTTGTTGATTTTAACTGTCACTAAGCCGTTTTGCCCATACTCCCCGCTCAACCGCTCCGAACAGACGTGCCTTTACCCCCCTGTCCCGTTTTTCGAGCTCGGCAAGAGCGCTTTTTGTTTCCTCGCGCTTTGTGTTGCCGTCGGCAGGGCAATTTTTGGGTGCGGTAGCAATGCCGTTAACTCGTGCAAAATGAACGATGTCCTTCTCGGGAGCAAAAACCATAGGACGGATGACCGTAATGTCCCTGCGTGACAGATAGGTCACCGGCAGAAAGCAATCAAACCGCCCCTCAAGAAAGAGATTCATCACCGCCGTTTCAACAACGTCATCGTAATGATGGCCGAGGGCGAGCTTGTTACAGCCCGCTTTTTTTGCGGCATCGTGCAGTGCTCCCCTGCGCATATTGGCGCACAGAGAGCAGGGGCTTTTTTCCTTACGGTGCTCAAAAACGACCGAATAGATGTCGCTCTCGACCGAAACCAGCTCCAGTCCAAGCGACTCGCAAAGCATAACCGAGCCCGATATGTCCTCATTCGGGAAGCCCATACGGATATTAATCGGTACTACCTCAAACCGTTTGGGATAAAAACGGGAAATGCCGTGCATTGCACAGAGAAGCGCAAGGCTGTCCTTCCCGCCCGAAACGCCTACGGCAACTCGGTCACCCTCCTCGATCATATCAAAAAGATCGATCGCCCTGCGTGCGTACGACATCATTTTTTGAAGTGATTTACTGTTTATCATTCTCCGAAAAATACCTGCAAAATTCCTTTAACTCACAATCTGCACACCCCGGACTGCGTGCGTTACAAACCTCCCTGCCGAACAGCACTGCCCTGTGGCAAAAATCGCACTGCTCGCCGATCGGGATCAGCCCCGACATAACCTTCTCGGTCTCCTCGGGAGTGGGTTTTTTTGTAAAGCCCAGCCTGTGGCATATACGGATACAATGCGTATCGGCAACGATTCCGCCGAGTGAAAAGGCATCCCCCCTGATAAGGTTTGCCACCTTGCGTCCCACTCCTCGAAGCGTGAGCAGGTCGTCCATGGACGAGGGAATGCTGCCACCGAAATTATCAACCACCGAGATTGCAGTTTCCTTGATTGCTCTGGCCTTTGAGCGGAACAGCCCGATAGACCGTATATCGTTTTCGAGCTCCGTCAGGTCGGCTTTCGCAAGGTCAAACACGGTAGGATATTTTTTGAACAGATCCTTTGATACGGCGTTTACCCTCTCATCGGTGCATTGTGCCGACAAAATCGCCATTATCAACAGCCTGTAAACGTCGCCCTCCCAATAAAGCCCGCACTGCGGATCGGGATAGCGTGCCGAAAGCCTCCCGATAAGTATTTCTGCCTTTTGTTTAGTCGTCAAAGATAAAATTCACATCCCCCGAAAGAAGCGAAAGTGCGCCTCTGTACATTATCTCGGCTCTGTCCTCAAAGTTCTGCTTGAGCTTTTCGGCAAAGCTGCGCTCCGACACGAAAACGTCGATGCCGAACAGAGTTTTCTCATTATCAATAATCGATGATCTTACGGTAAAGCCGCCCTTTTCCTCAATGACCTCACTGCGGACACGGCTTCCGTTCCTGTTGAACGCCATCAGCCTGAGCGCACTCCTGAGCGCACGCTCCTTGATTACCGTAAGCAGCGAGCCCTCGTAGTTCTCAAGCGTTTCCTTTCCGCTCTCGGAGATGACGTACATCACGGGGTCGCTTCCCTCAAGCTGCTCTATCTGCCCCAGCTCAAGAAGATCCGAAAATGCGATGGCGAAATCAAAATAACCCACAAACTCGTCCTGAAGCACTATATCGTTAACTGTGGAGAACTCAAGCGGCTCGCCGACGTTCTTCATCAGATAAAGCACGAAAACCTTGATATCAACCAGATTGTTCAGTCTCACAAGCCGATCCTCCCTGCAACAGAATAGATAAAAACAAAAAAGT
Organism: Eubacteriales bacterium; assembly: GCA_045587745.1. Taxonomy (GTDB): domain Bacteria; phylum Bacillota; class Clostridia; order Oscillospirales; family CAG-382; genus Coliplasma. Next base: position 3,730 of record JAZNCU010000055.1, on the reverse strand, counting down.
TCTTTGTTTTACCTATTATACACCGATCTGACATTATTTTCAACACAATATATAGGAAGTTGTACTTGAAAAACTACTATTGTGTTGGTATACTGTATATATCAACAGTATTGGGGTGTATTATGACTCTTACTTTTATCGGCGGTGTAAGGCCCGACAGCCGCACCGCCGCCTCCAAAAAGAAAATCGAATATTACGCAGACTGCACCTCGGTATGCTACCCTGTGAGTGAGAATTCCGACTGCGAGCTTTTTGCCGAGCCGGGCGAGAGAGTATGCGCCGGACAGCAGATCGCAAAAATAGACGGACTCCCCGTTTACTCCTCGGTATCGGGCGAGTTCAGGGGGTACACCGTTATTGCCGACGAACGCTTTTTGGTAGTGATATCGGACGGACAAAAGGAGTACCGCTCTCCGCTTATGCCCGAATCCCGTAGGCTCACCGACATACCCCGTGAGGAGATCATAGAGCTTGCACGCTCTCTCGGTATTACCGATTCACGCTCGGGCAAGCCGCTTTACGCTCTTATGAGCGAAGTGAAAAACTGTATGCGCATCGTGGTGGATTGCACCGAGAGCGATCCGCTTTCGGCAATTGCCTACCGTCTTTGTGTGGAAAAGGCCGAGTCGATCGTAGGCGGAAGTAAGGTGCTTATGTATGCGCTCGATGCCGAGAAGGGTGTCTTTGCGGCAGAGTATTACCGAAAAATGGTTTTTAGCGCTCTGCGGGAGCAGGTAAGCAACGACTCTCTGTTTGCTTTTGCGGAACTTGACGAAAAATATCCATATACCGACCGCACGCTGATGGACGCACTGTACGTAAGGAATATGCCAAGCGATGCAACTCCTGCGGACGAGGGAGTGCTTATTGTCGGTCCCGAGGCGGTTTGCGCCCTTTACGACGGACTCCTCACGGGAATGCCGCATATTACACGGTACGTTTCGGTTTGCGGCAAGGTGGAAAACGAAAAAAACCTGTGCGTTCCCTCGGGAATTACGGTTCACGATATTATGTCGGTGTGCGGCAGAAGCGGCGGAAGCATTATTGCCGAGAACAGCCTGCTTTCGGGCAGGACCGCAAGGGGCTACGTTTCGGCGGAGGTGCGTGCGCTGATATGTACCGACCGGGCCGAAAAAAAGATTCTACCCTGTATCGGCTGCGGCGCCTGCTCCGATGCCTGTACTATGCGGCTGACACCAAAAGCAATTCTGGGCGCCGACCGCAAAACTCACGAATATCTGCGTACCCGCTGTACCGCCTGCGGCTGCTGTGAATATATCTGTCCCTGCGGAATACCTCTGATGACAAAAATACTCAGGGAGGTCAAATAATGAAAGTTTTCTCCCCCTTCACACGCACTCAGGGAACAAGGCTCGACCTCTCGCTCGACCTGACGATAGCCCTGCTCCCCGTGCTGATTTGGAGCGTATTCCTGTTTGGCGCAAGAGTTATCACTCTGTGTGCCGTGAGCGTTGCTTCCTGCTTTTTGTTTGACTTTTTGGTTCTTAGGTTTTTGATAAAGCAGGAGGTCAGATATTGCTTTAACTCCATAAACACTCCCATCGGACTGATGTGTGCTTTTATAATGCCCGTTTCGGTGCCGATGTGGGTTCCCCTGCTCGGAGGAATGATTTCGGTTTTTGCAAGGCATTTCAGACCGTTTCGCCGCAAGCAGCTTTTTCATCCCGTAATGCTGGCGGCAGGCATGCTCAACCTCTGCTGTTCCGACGTAATGACGGTGTTCACCCGTCCTTTTGCCTATTTTAACGCCTTTTCGCCTACGCTTGATCCCGTTCTGGTAAACCGTTACCGCGTGATCTCACCCCTGATGTATATGGCAGACGGCAGCGTTTACGAGGACGGAGTTATAGCGCAGATATACGGCTTTGCATCGGGCTGTATGGGCGAGGTGGCTGTTGCTGCGATAGCTCTCGGCTGCGCCTATCTCGTGTTCCGAAAAAGGCTTCCGCTCTACGGCGCGCTGGGCTATCTCGGCGTTATTGCAATTGCGGCGGCGCTGTTTCCCTCCGCCGATGCCGAGACGAATTACTACGTATTTTCGGTACTGCTCTCGGGCGGCACGGTGTTTATTGCGGCTTTTTCGCTTGCAGACGGCAACACGACTCCCGTTTCCCCTGCGGGAAAATTGCTTTTCGGTATACTCGCAGGTATCATCTCGTTCCTGCTCCGAGGAGTGCTGTGCGGACAGGAGGGCGGATACTATGCCGTTCTTATCCTGAATCTTTTCACCCCTATCATAGACCCCCTGCTCCCTGTACGGCCTGTGGGCGAGAAAAACAACAAGAAAAAGGCATTTTAATGAAAAATCAAACCGTCACGCTCAATATTACCGATCTCACCCCCGAGGGCTTTGGCGTTGCCAGGCACGGGGGTAAGGTGGTTTTCGTGCAGAATGCGGCTGCAGGCGACATAGCAGAGGTGCTTATAGTCAAGGAGCTTTCCTCTCACTGCTTCGGTAAAATTACAAAGCTTATCACTCCGTCGCCCGACAGAGCCGAGTGCGATTGCGGTGTGTACGAAAAATGCGGAAGCTGCTCGCTCCGCCATATTACCTATTTTGCCGAGCTTGAAATCAAGCGGCGCTCGGTCGAGGACGCTCTGTCACGAATCGGCGGACTGGACGTGACCGTGCATCCTACCGAGTCGGGCAAGTCCGACCGCTACCGCAACAAGGTGCAGTATCCCTTTGGGACCATCGACGGCAGGGCGGCATTCGGATACTTTTCGCCGAGGTCGCACAGACTCGTGCCGCACGGCGACTGCCTGCTTCAGGATAGGAATTTTTACGAAATCGCCTCAAAGGTCCTTGAGCTTGCAACCGAAAGCGACATTTCGGTATACGATGAAGAGAGCGCCGCAGGCTCGCTCCGACACTCACGAATACGCAAGAGCCGTGTGGGCGAATATATGCTCTGCCTCGTGGTTACCGACATAAAAAACAAAAAATATCCCCTGCTTGCCAAGCGGCTTGCAGAGGAGCTTCCCTACGTTAAAAGCATCTATCTCAACGAGAACAAAAGCCGAGGCAACTCGGTTTTCGGGGGAAAAACCCTACATATTTACGGAAAAGAAAAGCTGACCGACACTTTGTGCGGAAGAACCTTTTGCATATCGCCCGAGTCCTTTTATCAGGTTAATTCCGATATGGCGGAGCGACTGTTTTGCAAGGCGCGTGAGCTCGCCGGCCTCAAACCGGGAGAGATAGTGCTCGACCTTTATTGCGGCGTCGGCACGGTCGGACTTTGTATTGCAAACGGAGATAACCCCCTATGCGGAGTGGAGATCATTCCGCAGGCCATTGAGGACGCAAGGCTCAATGCCGGGCTGTGCGGCAGAAGTGAGGAAAACACTCTGTTCGTTTGCGGCGATGCCTCGGTCGGTGTTGCCGAATGCAAAAAACACTTCGGCACGCCCGATCTCATAACCGTTGATCCTCCGCGCAAAGGGCTCGAAAGGGAGGTTATTATGCAGACTTGCGCCGCCTCCCCCAAGCGGATCGTTTATATCTCCTGCAACCCGGCAACGCTCGCACGAGATCTTGCGATTTTTGCCGAAAACGGCTACTTCTGCTCCGAGGCAACACCGTTTGACCTGTTTCCGAGAACGAAGCATGTTGAAAGTGTCGTGTGTCTCACACGCACTTTCAACAACTAAGTTTGCCCCCTCAGGCAAGTGAGTTTTTGAAAATTCAACTGACAAGGATACATAT
>JAZNCU010000054.1:0-40201 GCA_045587745.1 Eubacteriales bacterium | reverse complement strand
TCGTTTTCTGCCATAATGCGACCGTTGCGGTAACGCATCACCTCAACGTTAACACCCTCGTAGGAGGAGGTGGGGTAGCCGTAGTAGCTCCAAAGGAACGAGCAAATCCTCATCTTTTTGAACGGAGGCGCCAGCTGAACTATGCTATCGGCAGTAATCTCAACTATCTCGCCGGGACCGAGCTCAAGCTCGTCCTCGTAGCCGAGCTTCTTATAGGCAAACGACTCAAACGACACGCATCTGCCCGTATCGCATTTTCCGACCGAAACGGGGATCCTGCCGAGCTTATCACGTGCGGCGATAAGCGTTCCGTCGTTTTTGAGCAGGAGAATGGACGCAGTGCCGTCGATAACCTCCTGGGCAAAACGGATGCCCTCAACAAAGCTGCTCTTTTGGTTGATCATTGCGGCAATCAGCTCAACCGAGTTGACACGACCGCCCGTCATTGCGCCAAAATGTCCTCCGCTTGCAGAGAGGTATTTTTCGATAAGCTCATCGGAGTTGTTGATAACTCCAACGTAGCAAATCGCATAGCTTCCGAGATTGGAGCGTATGAGCAGAGGCTGGGGCTCACGGTCGCTGATACAGCCGATGGCCGACACGCCCTTCATCTCGTCGAATACGTTCTCAAACTTTGTGCGGAATGGTGAATTTCTGATATTATGTATTTCCCTCTGCAAGCCTATCTCGCTGTCGTAAGCCGCAAGACCCGCTCTGTGAGTGCCGAGGTGGGAATGGTAGTCGGTTCCGAAAAACACGTCGGTCATTGCGTCGTGTACGGATGCTACTCCGAAAAAGCCTCCCATAATCTGTGCTCCTGACTTTTTGATTTATTCAGCAAAAAAGAGTTCCGAGAGAGTCATGGGGTCAATATATTTGCCGTCCTTGTACACACGCATATTGCCCGATGCGATCTCGTCAATGAGCATAACCTCGCCGCTCGGATCATAGCCGAACTCGAATTTGATATCGTAAAGCACGAGACCCTTTTCGAGAAGATCGTCTGCTACGATTTTCGTGATCTGCTGAGTCATAAGCTTGGTGTCGTTATACTGCTTCTCGCTCATAACGCCGAGAGCCACGAGTCCCTCGCAGGTAACGAGCGGATCGCCCTTTTCGTCATTCTTGAACGTCATCTCAACGTAGCTGTCAAGGGGTGCGCCTTCCTCGATATAATCGCTGTAGCGACGGTAAAAGCTGCCTACTGCTCTGTGACGGCAGATAACCTCGAGTCCTTTGCCGAAAACTCTTGCCGGAAGAACCTCCATAGTGGTATCCTCAAGGCTTGCGCTGACGTAGTGAGTCTTTATGCCTGCGGCATTGAGCTTTTCAAAATAATAAACCGACATACGGAGGTTAACGTCGCCAACGCCCTCGATAGTAAGGCCTACCGAGTTTTCGCCGGGATCAAACACTCCGTCCTTGCCGGTGCAGTCATCCTTGAATTTAAGAAGGCAGTTGCCGTTCTCGAGCTTAAAAACGTCCTTGGTTTTACCTGTGTAAATGAGTTCCTTTTTCATTATTATGTCCTCCAAAAATAACGGCTCAAAGCCTGTTTATAATGTTTTTGTCCTTTTCGAGCACTGCCTCGGCATCGCTTGCACGCATATCCGAGAGCTTTTTGTACAGCTCTGCATCATTTACGGCAAGTATCTGCGCCGCAAGCAGGGCGGCGTTTTTGCCGCCGTCTATGGCGACGGTCGCAACGGGGATGCCCGAGGGCATCATAACGGTGGAGAGAAGTGCATCGAGTCCGTCAAGCGCGGCCGACTTACAGGGAATGCCTATAACGGGAAGCAGGGTGTTTGCAGCAACCGCACCCGCAAGATGAGCCGCCATTCCTGCCGCTGCAATAATAACGCCAAACCCGTTTTTGTGTGCGTTTGCCGAAAAATCCCTTGCCTGCTCGGGTGTGCGGTGAGCAGAGTAAACGTGTACCTCAAAGGGAATGGCCAGCCCGTTGAGCGTATCGGTGCATTTCTTGATAATGGGGAGATCGCTGTCGCTACCCATAATTATTCCGACTTTTTTCAAGTATTTTACCTCCAAAAAACTAAAATAAGCGCACTTAGCTGCAGTAAGCTGAGTGCGCCCAGACGGTCGGCAAAAACCTTTATCTGTTCCACCGTGTTAAACCACTATTCCGTCAGTCACAGATAAGGGCGAACAGGGTACAAAATCCAAAAAATCGCACCTCCGTTTGTTCGCATTGACATTATAGCATATCCGAAATGTGATGTCAACAAGCGAAATTACCAATTTTGCAAAAAACACGTGCTTTATATTGACAAAATGCAAAACACGTGCTATCATCTTTTACGGTCTTTAAGGCGGTACGAGATATCGGCAAGACGTTAATCGTTTTCGGGCAAGTGCGTAAGCATCCTTGCCGTGCTGTGTCCTGCCCTTGAGGCGGGATTTTTTTGAATTATTATCCGGAGGAAGCTATGAAAATGGTCATTCAGTCGAATATCGGATTTGATTTTGACAGAGCGGTTGCTTTTCTTAAAAGTAACGGTTTTTCGGCTTTCCTTTCGGAAAAATATCTTTTGCTTCCCGGTTTTTGCGATGTGCATGTGCATTTTCGTGAGCCGGGCTTTTCTTATAAAGAAACGGTGCGTACGGGCAGTATGTCTGCCGCCAGAGGCGGATTTACCGACGTTTGCACTATGCCGAACTTAAATCCCGTTCCCGATTGTGCCGAGAGCCTTGCGCTCCAGACCGAGATAATTAAAAGAGATGCCGTTATCGGTGTTCATCCTTACGGCTCAATAACCGTCGGACAGAGGGGCGAGATGCTTTCGGATATGGCAGAGATGACGGATGCAATTGCCTTTTCGGACGACGGAAGGGGAGTTCAGTCGGATGCGATGATGGAACAGGCGATGAAAAGCTGTGCCGGGCTCGGAAAGCTGCTCGTTGCACACTGCGAGGTAAACGACCTGCTTTTCGGAGGTTACATCCATGACGGCGAGTATGCGGCAGCACACGGACACAGGGGAATTCGCTCCGAGAGCGAGTATGCGCAGATAGAGCGTGACTTGTATCTTGCCAAAAAAACGGGATGCGCCTACCACGTCTGCCATATTTCTACCAAGGAAAGCGTTGAGCTTATCCGCAGGGCAAAGAGCAGAGGGGTAAACGTCACCTGCGAGACCGGACCCCACTACCTCGTGCTGGACGATTCCTGCCTTGAGGAGGACGGAAGATTCAAAATGAACCCTCCTCTCAGGTCAAAGCAGGACCGAGAGGCACTGATCGAGGGAATTATCGACGGAACCGTAGATATGATTGCTACCGACCACGCACCTCACTCGGCGGAGGAAAAGTCCCGGGGACTGGCAGGAAGTGCTTTTGGAATAGTCGGGCTCGAAACGGCGTTTCCCGTTATGTATACCGAGCTTGTCAAAAAGGAAATTATCACGCTTGAGAGGCTGACAGAGCTTATGCACACGGCGCCCCGTACACGCTTTGGACTGCCGTGCAGGGGATTTTCGGTCTGGGAGGTTGACACCGAGTACGATGTTGACCCGTCAGAATTTGTTTCGATGGGCAAAGCAACCCCGTTTGAGGGCAAAAAAGTCTACGGAAAATGTATGCTTACCGTGAACAACGGCAGGGAAGTTTATAAAGCAAACTAATCGCATTGGCGGAGGAGATAAAAATGGCTAAAAGAACAGACATCAAAAAAGTACTTATCATCGGCTCGGGTCCTATCGTAATCGCACAGGCGGCCGAGTTCGACTATGCAGGCACGCAGGCATGCCTTGCGCTCAAGGAAGAGGGCTACGAGGTTGTTCTCTGTAACTCAAACCCCGCAACCATTATGACCGATACCTCTATTGCAGATAAGGTCTATATGGAGCCCCTGACTCTTGAATATATCGCAAAAATTCTCCGTTACGAAAGACCCGATGCGATCATCCCCGGAATCGGCGGACAGACCGGACTCAATCTCGCCATGCAGCTCGAAAAGAAGGGCATACTCCGAGAGTGCCGTGCCCGACTGCTCGGCACAAGCAGCGAGAGCATTGAGCGTGCCGAGGACAGAGAGCTGTTCAAGGAGCTTTGCGAGTCGGTTGGTGAGCCCACCATTCCCTCAAGGATCACCTATAACCTCGACGAGGCACGTGAGGCGGCAAGGGAGATCGGCTACCCCGTAGTTCTCCGTCCCGCATTTACACTCGGCGGCACGGGCGGCGGATTTGCTGAGAACGAGTCCGAGCTTGACGAAATCGGCACCAACGCATTCAAACTATCTCCCGTAAGTCAGGTTCTTATCGAGAAGAGCGTTAAGGGCTACAAGGAGATCGAGTTTGAGGTCGTGCGTGATGCAACCGACCGTGTTATTACTGTCTGCGGAATGGAAAACGTCGATCCCGTAGGCGTTCACACCGGCGACTCTATCGTCGTTGCTCCTATTCTCACCCTTTCGGACGAGGATAAAAAACGTCTTAACGACAGCGCCATCAAGCTCATTCGCGAGCTCAAAATTGAGGGTGGCTGTAACGTTCAGTTTGCACTCAATCCCGAGACGAGCGAGTACTACCTTATTGAGGTAAATCCCCGTGTGTCCCGTTCCTCGGCGCTTGCATCCAAGGCAAGCGGATATCCTATCGCACGTGTTACCGCAAAAATTGCAGTCGGCATGACTCTTGATGAGATAAAGCTGGGCGATACCACCGCCGCCTACAATCCCGACCTCGATTATATCGTTGCAAAATTCCCCCGATTCCCGTTTGACAAATTCGCTTCCGCCACCAACGTGCTCGGCACCCAGATGAAGGCGACCGGCGAGATAATGAGCATCGGCTCCAATCTTGAGGAATGTATGCTGAAATCGGTACGCTCGCTTGAGACGGGCGCCTGCCATTTCCATCTTGCAAAATTTGACAGCTACACTGCCGATGAGATTCTTGACTATGTTACCGAGTTCCGAGATGACAACATTTTTGCCATTACCGAGCTTATCCGCAGGGGAGTGAGCACCGAGAGACTTCACGAGGTCACCAAGATCACAAAATACTTCCTTGATTGCCTTGCGAATATTGTCGAGCAGGAGCGCACTTTGAGCTCGAATGTCGGAAACCTTGATATTCTTGCGGGCGCAAAGAAGATGGGCTTTTCGGACAAATATATCGCATATCTTTGGAATATGCCCGAGACAGACGTGTTCAATATGCGTAGGGCAAACGGCATTCTTCCGGTTTACAAAATGGTCGATACGGCACATATCGGCTCCTACATTCCTTACTTTTACTCCTCCTACACGGGCGAGAACGCATCCCGACTCGGGGATAAGAAAAAGATCGTCGTGCTCGGCGCAGGCCCTATCCGTATCGGTCAGGGAGTTGAGTTCGACTATTCCACCGTTCACGCGGTTACTACCATAAAAAAATCGGGCTACGAGGCTATTATAATCAACAACAACCCCGAGACCGTTTCGACCGATTACACCACCGCAGACAAGCTCTATTTTGAGCCTCTCACCGTAGAGGACGTTATGAATATCATCGAGTTCGAGCGTCCCGAGGGTGTTATTGCCTCGCTCGGCGGACAGACCGCAATCAACCTCGCTTCCCCCCTGCGTGACAGAGGAGTTACGATAATCGGCACCGATTGCGATGCTATCGAGCGTGCCGAAAACCGTGACAGCTTTGAAAAGATCCTTGCATCTCTCGATATTCCTCAGCCTACGGGCAAGGCAGTTACCAAAATCGAGGACGGCGTTGAGGCGGCGAGCAGGATAGGTTATCCCGTGCTCGTGCGTCCCAGCTTTGTGCTTGGCGGCAGAGCGATGCAGATAGTTGCAAACGAGTCTCAGCTCCGCACCTACTTAAAAACCGCGGTTGAGATCGATGTTGACAAACCCGTGCTCGTTGACAAATACATACAGGGCAAGGAGGTTGAGGTCGACGCTATATGTGACGGACGCAACGTGTTCGTGCCCGGAATTATGGAGCTCGTTGAAAGAACGGGTATCCACAGCGGCGACTCGATAAGCGTTTATCCCTCATTCTCGATTTCCGACAAGGTAAAGGGAATCATTCTTCAGTACACAAAAAAGCTCGGACTTGCCATCGGCATAGTCGGACTGTTCAATATTCAGTTTATCGTCGATTCGGACGATAACGTATTTATAATCGAGGTTAATCCCCGTTCCTCCCGTACCGTGCCCTTCCTTTCAAAGGCAACCGGCTACAGCCTTGCGGACATCGCAACCGAGGTCATTCTCGGCAAGAGCCTCAAGCAGCAGGGAATATTCGATATTTACCCCGAGGAAAAGAAGCGCTGGTACGTAAAGGTTCCCGTGTTCTCCTTTAACAAAATCAGAGGACTTGATGCCTACCTTACCCCCGAGATGAAATCCACGGGCGAGGCTATCGGCTACGACGATAAGCTAAACCGTGCGTTTTACAAGGCGCTTCAGGCATCGGGTATGCACGTTCAGAACTACGGCACCGTATTTGCTACCATTGCAGATAAGGATAAGGAGGAGGCGCTTCCTCTCATCCGCCGTTTTTACAACCTCGGCTTCAATATCGAGGCGACCTCGGGAACGGCAAAATTTCTCAAGGAAAACGGAATCCGCACCCGTGTTCTCAAAAAGATCGGTGACGGAAGCGATGAGATAATTGAGTCTATCCGTCAGGGACATATCGCCTACGTTATCAACACCCGTGACGTCGGACACGAGGGACAGCTCAGCGACGGATACGAAATCAGACATTGCGCCACCGAGAACAACGTTACTCTCTTCTCGGCGCTCGACACGGTGCGTGTTCTTCTTGACGTTCTTGAGGAAACCACCCTTTGCGTTTCTACCATTGATTCGTAAGGAGCTATAATGAAACAGAGTCTTTTTGAAATAAAAGATAATATCCGTATCGCCAAAAACACATATAAAATGGTGCTTTGCGGTGATATAAGCGAGATAAAGCGCCCCGGCACCTTTGTAAACATAAAGCTCGAGGGAAAATTCCTGCGCCGCCCCATCTCGGTATGCGACGTAAGCGGCGACGAGCTAACCATCGTTTATAAAACGGTCGGGGAGGGAACCCGTATGATGAGCGGTATGGAGGGCGGAACGCTTGATATCCTCACCGGACTCGGCAACGGCTACGACCTTTCCAAAAGCGGTGACAGACCTCTGCTTCTGGGCGGAGGAGTTGGAGTTCCGCCGCTGTACCTGCTTGCAAAACGCCTTTCGGAGCAGGGCAGGCAGGTTACCGCCGTGCTCGGATTCAATACTGCAGATGAGGTCTTTTACGCCGAGGAATTCAAAAAATACTGCACCCGAGTTATAATCGTTACCGCCGACGGAAGTATGGGCGAAAAGGGATTTGTCACCTCGGTGCTTGACGGACTCGATTACAGCTATTTTTACACCTGCGGCCCCGAGCCAATGCTGAAAGCGGTCTATAATACTACCTGCACAAGCGGTCAGTTCAGTTTTGAGGAGAGGATGGGCTGCGGATTCGGAGCCTGTATGGGCTGCTCCTGCAAAACTCTTTACGGCAACAAGCGCATCTGCGTTGACGGACCCGTGCTTGAAAAGGAGGAGATAATATGGGAAGCACAAAAGTAAATCTGTGCGGCATCGAGCTTGATAACCCCATTATCCCCGCAAGCGGAACTTTTGGCTACGGCTACGAGTTTGCAAAGCTCTACGATATAAACATCCTCGGAACCTTTTCGTTCAAGGGAACGACCCGAGATCCCCGCTTCGGCAACCCCACACCGCGTATTGCCGAGTGCGACTCCGGTATGATAAACGCAGTCGGACTGCAGAATCCCGGTGTTGACAAGGTGATCTCGGAGGAGATGCCTAAGCTGAGAGAATGCTTTAGCAAAAAGGTTATGGCAAACGTAAGCGGTTTTTCGATCGAGGACTATGCCTATACCTGTGAGCGGCTTTCGGCACTCGATGACATCGGCTGGCTGGAGGTCAATATCAGCTGCCCCAACGTTCATGGCGGCGGAATGTCCTTCGGCACTGATCCTTCCCTTGCCGCCGAGGTAACCAAGGCGGTAAAGCAGGTCACCAAAAAGCCTGTCATCATCAAACTGTCCCCCAACGTTACCGATATAGTTGCTATCGCAAAGGCGTGTGAGCAGGCGGGCGCCGACGGAATCAGCCTTATAAACACCCTGCTCGGAATGAGGATCGACCTCAGGACCAAAAAGCCTGTTATTGCCAACAAAATGGGTGGCTTTTCGGGCCCTGCCATCTTCCCCGTAGCGGTGAGAATGGTATATCAGGTCAGTCACGCCGTGGATATCCCCGTCGTCGGAATGGGAGGCATTGCATCTGCCGAGAATGTTATCGAAATGATGCTTGCGGGTGCAACAGCTGTTGAGATAGGCGCAATGAATCTTACCGAGCCGTATATCTGCAGGGATATTATCAACGACCTGCCCGGAGTAATGGAAAAATACGGAATCGAAAATCTTTCGGATATTATTAAAGGAGTATAGAAAATGGGAAAAGACGTAATCGTTGCATGTGATTTTTCGAGCGCAGAGCAGACCCTTGCCTTCCTCGACAAATTCGGAGAAAGAAAGCCATTTGTGAAAATCGGAATGGAGCTTTACTATGCCGAGGGCCCCTCGATAGTAAAGGCTATCAAGGAGAGAGGGCATAAAATATTCCTCGACCTCAAGCTCCACGATATCCCCAACACCGTAAAAAAGGCTATGTCGGTGCTCTCAAGGCTCGACGTTGATATGTGTAACCTCCACGCCGCAGGCAGTATCCGTATGATGGAGGCGGCAATCGAGGGACTTACCCGTCCCGACGGAACCCGTCCTCTGCTTATTGCAGTTACTCAGCTCACCTCTACCGACAGCGAGGCTCTTAGGAACGATCTGCTTATCGAGCGTCCTATGGACGAGGTGGTTATGCACTATGCGCTCTGTGCAAAAAAAGCAGGGCTTGACGGCGTTGTTTGCTCCCCTCTTGAGGCTGAGGCCGTTCACTCCTCCTGCGGAAAAGAGTTTGTTACCGTTACCCCCGGCGTAAGATTTGCCGACGGAGATATAGGCGACCAGAAGCGTGTTATGACGCCTGCACAGGCAAAGGAAATCGGCTCGGACTACATTGTGGTCGGAAGACCCGTAACCGCCGCTGAGGACCCCGTTGCCGCATACAACCGTTGCGTTGCCGAATTTGTAGATTAAGGAGAACTGATATGGAAAAGCTTATTGCAAAAGACCTTCTTTCGATAAAGGCGGTTTTCTTCCGTCCCGAGGAGCCCTTTACCTGGGCAAGCGGAATCAAAAGCCCCGTTTACTGCGACAACCGTCTCACCCTGACCGCACCCGAGGTGCGTACTCACGTTGAGAACGGTCTTGCCGAGCTCGTAAAGAGCCATTATCCCGAGTGCGAGGTGCTTATGGGTACCTCAACAGCAGGCATCGCTCACGCCGCAATCACGGGACATATTCTCGGGTTCCCCATGGGCTACGTGCGCTCGGGCAATAAGGACCACGGCAGACAGAACCGCATTGAGGGAAGGCTCGAAAAGGGACAGAAGGTCGTTGTCGTTGAGGACCTCATTTCCACCGGCGGAAGCGTTATCGAGGTAGTCGAGGCACTCCGCGAGGAGGGAGCTGAGGTGCTTGGAATCGTCAGCATTTTTACCTACGGTATGAAAAAGGGTATCGAGCGCCTTGCAGCCGCAGAGGTAAAAAATGTTTCGCTCACCAATTTTGACGTTATCGCCGAGGTTGCCGCCGAGGAGGGCTATATCAAAAATGAGGATATCCAAAAGCTCATCGCCTTCCGCAACAACCCCTCGGACGAAAGCTGGATAAAGGGCTGATCATGAGAAGTCTTATCAGTATTCTCGACCTTACGACAGCCGAGATAGACGAGCTTATATCGGTTGCCGAGGATATTATTGCAAATCCCCCCAAATACTCCGAGTCTTGCAAGGGCAAAAAGCTTGCCACGCTCTTTTTTGAGCCCTCGACCAGAACGAGGCTCAGCTTTGAGTCGGCTATGCTCGAGCTGGGCGGAAGCACGCTCGGCTTTTCGTCGGCAGGAAATTCCTCCGCTGCAAAGGGCGAGAGCGTTGCGGATACCGCACGCACCGTAGGCTGCTACGCCGATATTATCGCAATGCGCCATTTCCTTGAGGGCGCACCGCTGGTGGCAAGCGAGTTTGCCGGCATACCGGTTATCAATGCCGGTGACGGCGGTCACAACCATCCCACGCAGACACTGACCGACCTTATCACGATAAAGCGTGAGAAGGGCAGACTGTCGGATATGACTATCGGGCTTTGCGGCGACCTTAAATACGGAAGAACGGTGCATTCTCTTATCGAGGCAATGTCACGCTATGAGGGCATCAGCGTTGTGCTTATCTCGCCCGAGGAACTTGCGCTTCCCGATTACATAAAAAAGGATGTGCTCGAAAGGAGCAGCATCCCGTTTTACGAAACCGCCTCGCTCGAGGATGCAATGCCTCGGCTTGACGTGCTTTATATGACTCGCATACAGCGCGAGCGTTTTGATGATCCCGATCAGTACGACAGGCTCAAGGACAGCTATATTTTGGATCCCGAAAAGCTCGTGAGCGCAAAGCAGGATCTCTGCATACTGCATCCGCTTCCCCGTGTAAACGAGATCAGCACCCGTGTCGATTCCGACCCGAGAGCCTGCTATTTCAAGCAGGTGCTCAACGGAAAATATATTCGTATGGCGCTTATTCTCAAGCTTCTTGCCGAAAAAGAGGATATCGTCAGGGAATATGACCTTACCGAACGTGCTTGTAAAAACGCACGCTGCATCTCCTCCTGCGAGCAGGAGCTCGAGAGGCGCAGCTACGTTTCGGACGGGGTGGAGCGTTGCTTTTACTGTGCGAACATTCTTCACGAATAGAGCTTTATCATCGCATAACCCGAGAATTTATCGGCGGAGACGTGCATCGCGCACTCTCCGTCTTTTTTTGTTATCTCAAGAGGTGTCTCACCCCCGAACTCGGGTGAAACGAGCACAGCGCCCGTGATGCTCTCTGCATCGGAAATATTCACCTTTACCGTAAGCTCGGGCAAGAACGGTCTGTCGGGGCTGCTCGAATAGACCGGAATCGGATCGGCTGACGAAATGCGTTTTTCCTCCGTGCTGACCAGCCCCTCGGTGTTTACGAGATGTATTGCATATCCGCTTGCGACTTTGTAAAGCGTTGGTATTACCGTGCTTTTACCGATAACCGTCACACGCTTTTCGGCCACGAACTGCCAGAACGCACCGTTCTCGGCTCGCATCTGCTCCTCGGCGCTCGGGACGGAATAGGTAACCTCACGCTCCCAGATAGCGGGCTGGATGGGATTTTCTCCGGTCTCGCCGGCAAAAACGGTAATGCTTCCGCTTCCGGTTTGCTCGGTAATACCTATTGCCTTTCCGCCTTCGTCCGTGGCAAAAACGTCTCCGAGGACGTTTTCAAAGCAATAATCCGTCCGTACGCTTTTCAATGTAAGAGTATTGCCGTCACGGTTAAAATCCGCTTTCCCGCAATATTTGCTCTCGACAGGAATCGACCTTATGCCGAGCAGCGAGAGAGCATCGGAATAGGTGCGTTTTTGGCCGCTTCCGTCCTTTTCGCCAAACCTGCCGATTATATACAGCTCACCGCCGTTTTCGGCATAGCGTGCAAGCCTTTTTATTTCCTCGTCGTCTATGACCGAAACGTCAACTGCCGCTATTCTTTTACTCTCGGAAAGCACGCAAAGCCCGTCGTCCTCAAAAACCATATCGCAGCACACCGCCGAAATATACGCCGATTCGATATGACTCATCAGCGGCTTCATAAATATTTTGGGTGCGTCGGCATCCGAAAGGTCACGTGTCTTTTTGGAAAAATAAAACGAAACGTCACAAAGCTTTTCGGGCTTGAAGTAAAACGGTGCGTGCTGGTTTTCAAAGGTGCGGAACTCGCCGTCGTGATGCACTGAGCTTCCTCCTGCGCCTGTGTAAAGCTGTCCCCAGGAGCGTGTAAGAGCCCAGCCTGCATAGGTGCTGTCACGGTTTGCGGGGTACATCAGAGCCATCGGGGGGACGCCCCTCCTTTTGGCAAGAGCGTAGCGATGCACGGCCTCGCCCGCAAAGCAAATATACGACTCCTTGATTATTCCGCAGCACTCCTGAAATATGTAATCCCATAGCATACTTGCACCCTCAAAGCCGTAGCAGGTCGTGTCAAAGGGAAGCACCTCGGCACAGTATGCAGGGCGCAGGGGCAGGAAGCCGAGCTCGGCATAAAACTCCTCGAGACGGAAATGGAATTCGGCACTGCTTTCTTTTTTGAACCGCTTCCACGCAATATAGTCGGGGCGGTCGTAATTTTCAAAAAACTCCTGCCATTCATCGGGCAGGGGAAGCTTGTAGCCGGTCTTTTCAAAAAACCTTTTTCTGCAGTGCTCGCAGGCGCAGGCAGTTCCTCCGCCGAACCACTGAACGTCATCGTTCATAATTCCGTCGATGCCCGTTTCGATGAGCGACCGAAGGTGCTTTTTGTAAATATATTCGTAATCGGGGTTGTTAAAGCAGTGAGCGTTGCCGTTGTAGTGCTTGAAGATCCACTCCATATCCTTTCCCTCGGTGTGGATGTAGGAGCTGAGACATTTTTTGCCCGTACTTCCGTCAATCTGAGCAAAATCATCAAGCCTTGCCCTGCCCATAACGGGATTTGACAGGGCATTCCGCCTGAAAACGGGATACCCTCCCATCGAGCGTGTTCCGTTCTTAAGCAGCCGCTCCCAAACAGACTCCTCGGGCGGCTCGTAGGTCAGATGTGTGCTGTGGTGCTCGATAACCTTGATTCCGTAAGAGTGAAAAGCCTCAACGAGGAGAGATATAAACCGCACGAGGTCATCCCAGTATGCAAAAAACGACAGCCTGAAATGCGCTCCGAAAAGTATGACCGACGTGATGCCGTTTGCGGCATACTTCCCGGCATCGCTAAATGCTTCCTCTCTGCCGTAGCCGAAAACCTGCTCTCCGCCGTACCAATACCAGCCGAACCGCTCATTCCATGCGTCCTGCTCTTTGCCGTAAAAATATTTGTTCCTCATCGTTTTCAACCTGCCTTTCCTTCTTTTATGGTATCACCTTTCGGTATGGTTTTCAATACAAAATTGATGCCCGTCAGTAAAAGTGTGCTTTCCCTGTAAAAAATAAAGATCCCTGCGTCATACAGGGATCTTTTACGATTTGCGGCTATTCTTCCGAGATTACCTCGAACTTATATCCGACGCCCCAGATGGTCTTGAGCGTCCAGGTATCCGAGGCGCCCTCGAGCTTCTCACGCAGACGCTTGATGTGTACGTCCACGGTACGGCTGTCGCCGAGGTAATCAAATCCCCAAACCTTGTCGAGGAGCTGATCACGGGTAAACACACGGTTGTAGTTGGAGGCAAGGAAGTAGATGAGCTCGAGCTCCTTGGGAGGAAGGTCAACGACCTTGCCCTTTACCTTGAGCTCGTATTTCTGCAGCGAGATCTCAAGATTGTGGAACTTGATAAGCTCGCCGTCGGAGGTATCGTGCTTTGCGTAGCGGCGAAGCACCGCCTTGATACGTGCAAAAACCTCCTTCATATCAAGAGGCTTAACGACGTAATCGTCGGCACCGAGCTCGAGTCCGAGCACCTTGTCGATGGTCTCGCCCTTGGCAGAGATCATAATAATGGGCTTAGAGGAATGCTCTCTTATCTCGCGGCAGATCTGCCAGCCGTCCTTTTTGGGCATCATAATATCGAGCAGGACGAGATCGGGCTCGTACATTCTGAATGCTGTGATACCCTCCTGCCCGTCATTCGTGGTTTTGACCTCATAGCCCTCCTTTTCGAGGTACATACGCAGAAGGTCGCAGATGTTGGCGTCGTCGTCGATAACGAGAATCTTGGTAACCATAAATCTTGCTCCTTTATTTTAACAATTTAATTTTGTACGTCAATTTTTATTTCGTTCAAATTTTACCACAAAAACTTCCGAGTGTCAAGATATTTTATTCCAAGCATATGAATTTTTGTTAAAATTTTTTGCCGTAAAATTATGTACAAAAATTACATATTGCATAATCAACCGGTATGTACTATAATTATCATGTATGTTTATACCTATTTATTATGCGCGAATTTTTTAAGTTTTACGGGAGATAGAAATGAAATTAGGTATCGTAGGCCTGCCCAACGTGGGCAAAAGCACTCTGTTCAATGCTCTTACCAAGGCAGGGGCGGAGAGTGCAAACTATGCTTTTTGCACCATTGACCCCAACGTGGGTATCGTACCGGTGCCCGACAATAGAATCGATGCGCTTGCAAAGCTGTACAACCCCAAAAAGATTACTTACGCAACCGTCGAGTTTGTTGATATCGCAGGACTCGTAAAGGGCGCATCAAAGGGTGAGGGGCTCGGAAACAAATTCCTTTCTCACATCCGCGAGGTCGATGCGATAGTTCACGTAGTAAGGTGCTTTGGCGGAAGCAGGATTATTCACGTTGAGGATTCGGTAAACCCCGCAAGAGACGTGGATACCATCAACACCGAGCTGATTTTGTCGGATATTGAGCTTCTCGAGAGGGCGGTCGACCGACTCACAAAGCAGGGTAAGGGCGATAAGAGTGCACTTGCCGATGCCGGAATCCTCTCGGGCATTATCGGTGAGCTGACAAAGGGAATACCCGCACGCTCACTTGATCTCGACGAGCATACCTCCGAGCTTCTTGCAAACTACCCCCTCCTTTCCGGAAAGCCGGTTATCTACTGTGCAAACGTTTCGGAGGAGGACATTACCCGCGCTCCCGAGGAAAACCAATATTACAATATGCTGAAAGAGGCTGTTTCGGGCGAGAAAGCCGAGATCATTTGCGTTTGTGCCGAGACCGAGGCAGAGCTCGCCGAGCTTGACGAGGAAGAGCAAAGGGCGTATCTTGAGGATCTCGGAGTTGCCGAGACGGGACTTTCAAAGCTGATTTCGGCTTCCTACTCGTTGCTCGGACTGATCAGCTTTTTGACGGCAGGCGAGCCCGAGGTGCGCGCCTGGACTATCCGCAAGGGTACGAAAGCACCCGGTGCGGCAGGAAAGATACATACCGATTTTGAGCGCGGCTTTATCCGTGCCGAGGTCGTTCCCTATGACGTGCTTATCGAAAAGGGCTCGATAGCCGCCTGCAAGGAGGCAGGTCAGGTACGAAGCGAGGGCAAGGAATACGTTATGAACGACGGCGACGTTGTTCTCTTCCGCTTCAACGTATGATAAAACCGATTGTGAGGGTATTGCAATGAAAAGAGTTGTTTGTGTTATTACGGTACTTGCGCTCGTTTTACCTATGCTGTTTTCAGCTGTATCCGCTGTCGAAGATAACGGATTCCGAATGACCGTGGATGGCTATAACTCCACCAGAGGTACAAACCACCTCATTATATTTTACTCTGGCACTACCACCAAAACCAACGAGTGGGGCTACGAGGTTTGCGTCGACGCCGATGGAAAAATTATCTCGGTGGGAGGAAATGATAACGCAATCCCCGAGGGCGGATTCGTGGCATCGGCACACGGCACAAAGGCTGTACAGCTTAAGGCCTATGCAAAGGTGGGCATGAATGCGGGTTATTTTGAGGTATCCAACTCCTTTATGATATCGGATGGACCAATCCTTCCTTTTTATGAGTTCGAAGTTGCCTTTAACGGAATAAACACCTATCGCGGTGAAAACGCCATAATCGTTTATCACGGCACGGGCACTACCGGCACTAATCGTTGGGGTACCGAGGTTCTCGTTAATTCCGACGGAATCGTTACCTCGATAGGCGGATATAATAATCAAATTCCCGAGGGCGGATTTGTAGTATCCGGCCACGGTGCCGCAGGCACCGCTATGGTTACCTGCGTAAAGCTCGGAATGATAGTCAGCTACAACGCCTCGACTCTCACACTCAACATAAAATACACCATTGACAGTCTTATCTATGCCGACGGCGTTGCGGTCGCCGGAGTAGAAGAGGATTTCCGCAGTCTGACAGAAAATGCTGTTTTTGCCGACATTGACGCAAGCAGACAGGCCGCCGAAACTGCTCGGGCTCTCTATGACTCTGCGCTTGCCAAATACAATGCCGACGGAGATCAGGCGGCTTATTATGAGGCGAGCGCCGAGATAGCAGCCGCCGTTTCGGTTTACAAGGCGCACTCCTGCGAGAGTGTTCCCGCCGAGCATCGGGGAGTATGGCTGCGTCCCACCGAGACTACTCGGGAGGATGTTGCCGACACAGTTCAGGCTCTCGTCGATATCGGTATAAACGCAATACATATCGAGACACTCATCGACGGACTTACGGCATACACTCCCCGCGTCGGAAGCCTTTTTGAAATGAGTCCCGAATTCGGGGGCTTTGACGTGCTTGATGCTTATATTACCGAATGCCACGCAAGAGGAGTGGAGCTTCACTGCTGGATGCCGGTGTTCTACACCGGAAGCTCCGCATCTCCCAATGCGGATAAATTGGTATTTTCAAAGGATCTTAGTTTCTACGTTAAAAACAACCTGGGCGGTTATTACGACGAGACGGGCACAATGATGTTCCTCGATCCTTCCAATCCCGATACGGTCTCGATGCTTCTCGATGAATACAGATATATTCTCGAGAACTATGACATCGACTGCTTCCAGCTGGACTACATACGATACGCCGGCCAAAGCTCCGTTGACTGGGGATATTCGGGTAATGCTCTCAAGGATTTCAAGGAGGAATACGGCTTTTCGCCCTCCTACAACACAAGTGCGAGCTGGTGGAAGGATTGGTGCGATATCAGATGCGGCTACGTTACCGATTTCGTCAGGGCAGTTTATAACCTTAAAAACGAGGTTGCTCCCGACGTGCTTCTCTCGGCAGACGTGTTCTCGGATCTTTCCAGCGCTCCTACCGGAGTATATCAGGATTGCATACGTTGGATCAGCAACGGATGGATCGATATGGTACATCCCATGGCGTACGGCGAGGGTGTTCCCGAGGCGGTGCTTGCCGCTTATATCGATGCCTGCGGAACCAAATGCGCACTCGTTCCCGGACTCGGCTCCTATCTGAACGAGGTAACTGCGGACGTGCTTTACGAGCAGATAAAGTACTGCCGTGATATAGGCAGTGCGGGCGTTGTATTCTTTGAGAGCAGGTCTTACCTGTACAAGGGCTCTGCCGATGCATTTTCCGAGGGCTTATTCGATGAGTATTCGCCTTCTCTTGCACTCAATCCCGAGCAGGCGGTTGAGCGTTATCTCGATTATCTGGCAACCAAGGCTGAGATACTTTACGAGTGCGGAAATATAACCGCTTCGGAATGTGATACGTTCCTTGCGGCTCTCGTTGATGCCAAGCTTTATATAGCTGTTGAGGGGCTGTCCGGCACAACGGCTCAGTCGCTTCTTTCCGCTGCGATTGCGGACATTTCAAACAGCGGATCGCGTGAGATTCTTGCAAAAGCTGTGGAATATCTGCTTAGAATCGCACATCTTACCGCCGATAACAACCGATGCGTACTTGATCTTGATAACGGTTATCTGCGTTTGGGTGAGATGATCTCCGAGGAGGAAATATCGGATATACTCTCGCTGTTTACGGACGTTTCGGTCGACTGCGGAAGCTATGCCGCCACCGGTGACAGTGTTTCGTTCAGTCACGGTGCGAGCGACTACACTCTAACGGTTATCGTAAACGGCGATATCGATTGTGACGGAAAAATAACCAGTACCGATTACTTTATGCTCAAACGTTATGTTCTCGGCTCTTATGATCTTGGTGAAAGCTGCCGTATGGCAGGCGCAATCGGCGGAGGGGACAGACCCACGGCAACAGATTATCTCCGAATTAAAAGACACGTGCTCGGCACGTACAATATTTTTCAATAACTGACTCGAAAGGACACTTGAAATGAAAATCAAAATTTCCGTTTGTATCGTATTAGCGTTTGCGATGCTCTTGCCACTGTTTTCGGCGTTTTCGGCTTCGGCATCCGAGATTACCGTAGCCGCCGACGGCTTTGATACTGCCAGAGGCGAGGGACAGCTTATCATCTACACCCCTGCATACGGCTCCAATACCGCTACCAATCAGTGGGGCTACGAGGTTATAGTTGAGGACGGTAAGGTTGTCTCGGCAAGCGCATCGGGTAACTCTGCCATTCCCGGAAACGGATTTGTGCTTTCGGGTCACAATATGGATGAAGGAGGAAAGCAGATGGGCAAATGGCTCAAGGAAAACGTTAAAGTGGGAGACTACGTTTCCTACAACGAAAAGGGCGTAGTTACCGTCTCGGATCAGCCGATCGATACGTCCAAAGAAGTATTTTACACTATTACTGCGGAGTTTGCGGGCACTAACATCACCCGTCAGGAAAACACCATTGTTATTTACAACTCCGTTGGCGGCAGAACCGGCACCAATAACTGGGGTTATGAGGTTACCGTCGAAAACGGCTACGTCACCGTGCTTGGCGGCTACAACTCACCGATTCCCTCTACCAAAGGCAGCTTTGTCGTTTCGGGCCACGGCACCGGCGCTACCTGGCTCCGTGATAACGTTGTTCTCGGTATGAAGGTCAAATATTCATTCTCCGACGGAAACAAGGTTACCTTTGAGTATAACGAGGAGTCCGCAAAGTTTGGAGTTGAGGTCGTTGTAAGCGATCTTTATGCCGAGATTGACAAAGCCAAAGCGGAATACAGATACATAGATTACGGTGCGGCAGAAAGCGCCATCAAGGAAATTGAGAGCAATCTCGATTCCTACGTAAAGCAGTATCTCAATGCGGGTAAGACATCCGAGTTTGCTCTTAAATGCGACGAGCTTATCGCAGAGGCGGAGAGTATAAACCTTCTTCTTTCCGAAAGCACTCCCGCCGAGTACAGAGGCGTTTGGGTGCGTCCCACCCAAAAGAGTACCGCCGAGGTTGATGCCTACGTTGAGCAGCTTTACAACAAGGGCATCAATATGATTTCGGTCGAGACGCTTTATAACAGCACCATGATTATGCCCATGCCGGAGGACAGCCTTTTCGTGCACAATCCTTTGTTCGGCGGCTTTGACGTGCTGGGGGCATATATCGATTCCTGCCACAAGAGGGGAATGGAGCTTCACATCTGGCTTCCTATCTTTTACGTCGCTGACATAAACGGCTCCAACTACAGATACAGCGTTGCAAAGAAAAAGCCCGAGTGGCTTTGCAAGGATTCCACGGGACAGACTATTGCCAACACCGAGGGCTTCGGAATGCTCAACCCCGGCGATGAGGAGGCGCGCGCATTCCTGCTTTCGACCTACGAGTATATTCTTACAAATTACGATATCGACGGCTTCCAGCTCGATTACATCCGCTATTACGATAACAGCTCGGGCATAGATTACGGCTACAACGAGTCTCTTATCGAGGGATTTAAGGAAAAATATCCCAAATATGCCGATCAGGAGATCACGTACAACAAGAGCGCCGCATACTGGAACGACTGGGCGCAGTACCGCCGTGACGTTATCAGCGAGTTCGTCGGTATGGTCCGCAGGCTGATCGATGAGGTCAAGCCCGGCGTTATGCTTTCGGCAGACGTTGTTCCCGACCCCACCACGGGTCTCAACTCCAACTATCAGGATTACGCTTCATGGGTAAAGGCGGGCTATCTCGATCTGCTTCATCCCATGGCATACGGCTACGGCTATTACGATGACGTTGAGGGTCAGGTAGAGCTTGGCGGCACCGGCACGATGGTTGCCGTCGGCATGGGCATTTTTACCGCCGAGCTACTTCCCGGCGATATGCAGGTGCAGGGCACGGTTTACGATTCCTACGGTGCATACGGCGAGGTTTACTTTGAGGCTTCGACCTATCTCAAAAAGAACACCGGCGATTATCTTCTTCAGGGACTTTACCGTGATTCGGCTATTCCTCCCGCACTTAATCCTGACGAGACCATAAAGGTTATGCTTGATTACGCAAGCCGAAGAATAAACGATATTATTCTTCCCGCCGGCGATATTTCCTCCGATGAGTCAACGGCAGTTACCGATGCTATCGGCGCACTCAAGGCAACCGTTACCGAGTCGGCAGAGTTCGGAATGGATGAGTATGGCGCACTCGTTGCCGCAATTGCGGAGATCGAAAACGAGAGCGTGCGTGCAAGAATAACCGCCGATATCAAATATGCTCTTATGATGAGCACCGTTCTTAACAAGGAGCTCGATCTTTCGGATATTCCCGATGCTCCCGAGTATATTCCTCCCGTTAACGAGTCCGAGCCCGAGATCTCGGATACCGAAAGCAACGCTGCCTCCGACAGCTCCGAGTCGTCCGATAACGCCGATAACGGCGATAACGGCGGAAACGGAAATCTTGCAATGTATATCTGCTTTGGCATCCTTGCGCTTTGCGCTGTTGCGCTTGCAGTATTCTTGATATTCCGCAAAAAGTAAGGTGATACGTATGAAAAAGCTTTTCTGTGCACTTCTTGCTTTGGTGCTCGTTGCGGTCGGTACGCCCTTTTCGGAGGCCGCTTCGTCGCATACCTTTACCGTGAGTCAGAGCGTGACATCATTCAACGGAACCAGATATACCGATTACCTTGTTATCTACACCGTTGGCGGTACCACCACCGGCACCAACGTATGGGGCACCGAGGCGGTTGTTGAAAACGGTATCGTTGTCACCGTCGGCGGAAACGACAGCTATATCCCCTTGGGCGATAACAGCTTTGTCGTATCGGGTCACGGTGCAATGAAGGAGTGGCTTGACGAGAACGTATTTATGGGTATGACCTGCTATTACGATGCGGGCGAAATGAAGGTCTATTTTGCCTATGACGAGCTTGAAGCGGCATTTTACTCCCTCGACTCTAACCGTGAGCAGGCGCATCTTATGAGCGATGTTGCCACCGAGGGCTGTTACATTTACTCATTTGAGGCGGACGGACGTCTTGCCTCTGCCGATGCTGCGTATAACTCGGTAAAAAGGTCATACGAAAACGGATCGGCAACGCCTGATGCGGTTACGTCGCTTGCTGAGGAATATTCGGTTATTGCCGACCTTTATCTTGAGGCGGAGATTGCCGAGTACAGGGGTGTGTGGATACGTCCTACCCAAAAAACGGCAAAGCAGGTTGACGACTACGTGCAGAAATGCTACGATGCCGGAATCAATATGATCTCGGTTGAGACGATGTATGAATGCACGACGATTATGCCTATGCCCGAGGATAGCCTTTTCAAGCACAATCCCGATTTTCGCGGCTTTGACGTGCTTGGGGCTTACATTGAGTCCTGCCATAAAAGAGGTATGGAGCTGCACGTGTGGATGCCCGTGTTCTATTCCGGCTCCACCGCATCCTCAAAGTATGCCTACTGTCCCGCCGCCCAAAAGCCCTCCTGGAGATTGCTTACCAACAACGGCAGAGCTCTTTATTCCAACGAGTCGAGCGGAATGGTGTTCCTCAACCCTGCGCTTGACGAGGTACAGGAGTTTTTGCTTTCCTCCTACGAGTATATACTTTCCAATTACGATATCGATGCGTTTCAGCTCGATTATATCCGCTACCGAGACCGTATCGATACCGATGATTACGGCTACGACAGCACCACGATTGCAAAATTCAAGGAGGCGTATCCCAGGTACGCATCCCGTACCATAACCTATAACACAAGAGCCGATTATTGGGACGATTGGGTTGCATTCAGAGCCTCTTTCGTAACCTCATTCGTTGAAAAAATGCGTAATCTTATTGATGAGGTAGCGCCCCACGTGCTTCTCACCGCCGATGTCGGTGCACTGTCCTCGAGCAGCTATTCCACGCTGTATCAGGACAGCACGTCCTGGATAAGAAGCGGATGGCTGGATATCATCCATCCTATGGCTTACGGAGACGGCTACGGCTCATATATGGATGCTTTTCTCGAGCCTGCAGGCGACAGATGTATGGTCGTACCGGGACTGGGAATATTTATGGAGGGCTTTGACGCCGAGGATATGCGCCGCCAGACCAAGGAAATGCGTGATGCAGGCTGTGACGGCGTTGTGTTCTTCCAGATAGCGCAGTATCTTTCCAAAAACTGCGGAGAGCTTCTTACCGACACTGTATTCAAAGCTCCCACCCTGACTCCTGCCTTTGATAACGATGCCACGCTGGAATCAATCATTGGGCGCATAGGGAACAGGCTTACTCTTGTAAAACAGAGGTATTCGGATATTAATTTTACCGAAATTACCAAGGCATACGAGGCGCTTGCCGCCGTACAGGGCAGAGCAGGCGAAGCATACGATGAGCTTGAGGCGTATGCTCTTTCGATAGAGAATATAGGGGGTACGCTCGGCACAAGGCTTAAAAAGGATGTGCGCCAGGCAAGATTTGCCGTTATACGTGATATGCGTGACGCCACCGAGCTAATGAGCACGGGATGTGTCAACGGCGACTACATTCTTATTGCTCCCGACACCGATATCAATTCGGTGGCGGAGCTTATCGCCTCCTCGGTTATTACCTATGAAACAGCGGGTGTTGTCCCAAAGTCGGTTATTTCCAATGAGTTTTTATCCTACACCGTGCTTATCAAGGGCGACGTCGATTTTGACGGATTGGTAAACTCGGTTGACTACTTTATGGTCAAGCGTGCAATGCTCGGCACTTACACGATGTCGGACGAGAGCGTTCTTGCGGGTGCGCTTTCTAACGGCGAGTCGTTAATTGCCGCAGACTATCTCAAATTGAAGCGTTACGTGCTCGGAACTTACACTATAGAGTGAGGGTATTATGACTTGTTACATTCCGCGCGGTGAGCATCCCTTTCCGCAGCTTGTGCGTGAGGATTGGCTTTGCCTTAACGGACGTTGGGATTTTGAATTTGATTTTGAATGCAAGGGAAGGGAAAGCAAGCTTTTCCTTCCCGATGCTTCTTTTGACAAAAGCATCATCGTTCCGTTTTGCCCCGAGAGCGAGCTTTCGGGTATAGGGTATACCGATTTTATAAAATGCGTGTGGTACCGTAAAAGGGTTACCGTACCCGAGTCCTTTGAGGGCAAAAGGGTGTGGCTCCGCTTTGAGGCGTGCGATTACAGGACCGAGGTTTTTGTTTTCGGTAAAAGCGTAGGCACCCACGTTGGCGGCTATACTCCCTTTGAGTTTGATATTACCGATTTTATTGTAGACGGCGAGGCGGTTATTACCGTTTGTGCCGAGGACGATGTGTGCAGTCCCGTTCAGGCATCGGGCAAGCAGTGTGAGAAAAGAGATTCCTACGGCTGTATGTATACCCGTACTACGGGTATCTGGCAGACGGTTTGGCTGGAGGCAAGGCCGCCGGTGTATATCTCGGATATTCATACCGTTACCGCCCTTGACGGTACCGTGGACGTTACGCTTACGGTAATCAGCGGAGATGGATTGCCCGTAACCGCAACGGCACATTTGGAGGGAAGCGAGATTTGCCGCGGAAGCGGAAGCGTTTGCGGAGGCAGGGCGCATATCCGATTGAAAATTGCCGACCCCGTGCTTTGGGATATCGGCTCTCCGCATTTGTACGGACTTACTCTTATTGCGGGCGATGACCGTGTTGAGAGCTACTTCGGGATACGTGAGGTTGCGTATGGCGACCATAGGTTTTATATCAACGGAAAATCGGTGTTCCAACGGCTTGTTCTTGACCAGGGCTTTTATCCCGACGGTATTTACACGGCACGCAGCGACGCCGAGCTGGAAAACGATATAAAACGCTCGCAGGCGTTCGGCTTCAACGGCGCAAGGCTTCACCAAAAGGTGTTTGAGCCGAGGTTTCTTTATCATTGCGACAGGTTGGGATATATCGTTTGGGACGAGTATCCCAACTGGGGACTCGATTCCTCGTCCTACGGCGCTTATGCCGTCCTGCCCGAGTGGGAGTCGGTGGTATTGCGTGACCGCAGTCATCCGTCGGTCATCGGCTGGTGTCCTTTTAACGAGTGTCAGGCAAATACTCTGCCTGAGCTGCTGAAAGGTCTTTATGCCGCCACAAAGCGGCTTGATCGTACACGCCCCGTTATCGAGAGCAGCGGATGGCTGCATATCGAGGGCTGCTGTGATATGCCCGATTGGCACGATTACGAGCAGAATCCCGATGTAATCAAGGCGAATTACGAGAGCCTCAAAATAGGTCGTGCCATAAAAAAAGCCGAGGGATTTCCGTTTGATCCGCCCGGAAGCGAGCTTTGCTTCGTTTCGGAGTTCGGAGGAACCCGTCTCGTTTACGAAAACGACGAGGGCTGGGGCTACGGCTCGCTTGCCGATACCGAGGAGTTTGTTCAAAGGGTGATTGCGCTTTGCAGGAATTTTATGGAAAACGAAAAGCTGTGCGCCTTTTGCTACACACAGCTTACCGACGTCGAGCAGGAGCAAAACGGGCTCTACACCTATCATCGGGTGCCGAAATTTAACCCCGATAGGCTTAAAGCCGTGCTTGACCTGCCTGCCCGTTGCGAGCAGGAATAACCCACAAAAATAAAGGCTGTAAACGCTCATCTTGAGCTTTTACAGCCTTTTTTGGTTATTTGATTCAGCCGATATTTTCCTTAACGGATTTGATTGCCTCGGCGTTTCCGAGCCTTGCCGCCTCTATCAGCTTCTGCTCGGTTTGATTCCGCATCTCCTTACGGAGTGCGAGAATATAGTCCGAAAAGCCGCACATCTCGTCACCGTAGGTGAGGTTGAGCGAGTATTCAAGCGGTATCCAGGTGTTTATGTCGCTCTCGTTATGAGTGACGACCGCCTCCATTTTATCGAGAGCCTTGTATAGCTTTGCCTCCGTGGTTTCGAGCGCATCCATTTCGTTAAAAAGACCGCTCAGCTCCTCGCAGTAGGGGGAGGGCAGTGACGCCACCCAATTCTCGATGCTCCTTTTCTCGGCGCTCTCGTGATCATCCGTCTTGAGGAATGAGGGGATATCGCCGGTAAAGCTTTCCCCGAGATCGTGGCAGATGCACATCAGTATCACACGGTTGATATCGACCTCCGGGAATTCGTCCTTGACCAGATATGCCATCAGCGAAAGCCTGTGGCAGTGCTCGGCAACGCTTTCTCTGCGTCCGCCCTCGGTAAAGGCGTGGCGATAGGTATTTTTGAGCTTACCCGCAACGGCGAGAATATCTATCATCGTTTTAGTATTCATATACAGCTCCTTTTGCGGCCAGCTCGCCGATTGCAGCTCTTGCACTATCCGGCGAGAGAATTTTTATTTTTCCGCCGAACCCTATTATCCAACCGAGGAATACGGGGCTGACGGTCATTTTTACGGTGACTCGGAAGGTCTCCTCGTCGCAAAGAAATACCGTGTCGGCACCAAAGCGGTCGATTATCACACCGGCAAGACTGTTGTCGCATTCGAGCGTTACCGTTTCGGGCTCACCCGTAAACATTCCGAAAGTGCCGTTTACGTAGGAGCTGATATCAAATTTGGCGAGAGCCTCAAGCCCCTCGCTTTTTTTGCCGGTAAGCTCTGTACCGTCCATTTTATCCACGCGGAAATGCCTTATCTCTCCTTTAACATGGTCGTAGCCGACGAGATAGTAAAAGCTCTCGTTCCAGACGAGCCACCTGGGGCTGACGGTATAGTACGCACCGCCTCGGCGGTAGATGCGCTCCTTTTTTGCGTTCGTTCCGAAATACTTAAAGGTTATCGAGGTGCCGCTTCCGATGGCCTCGTGTATTTTGTCAACGTTATAATATATACGCTCGTTGTGCGTTTTAGTCCTGTCCGAGACATAAATTTTACGGTCGAGCCCCTTTCTTTCGTGAACGCTGGCGAGCCGTGACAGCTTTTCGATAAGCTGGTTGCTCTTTTTTTGTGTAATGAATCTCGAGGAGCCTACCGCATCTATCAGCAGCTTTAGCTCGGCAAGCTCAAAATCTCTGCTTGCAAGGCAGTATCCCGTTGTCTTTCGTTTGACCGTGATAATATCCTCGCCCAGCTCACGGAGTGCCTCGATGTCCTGATAAATGCTTTTTCGCTCGGCCTTTATGCCGTGCAGAGCGAGCTCGTCAATCAGCTCCTGTACGCTTATGGGATGGTCGGGATCGGTTTTTTCGTGGAAAATCGACTTGAGAATGATCAGTTTTTTCTTTTGATTGGCGGATTTTGGCATAAGGCATCCTCCTGTGTCCAAAAAAATGTACTGTGACTCAATTTTCACACAAAAACCGCACTTTGTCAAGTGCGTCGGGGGTATATTTTTTAAGCAGGTGAAAAAAATTTGCAAAAAACCCTTGACAACCCTTGATTTCTGTGTTAATATTGTAAACTGCATTATAATGCGGATGAAATGCCCAAATGTTTGTACGACTGTATGACGAAAGCCTTAAAAATACGGCAAAACGTGCATAAAATCGAGTGTTTTTCCGCCATTATACAAGATAAATGAATGGAGTGATTGGTTGCAATGGTAAAAGAACACCTTCTCGGAAACACTGTGAGAATGTCTTTTTCCAAGAACGACGAGGTTCTCGAGATACCCAATCTTATTGAGGTTCAAAAGAAGTCCTTTGCCGAGTTTGTGGAGCGTGACATCAAAACGGTTCTTGACGATATTTCGCCTATGGCGGATTACTCGGGGAATCTTATAATCGAGTTTATCGATTATTCTCTTGATGAGACTCCCAAATACACTGTAGAGGAGTGCAAGGAGAGGGACCTCAACTACGCTACTCCCTTTAAGGTGACCGTCAGACTTACCAACAAGATCACCAACGAGGTAAAAGAGCAGGAAATCTATATGGGCGATTTCCCGCTTATGACCGACAGCGGTACCTTTATTATTAACGGTGCCGAGCGTGTTATCGTATCTCAGATCGTGCGTTCACCCGGAATCTATTATTCCGAGACAGATGATAAGTCGGGTAAGCAGCTGTTTGAATCGCAGGTTATCCCTTATCGCGGCGCATGGCTTGAATACGAGACTGACAACTCCGATATTTTCTACGTCAGAATAGACAAAAACCGTAAGATTCCCGTTACGGTGCTTTTGCGCGCCTTTGGACTCGGAAGCAACGAGGAAATCCTTGATATGTTCGGCGATGAGACCATTCTCAAGGCCACCTTTGAAAAGGACACCATGCTTGCCGAGGTTGACAGAGTTATCCAGTCCGGCGGTATGACCAATCCTACCGACGAGGCACT
Organism: Eubacteriales bacterium; assembly: GCA_045587745.1. Lineage (GTDB taxonomy): Bacteria > Bacillota > Clostridia > Oscillospirales > CAG-382 > Coliplasma. The sequence goes on along the minus strand of JAZNCU010000054.1, from coordinate 13,026 downwards.
TAAGGAGATCTATCGCAAGCTCCGTCCCGGCGATCCCCCCATCGTCGAGAGCGCACAGATACTTATCAACAACCTCTTCTTTGATGAGAGAAGATACGATATTTCTCCCGTCGGAAGATATAAATTCAACAAAAAGCTTGCTCTTGCAAGAAGAATTGCCGGACACACACTCTCCCGTGACTGCATCAGCCCCATTACCGGCGAGGTAATTTTTGAGGCAGGCAGAAAGCTTGCACGCTCTGAGGCTGAGCTTATCGAGAGCTCGGGTGTTTGCGAGGTTTACCTCTCCGTTGAGGAGGAAGGTCAGGAGATCGAGGTCAAGGTATTCTCCAACCGTATGGTAGATGCTTCCGCAGTTACCGGCATCCCTGCCGATCAGCTTGGAATCGACGAGTATGTTTCGGTTGACGCCCTTGTTCGTATTATCGGCGAGGTCGGTATTTCGGATATTGACGAGTTCAAGCGCGCTCTTGCTCTCAATATGGACGAGCTTGTTCCCAAGCACATCACAATTCAGGATATCTTTGCCACCGTTAACTATATGCTGTGCCTTACCCACGGTATCGGCAAAACCGATGATATCGACCATCTCGGCAACAGGCGTCTCCGCTCTGTAGGCGAGCTTCTTCTCAATCAGCTCAGGATCGGATTCTCCAAGATGGACAAGATCGTCAAGGAGAAGATGACCACACAGGATATCGATACCATTACTCCTCAGTCGCTCATCAACATCCGTCCTATCGTTTCGTCCATCAGGGATTTCTTTGGATCCAGCCCTCTTTCCCAGTTTATGGACCAGTCCAACCCTCTTGCCGAGCTTACTCATAAGAGAAGGCTTTCGGCGCTCGGCCCCGGCGGTCTCTCGAGAGACAGAGCTTCCTTTGAGGTCCGTGACGTTCACTATACCCATTACGGCAGAATGTGCCCTATCGAGACTCCCGAAGGTCCCAACATCGGTCTTATCTCCTCGCTGGCCACATTTGCAAAAATCAATAAATTCGGATTTATCGAGGCTCCCTACCGTGTAGTTAAAAACGGTATCGTTACAAAGAACGTGGTATATCTCTCCGCGGATGCAGAGGATGAGTACGTCGTTGCTACGGCAAACGAGCCTATCGATGAGGAGGGACGCTTCCTCAACCGCAAGATCGTAGCCCGTCACAGAGATGAGATTCTCGAGTTTGAGGCATCCAAGATCGATCTTATGGACGTTTCGCCCAAGATGGTCGTTTCGGTTGCAACAGCTATGATCCCCTTCCTTGAAAACGACGATAACACCCGTGCGCTCATGGGATCGAACATGCAGAAGCAGGCTGTTCCTCTTATGGTCAACGAGGCTCCCATTATCGGTACGGGTATGGAGTACAAGGCTGCTTACGACAGCGGTGTTCTTGTGCTTTGCAAAAACGACGGCATTGTTGAGAGTGTTTCCTCCGACAGCGTTGTTGTTCGTACCGACAATGGCAGAAGCGATGTTTACAAGCTTATAAAATTCAAACGCAGCAACCAGGGCACCTGTGTCAACCAGCGTCCTGTCGTTAAGGTGGGCGACCGCATTCACGCAGGCGATATTATTGCCGACGGTCCCGCTACCGATCATGGCGAGATCGCTCTCGGTAAGAACGTTCTTATCGGATTTATGACCTGGGAGGGCTATAACTACGAGGACGCTGTTCTTATCAACGAGCGTCTCGTAAGAGATGACGTTTATACCTCTATTCACATTGAGGAATATTATTGCGAGTCCCGCGATACCAAGCTCGGACCCGAGGAAATCACCCGCGAGCTTCCCAATGTCAGCGATGACGCTATCCGCGATCTTGATGCCGACGGTATCATCCGTATCGGTGCCGAGGTTCATTCGGGCGATATACTCGTAGGTAAGGTTACTCCCAAGGGAGAGACCGAGCTTACCGCCGAGGAGAGACTGCTCCGTGCAATCTTCGGTGAGAAGGCAAGAGAGGTTAGAGATACCTCCCTCAAGCTGCCTCACGGCGAGTCGGGTATCGTAGTTGACGTGCACGTATTCTCGAGAGATGACTGCGACGTTCTCTCTCCCGGCGTAATCAAGGTTGCGCGTGTATACGTTGCCCAGAAGCGTAAGATCTCCGTAGGCGATAAGATGGCGGGCCGTCACGGTAACAAGGGCGTTATTTCCCGTATCCTTCCCAGTGAGGATATGCCCTTCCTTCCCGACGGTACTCCGCTTGATATAGTTCTCAATCCTCTCGGTGTTCCCTCCCGTATGAACATCGGTCAGGTACTCGAGGTCCACCTCGGCAGAGCAGCCAAAAAGCTCGGCTGGAAGGTTATGACCCCCGTATTTGACGGTGCAAACGAGCAGGATATCGAGCGCTGCCTCAGTATGGCAGGTGTTTACCGTGACCTTATGCGTGACGAGAATGCCGAGGGCAAGGCGCTTTATAAAGAGAGCGTTGACCCCATCAGCGGCGAGAAGAGCTACGAAAAGCTCGATTCCGAGTGGATCTCCCGGAACGCCGATGAGTTCGCCAGACTCAGAGCTGAGAACGCCATCAAGGTCGTTGACGGTAAAACCGTTCTTTACGACGGACGTACGGGCCTTCCCTTTGATAACCCCGTAACCGTTGGTTATATGTACTTCCTCAAGCTTCACCACCTCGTTGACGATAAGATCCACGCCCGTTCCAGCGGTCCGTACTCCCTCGTTACTCAGCAGCCTCTCGGAGGTAAAGCTCAGTTCGGCGGACAGAGATTCGGTGAGATGGAGGTATGGGCGCTCGAGGCATACGGCGCAGCTTACACACTTCAGGAAATCCTTACAGTCAAGTCGGACGATATCAAGGGTAGAGTTAAGACCTACGAGGCTATCGTTAAGGGTCAGAACATTCCCACCCCGGGTGTTCCCGCTTCCTTCAAGGTTCTTGCAAAAGAGCTTCAGTCTCTCGCACTTGACGTTAGAGTTCTCGACAAAGATGACGTTGAGATACCTCTCAAGGACTACTCCGACGACGACTCTCCCGATGAGAGGCGCTTCAGCGAGGAGGAGCTCGGAAAGAGCGTTCTCGAGAATATGGACGGCGTAATGTACGATGACGAGCAGAGCGTGCTCGAGCCCGATATTGCCGATGACGATGATTCCTCTCTCGGCGAAGAGGTATTCGTATACGACGAAAACGATAATGATTAAGGAGATGCGAAATGGAAAACAACATTGAATTTGAATCCATACAAATAGGTCTTGCTTCTCCCGAAATGATTAGATCCTGGTCTTACGGCGAGGTAAAAAAGCCCGAGACCATCAACTACCGCACTCTCAAGCCCGAGAGGGACGGTCTCTTCTGCGAGCGGATTTTCGGACCGACCAAAGACTGGGAGTGCCATTGCGGAAAGTATAAGAGAGGCGCACGCTACAAGGGCAAAATCTGCGAAAAGTGCGGAGTTGAGATCACAACCGCAAGAGTCCGCAGAGAGAGAATGGGACACGTTGAGCTTGCCGCTCCCGTATCTCACATCTGGTATTTCAGAGCAATCCCCTCCAGAATGGGACTTCTGCTCAACCTTTCGCCCAAGCTTCTTGAAAAGGTTCTCTATTTTGCTCAGTATATCGTTACCGATCCCGGTGAGACTCCGCTTACAAAATATCAGCTCCTCACCGAGACCCAGTACCGTGATTACCGTGAGAAATACGAGGATGATTTCGAGGCAGGTATGGGAGCCGAGGCTATTAAAAAGCTTCTCTCCGAGATCGATCTCGAGGCTGAGTCCGAGAGGCTCAAAAAAGATCTTCTTACCGCTCAGGGACAGCGCAAGCTCCGTGATATCAAGCGTCTCGAGGTAGTTGAGGCGTTCAGGCTTTCGGGTAACCGTCCCGAGTGGATGATTCTTGAGGCGCTTCCCGTTATCCCTCCCGAAATCAGACCTATGGTACAGCTCGACGGCGGCCGCTTTGCGACCTCTGATCTTAACGATCTCTACCGCAGAGTTATTAACCGTAATAACCGCCTTACCAAGCTCATGGAGCTTCAGGCACCCGATATCATCATCCGCAACGAGAAGAGAATGCTTCAGGAGGCCGTTGACGCACTTATCGATAACGGCCGCAGAGGCAGACCTGTCGTTGGCCCCAACAACCGTCCTCTCAAATCTCTTTCGGAGATGCTCAGAGGTAAGCAGGGCCGCTTCAGACAGAACCTGCTCGGTAAGCGTGTTGACTACTCCGGACGTTCGGTTATCGTTGTAGGCCCCGAGCTTAAGATCTATCAGTGCGGTCTTCCCAAGGAGATGGCGCTCGAGCTGTTTAAGCCCTTCGTTATGAAGCAGCTCGTTCTTACCGGTAAATCGTCCAACATTAAAGATGCTAAAAAACGTGTGGAAAAGGCAACCGCAGAGGTTTGGGATGCACTCGACGTGGTCATCAAGGACCATCCCGTGCTCCTCAACCGTGCTCCTACCCTCCACAGACTTTCTATCCAGGCATTCGAGCTGATATTCGTTGAGGGCAGGGCTATCAAGCTCCATCCTCTCGTTTGTACGGCGTTCAACGCCGACTTTGACGGCGACCAGATGCCTGTTCACGTTCCGCTTTCGGCAGAGGCGCAGGCTGAGGCGAGATTCCTTATGCTCTCGCCCAACAACCTCCTCAAGCCCGTTAACGGACGTGCCGTTACCGTTCCTTCGCAGGATATGGTGCTCGGCTCATTCTTCCTTACCCTCGACAAGAGCGGTGAGCCCGGTGAGGGCAACTACTACTCGGGCAGGGAAGAGGCGATTATGGCTTACGAGAACGGCTATCTCGGTCTCCACGCCAAAATCAAGATCAGGATTAAAAAGGTTATCGATGGCGTTGAGCAGTCCGGCATAACCGAGACCACTCTCGGCAGAATTATCTTTAACGATCCCATTCCTCAGGATCTCGGATTTGTAGACAGATCCAAGCCCGAGAACGCATTCAAGCTCGAGGTCGATTTCGTTACCACCAACAGCGAGCTTGCAACCATCGTTGACAGATGTATCAAGATCCACGGCTCTGCCGTTACCTGCGAGGTTCTCGACAGGATGAAGGCTCAGGGCTTCAAATACTCCACCAAGGGTGCAATCACCATTTCGGTATACGATATGACTATTCCTCCCGAAAAAGAGGGCCTGCTCGATGCGGCAGACAAAAAGGTTGATCTTATTACCGATTTCTACCGCAAGGGTCTGCTTTCCGACGAGGAGAGAAGCCAGCGTGTAGTAAGCATTTGGGAAGAGTGTACCAAGGACGTTGCAACCGCACTTCAGCGCAACCTCGATAAATACAATCCCATCAATATGATGGCGGTATCCGGTGCGAGAGGCTCGATCAAGCAGATCCGTCAGCTCGCAGGTATGCGCGGACTTATGGCGAGTGCTACCGGTAAAACCATCGAGATGCCGATTAAGGCTAACTTCCGCGAGGGTATGAAAATTCTCGAGTACTTTACCGCGGCAAGAGGTGCAAGAAAAGGTCTTGCGGATACGGCGCTCCGTACCGCTGACTCGGGTTACCTTACCCGTCGTCTCGTAGACGTTTCGCAGGATGTTATCATTCGTGAGCATAATTGCGGCGACAAGGTCGGCCTTTGGGTAAGCCGTATCGTTGACGTGCTTCCCGGAGGTAAGGAGGAGGTTATCGAGCCGTTTGAGGACCGTTTGATCGGACGTTACACGATCGGCGAGGTGGTTCATCCCGTTACCGGTGAGGTTATCGTCGGTGATGACGAGATGATCAACGAAAAGCACGTTAAGCAGATCGTTGCGGCAGGCATTACTGCGGTTCATATCCGTTCGCTCATCAACTGCCGTGCAAAACACGGTGTCTGCGCTCACTGCTACGGTGCGGATATGACCAGCGGCAAGCAGGTCAGCCTTGGCGAAGCGGTAGGTATCATTGCTGCTCAGTCTATCGGTGAGCCGGGTACCCAGCTTACTATGAGAACCTTCCACTCGGGCGGTGTTGCAGGCGGCGATATTACTCAGGGTCTTCCCCGTGTTGAGGAGATCTTTGAGGCAAGAAGGCCCAAAAAGACCTCCGTTCTTTCCGATTTCGACGGCATCGTCCGCATTGAGGAAAGCAAAAAGACAAAGCAGATTATCGTTACCGACAGCGAGACGGGCGAGGAGAAGTCCACAAGCGTACCTCTTATGACCAAGATCGTTGTTGAGGACGGCGCTCAGGTCGTTAAATGCCAGAAGCTTACCGAGGGTACCGAGTGCCCTGCGGATATCCTTCGCATTAAAGGCCTTGATGCGGTATATGCATATATCATCAAGGAAATTCAGAGAGTTTACCGTCTGCAGGCAGTTGAAATCTCCGATAAGCATATCGAGGTTATTGCACGTCAGATGACACGCAAGATCAAGATCGATTCCTGTGGAGATACCAACCTGCTCGTCGGCTCACTCGTCGACGTTTCGGAGTTTATGACCGAGAACGAAAGGATCGAGGCATACAACGCCGAGCATCCCGAGGAAACTCCCAAGCTTCCCGCTGAGGGCACCAACCAGCTCCTCGGTATTACCAAAGCTTCGCTTTCTACCGAGTCCTTCCTCTCGGCGGCTTCCTTCCAGGAGACCACCAAGGTGCTCGCAGAGGCTGCAATTAAAGGCAAAAAGGACCCCTTGCTCGGTCTTAAGGAGAACGTTATTATCGGTAAGTTGATACCCGCAGGCACGGGCATGAAGATGTACCGCGACGTTGAGGTTGATACCGGCGATACACAGCAGCAGGGCGTTTACGACGCAGAATAACAGCAAAAAATGAGTACGCTTCGCCCGTGTGGAACGCATACGGGCGGAGCCGCTTGAAAGGTTAACATTATCATGTGTGACAGTTCGGATAGTCGACGATGTGTTGCCGGCTATAACCAATTTGCAAAGCTTATCCGTAGAGGTAAGGTTAAAAAGGTTTACCTCGCAAACGATGCCGACAGGCAGTTTGCCACGAGGGTTATGAGCGAGCTTGAGTCTGCGCAGAACGTTGAGGTTGATACCTCGCTTACGAGCACTCAGCTTGCCGAAAAAATGGGGGTTGAAGTCCCTACGGCAATAGTAACCGAGATATTTTAGGTGATTTTGCCAAAAGAAGTCCCGGCCGGACGTAAAAATGGTCAAAAATTCTATTGACAACACTTTAGAGTTCAAGTATACTTAAAATGTTGCGAACTATCAGGGAAAGGAGGAAAACAATGCCTACATTCAATCAGCTCGTAAGGCACGGAAGACAGGACAAGACCTACAAATCCAAGTCGCCCGCTCTGCAGAGAGGCACCAACTCGCTCAAGAAGGTTTCTATTGAGCTTTCCAGCCCTCAGAAGAGAGGAGTATGCACCAAGGTTGCTATCAAAACCCCTAAGAAGCCTAACTCCGCTCAGAGAAAAATTGCAAGAGTAAGACTGACCAACGGTCTTGAGGTAACCGCTTACATTCCCGGTATCGGTCACAACCTTCAGGAGCACTCTGTTGTTCTCATCAGAGGCGGAAGAGTTAAGGACCTCCCCGGTGTACGTTACCACATCATCCGCGGCAAGCTTGATACTCAGGGCGTGGCTAACAGAAATCAGAGCCGCTCCAAGTACGGCGCCAAAAGGCCTAAAAAGTAAGAAGTCAGCTTGACTTCGCAAGAACGGGAACGAATTTTTCGTTACGTTGTGCTGATTATGATTATTACGCATACTACGCAGTAATTGCGATATGATATATCGGCACTTACGGAAACAAGATTTTCGAGTACCTGTGAATTCATCGAAGCGTAAAACGCTATCTTTATGAAGGAGGGAAGTACAGTGCCCAGAAGAGAACACGGTTTTAAGAGAGAAGTTCTGCCTGATCCCGTATATAATTCTCAGCTCGTAACCAAGCTGGTTAACAACATTATGTACGACGGAAAAAAGAGCACGGCGCAGAAAATAGTCTACGAGGCTTTTGAGATCGTTGAGAAGAAGACCGGAAACGATCCTCTCGATCAGTTCAAAAAAGCTCTTGACAACATTATGCCCGCACTCGAGGTAAAGGCAGTCCGCAGAGGCGGCTCCAACTACCAGGTTCCTATGGAGGTTCGCCCCGAGAGAAGACAGACTCTCGGTCTCCGTTGGCTTATCACCTATTCCAGAAACAGAAGTGATAAGAAAATGAGTGAGCGCCTTGCTGCTGAGATCATCGATGCCGTTAACGGTACCGGTGGTGCAGTCAAGAAAAAGGACGACACTCACAAAATGGCGGAAGCAAACAAGGCGTTTGCACACTATCGTTGGTAATTCGGTCGAAAAGACGATTATCGATGTAACAATACCAAGGAGATATATATGTCCAGACAAACACCGCTTGAGCGGATGCGCAACATTGGCATTATGGCTCATATCGATGCGGGCAAAACGACTACAACAGAAAGAATACTTTTCTACACTCACAAAACGCATAAGATCGGCGAGACTCACGAGGGCTCTGCTACGATGGACTGGATGGAGCAGGAACAGGAAAGAGGTATTACAATCACCTCCGCAGCTACAACCTGCTTTTGGAAGGATCACCGTATAAACATTATTGATACCCCCGGCCACGTTGACTTTACGGTAGAGGTTGAGAGATCTCTCCGTGTACTGGACGGTTCGGTTACCGTTCTTTGTGCAAAGGGTGGTGTTGAGCCGCAGTCCGAGACGGTATGGCGTCAGGCTGATAAATACGGTGTACCCCGTATGTGTTATATCAACAAAATGGATATAACCGGCGCTGATTTTTACCGAGTTGTCGGTATGATCAAGGACAGGCTCAAGGCTAACGCTGTTCCGATTCAGCTCCCCATCGGTGCAGAGGCTGATTTTGTCGGAATTATCGACCTCGTCAAGATGAAGGCGTACTATTATCTTGACAATTTGGGAGAAAAGATCGAAGAGAGAGAAATTCCCGATAATATGAGGGAAAAGGCTGAGCAGTACCGTGAGGATATGCTCGAGCATCTCGGAGATTTTGACGATGAGCTTCTTATGAAGATCCTTGAGGGTGAGGAAGTAAGCCAGGACGAGATCAAGGCTATTATACGCGCCTCGACCATTGCGGGAAAAATGGTTCCCGTCGTTTGCGGCACCTCATACAAAAACAAGGGTGTTCAAAAGCTGCTTGATGCAATCGTAGATTATATGCCCTCGCCTCTCGACATTCCCAACGTTAAGGGTGTCGATCTCAAAACAGATGAAGAGGCAGAGCGTGTTACCGATGACAACGCACCCTTCTCGGCTCTGGCGTTCAAGATCGCTACCGACCCGTTTGTCGGTAAGATCTGCTTTGTCCGTGTATATTCGGGCAGCGTCAAGTCCGGCGCCACCGTTTATAACTCCACAAAAGGCTCCCGTGAGCGTCTTGGCAGAATTCTGCTTATGCACGCTAACCACCGTGAGGATATTGAGGAGATCAGAGCAGGCGAGATTGCCGCTGTCGTCGGCGTAAAGAACACCACTACCGGTGATACGCTTTGCGACGAAAAAGCACCCATCGTTCTCGAGTCGATGGAATTCCCCGATCCCGTTATCCGCGTAGCGATAGAGCCCAAAACCAAGGCAGGCCAGGAAAAAATGGGCATAGCTCTTTCCAAGCTTGCTGAGGAAGATCCTACCTTTAAGGCGTATACCGATGAGGAGACAGGCCAAACTATCATAGCAGGTATGGGTGAGCTTCACCTTGAGATCATCGTGGACAGACTTCTGCGCGAGTTCCGAGTTGAGGCGAACGGCGGCAAACCTCAGGTTTCCTACCGTGAGACCGTTACAGAGGTTGCCGAGGAGAATTGCAAGTATGCCAGACAGTCGGGCGGTAAGGGTCAGTACGGTCATGTTATCATTACCGTTGAGCCTAACCCCGGCAAAGGCTACGAGTTCGTCAATAAGGTTACCGGCGGCGACGTTCCCAAGGAATATATTCCTGCTGTTGACGCAGGTATCCGCGGAGCAATGCTTTCGGGTGTTGTTGCGGGATACAACGTTGTTGACGTCAAGGTTACGCTTACCGGCGGCTCCTACCACGAGGTAGACTCGTCCGAGATGGCGTTCAAGATTGCAGGCTCTATGGCGTTCAAAAACGCTATGAGAAATGCAAAACCGATTCTTACCGAGCCGATAATGAAGGTTGTCGTTATCGTGTCGGAGGAATATCTCGGAGACGTAATCGGCGATATAAATTCCCGTCGCGGTTCTATCTGCGAAATGGAGACTGTCGCAGGCGGCCATCAGGTGACCGCAAACGTTCCGCTTTCGCAGATGTTCGGCTACGCAACCGACCTTCGCTCCAAAACACAGGGCAGAGGTCAGTACGTTATGGAGCCCAGCCACTACGAGGTAGTTCCCAAGTCGATTCTTGAGGCTATTACCAACGGCAAGTAATTGGCTAAAGCCAAAAAAGCCTTGACAGAGGCAAAAATATTGCTATAATTAGATTTAGAACAAAAAAAGAAAGATATTACGGAGGAAAATTCAATGGCAAAGGCTAAATTTGAAAGAACTAAGCCCCACGTTAACATTGGCACCATCGGTCACGTTGACCATGGTAAAACCACCCTTACTGCAGCTATCACCAAGACTCTCGCTCTCAACAACGACAAGATCGAGTTCCTTGCATACGATCAGATCGACAACGCTCCCGAGGAAAGAGAGAGAGGTATTACCATTAATACTCGTCACGTAGAGTATGAGACCGCTAACAGACACTACGCACACGTTGACTGTCCGGGCCACGCTGACTATGTTAAAAACATGATCACCGGTGCTGCTCAGATGGACGGCGCTATCCTCGTAGTTGCTGCTACCGACGGCCCCATGCAGCAGACTCGTGAGCACATCCTTCTCGCTCGTCAGGTTGGCGTTCCCGCAATGGTTGTTTATCTCAACAAGTGCGACCTCGTTGACGACGATGAGATCCTTGAGATCGTAGAGATGGAAGTTAGAGAGCTCCTTTCCGAGTACAACTTCCCCGGTGACGAAATTCCCATCATCAAGGGCTCCGCAAGAGAGGCTCTTCTTAGCGAGAGCAAGGATTCCTCTGACCCCGTTTACAGCTCTGTTATAGAGCTCATGGACGCTGTTGACTCCTACATTCCCACTCCCGCACGTAACGACGACCTTCCCTTCCTTATGCCCGTTGAGGACGTATTCTCCATTTCCGGTCGTGGTACCGTTGCTACCGGTAGAGTTGAGCGTGGCGTAGTCAAAATGTCTGATGAGGTTGAGATCGTTGGTCTTACCGACGAGTCCTCCAAGACCGTTATCACCGGTATCGAGATGTTCCGTAAGCTCCTCGATTCCGCTGAGGCTGGTGACAACGTAGGTTGCCTCCTCCGTGGCGTTAAGAAGACCGACATCGAGAGAGGTCAGGTTCTTGCTAAACCCGGCTCCATCAAACCCCACACCAAATTCGTTGGTCAGGTTTACGTTCTTACCGAGAAAGAGGGCGGACGTCATAAACCCTTCTTCCCCGGCTACAGACCTCAGTTCTACTTCAGAACTACCGACGTTACCGGCGTAATCACCCTTCCCGAAGGCGTTGAGATGTGCCGTCCCGGCGATAACATCGATATGGCAGTTGAGCTTATCACTCCTATCGCTATCGAAAAGGGTCTCCGTTTCGCTATCCGTGAGGGTGGCAGAACTGTTGGCTCGGGCGTTGTTATCGACATCAACGAGTAATTTACAGTAATCAGAGCATCGGCGGGCGATAAGTCCGCCGATGTTTTAGTTTTAGTAAGTAAAAATGCGATTTTGCTATTGACAAACGAGTCAAATTGTGGTATGCTAACCCTTGCCGATTAGATACGGAGAGATAACTCGCCTTTGGCGAGCATTCGCTTGGGCGAATGCGAAGCGGAGCCTCGAAAGGCATTCGTGGAAAATATGCTTATTTAATATTCGATATACATGGAGAGATATCGAAGCGGTCATAACGAGGCGGTCTTGAAAACCGTTTGGGTGCAAGCCCACGTGGGTTCGAATCCCACTCTCTCCGCCAACTCTTGAGGGGCGGGAAGAGTACCGCCCCAAAGAGAGAATAAACACCAACATTTTCACCGTGGAGAAGTACTCAAGTGGTGAAGAGGCGCCCCTGCTAAGGGTGTAGGTCGGGCAACTGGCGCGAGGGTTCAAATCCCTCCTTCTCCGCCAAAATAAAAGAGCCATCAATGGTGGCTCTTTTATTTTGTTGTTGAAAGGATTTGAAGCCGAGCGCCCGCGATGGGGGACAACGGGTCGCGCCGCCGGGGGCGGATGCAGCGAGCTGTTGGAGTTGAAGCGGTCGGATTTTTGCGCCGAAGCGATAGAGCGCAGGCGAACAAAAATACGGGCACCGCAAAATCAAATCCCTCCTTCTCCGCCATGAAAAAAGTCACTTTTGTCTACCGACAAAGGTGACTTTTTTCAATGATATCCGTTCCTTGCGGAACGGGTGATATACCTTGTGGGTATGATATCTGCTTCGCAGGTGATATACGCTTCGCGTATGATGGGAACGGATATTATATCATATTTGCGGGCGCAAATATATCATACAGCAACGCCGTATATCATATCGCGTCAGCGATATATCCTTGAAAAACGATTTCTTTTGTGTTATTATTTCTTTAATTGGAGGTGGAGATAATTGTTTTATTTTTGTAGCATCATCATAGTTCTATACAATCTTCTCCTGTACGCCATTTTCAGAAGTGGCATATACGATTACCTTCGATCATCAAAAATTAGTAAAAGCAATATTAACAAAAGCAGAAAAGGGTTTAAAAACTATTGGTTATATTGTTCTATTAACCGACAACGTCCACTTGGAATCCTATATGGCTTAAATTTTATTTTCCTTGCAGCTACAGTTATTTTCACCGCCTTTGCGGTTTCAGCGGGTTTTATAAAAGCACTACAACCAATCTTGTTTTTCCTTTCTGTTATACTTTGCATCATAGAAATACCGGCATCAATAACTGCTTCAATTCATAGTGATAATGCAGAATATGGGAAACCTTTTGTTTTGCTTGTAAAAAGAAAAGATACGAAAGGTTAT
>JAZNCU010000053.1:0-8606 GCA_045587745.1 Eubacteriales bacterium | reverse complement strand
AGGGCGGCGCAGACTTCGACCCCAAGGGCAAGTCGGATAACGAAATCATGCGCTTCTGTCAGGCGTTCATGACCGAGCTCCAAAAATATCTCGGCCCCGATACCGACGTTCCCGCAGGCGACATCGGCGTTGGCGCAAGAGAAGTTGGCTATATGTTCGGTCAGTACAAGAGAATCCGCGATGAGTTCACCGGCGTTCTCACCGGCAAGGGTCTTTCCTACGGCGGCTCGCTTGCAAGAACTCAGGCGACCGGCTACGGACTTTGCTACTTTACCGACAATATGCTTCGCAGTAAGGGCGATTCCTTTGAGGGCAAAACCGTTGTTATCAGCGGCTCGGGCAACGTTGCTATCTATGCCTGCGAGAAGGCTACCACTCTTGGCGCAAAGGTTGTTGCAATGAGCGATTCCAACGGCTACGTTTACGATGCAAACGGCATCAACCTCGCTGTTGTGAAGCAGATCAAGGAGGTTGAGCGCGGAAGAATCAAGGAGTACGCAGAGCGTGTTCCCGGTGCAGTTTATACCGAGGGTAAGGGCATCTGGAGCATCAAGTGCGACATCGCACTTCCCTGCGCTACCCAGAACGAGCTTAATGGCGATGATGCCAAGACACTCGTTGCAAACGGCGTTAAATACGTTGCCGAGGGCGCAAATATGCCTTCCACTCCCGAGGCTATCGAGACGTTTCTTTCAAGCGGCGTTTACTTTGGCCCTGCAAAGGCGGCTAACGCAGGCGGCGTAGCTACCAGCGGTCTTGAAATGAGCCAGAACAGCCTCCGTCTCTCCTGGACGTTTGAGGAGGTCGACAGCAGGCTTTGCGGTATTATGAAGAGCATTTTCGAAAATGCGTCCAAGGCTGCAAGAGAGTACGCCGAGCCCGATAACCTTGTTGCAGGCGCAAACATCGCCGGCTTTATCAAGGTTGCCGAGGCAATGAAGGCACAGGGAGTATTTTAATTCTTGACAGCAAAGTCTTTCTCATAAATGGTGTATTAAAAAGTTCCGTTCGGCTTTTCTGCCGGACGGTTCTTTTTTTGCACATAACGAACATTTGTTCTTGACAAACAAATGTTCTGGTAGTATAATTTTATCACAGAAACACACAGGGAGGCGGTAAAATTGTACGCACAGTCTGCAAGGGATGTAGGCGCATCCTTTCGCAGCTCAAATTTTCACGACAGCTCGTCCGAGCCCCAAAGACAGCGCAGTATTCTGCATTGTGATGCCAACTCCTTCTTTGCCTCGGTCGAAACGGTTTTTCACCCCGAATATGCACTCGTTCCGATGGCGGTTTGCGGAAGCGTTGAGGAGCGCCACGGAATAGTGCTTGCCAAAAACGAGCTTGCAAAAAAATATAAGGTTAAAACCGGTGAGCCTATCTGGCAGGCAAAACAAAAATGCCCGAGCCTCGTTTGCGTGCGCCCGACTTACGGAGCCTATGCCGAGTTTTCAAAAAGGATGAACGAAATCTTTGCCGATTATACCGATATGGTCGAGCCGTTCGGAATTGATGAGAGCTGGCTTGACGTAACCGGCTCACGCTCGCTTTTCGGCACGGGAGAGAGCATTGCCGAGGAGATAAGAAAAAGAGTAAAAAATGAGCTCGGAATCACCGTTTCGATAGGCGTTTCGTTCAATAAGGTGTTTGCGAAGCTCGGCAGTGATCTCAAAAAGCCGGATGCCGTAACCGTAATCCCTTACGAGTCGTTTGCTTCAAAGGTGTGGCATCTGCCTGTCGGATGCCTGCTTTTTGCAGGGCCGAGTCTGGTTTCGAGACTGTCAAAGGTTGGCATATATACGATAGGAGACCTTGCAACAGCAGACGAACGGTTTTTAACTCGCTATATAGGGAAAAACGGACTGATGCTTCGTGATTTTGCAGGGGGCAGGGATTTTGCTCCCGTCAGCCCGATAGGCTATGAGCCCGAGCCAAAATCGGTCAGCAACGGAATGACCTTCCGCAGGAATATAAAAGATAAAAACGACCGTTCATTTGCCGTAACCTACCTTTCACATATGGTTGCAACAAGGCTGAGGAGCCACGGGCTTAAATGCTGCACCGTTGCGCTGTCGCTTAGGTTTCCCGACCTTAGCGGCATTAACCGACGCGCTCCTGCTGCAAGAGCAACCTCGCTTGCCTGTGATATAGCCAATGATGTGCTGAAGATTCTTTATGCATCGGTGCCTGATGATGCCGAGCTTTATTCGCTCACCGTACATGCCGAAAATCTTGTCAGGGATGACGGAAGTGATATCCAACAGCTTATGTTTCCGTCACAATCCGCTATCGACTACCAAAAGCATTCCTCGCTTGAAAACGCTGTTGACAGGCTGAACGCACGCTACGGTAAAGGAACCGTTGTCATTGGCTCGTCTATAAAAAACGGGCTTATTACGGCGTAAATATATGCTATTGCATTTTTTGAAGCGCTGTGGTATAATTGTGTAAATATGAAATTATGGAGGAGTATATGAAAAAAACAATTTCACTATTTGCGGTTGCGGTTATTTTGATTGCGCTCTTCACTGTATCGGTTTCGGCAGATGAAAGCTTTAATATGACCGCAATTCAGTACGACGGTATCTCGGATGATGACAATGGTGACGGACTTTTGTTTATTTTCGAGGCAGGCGACAGCGACCGTGTTGTTGATTCCGAGGAATATAATCTGCGTTATTCTTTTATTATTGTGTGTGAGGAGGACGGCACTATCGCACAGATAGGCAACAACCTCGTTTTTGCATCGGTGGACACCTCGTTCCAGAACGACGTTACCGTTCCCGCAAACGGATTTATGGTAACGTTCTATTACAATGCAACCGAGGGGCCTACCAATCTTCCCGTGTATGAGTTTTATTCCGAGATCGCCGATGCATATTGTGCGTCGATAAACCTTGACGGAATTTATAACCAGACGGTAGACGTGGATACTCTTTATTACGTGTCTCACAATGACCTTGAGCTCACTTTTACCCGTGCTTATGCATCCGAGGAGAGCAGCGAGGCTGAGAGCAGTGAGCCGGAGGAAGAGTCTGAGGAGGAGTCTGTGGAAGTATCTGCAGAGGAGTCCAAGGAAGAGTCTGAGGAAGAGTCCGAGGGCGGCACCGCCGAGTCGAGCGAGCCTGCGGATGAATCCGAGCCTGCCGATGAGGTATCTCACGAGGCGGTAAGCGAGCCCGTGAGCGAGTCCTCCGAGACCGAAAGCACATCCGAGCAGAGCGGCGAGGTTGCCGAGTCTGATGACGGCGGTATTGCGCCTTGGGTATGGATAGTCGTAGGCGTTGCGGTTGCTTTGGTAGCTGCCGCTGTTGCGGTATTCGTTATTAAAAAGAAATAATCGGTATAAATGAGCTGTTGTGATTTTTTGCAACAGCTCGTTTTGCAAAGGTGTATGAATATGGAAATTATAACTCTCAAAAACGGCCATCTCTCTATCGGTGTGCTTCGTTACGGCGCAATCATACAAAGCATAAATGCATTCGGACTGGAGGTCGCCGCAGGCTTTGACACGGTGGAGGAATATATCGCAGACGAATGCTGCTTTGGCAGTATCGTAGGCAGGACTTCAAACCGTGCGCTCGGAAATCAAGTGCTCGACGGAAAGCAGTACAGTCTTTCGCTTAACGAAAACGGAGTCACACATCTTCACGGCGGTTTTGAGGGCTTTGGCAAAAAGATATGGGATGTTGCCGCCCGGGGGGACAACTTTGTCACGCTTACCTACACCTCGCAAAGCGGGGAGGAGGGCTACCCCGGCAATCTCTGCGTTGCGGTTACGTACACAGTGCAGGATAATGCGCTGTTGGTGAGATATACCGCAAAAACCGATGCTCCTACCTGGGTAGGGCTCACCAATCATACTTACTTTAACTCTGACGGAATCGGATCGGGAAGTATTTTTGGCAAAAAAGTCACTGTAAACGCCGATTTCGTTTCGGTCAAGGATGCGCTGTCCAGAGTTGCCGGAAGGACCGAGGCGGCAGGGGAGTTTGATCTCAAAAACGGCAGGGCGGTCGAATGCGAGTACGACCATAACTTTTATCTCTGCGGAGATAAAAAGCGTCACTTTGACGGTCGTGAGCTTTCGTATGCCGCAACTCTTGAGGGCAGGGTGGATATCTCGGTTTATACCGATATGCCCTGTATGCAGTTCTATACGGGAAATTTTATACCCGACAACACTCGCGTTTCGGGCGGGAATATCATTTCAAAGCACGGTGCGCTCTGCTTCGAAACGCAGTTCGAGCCGGGACTTCCGCATGAATGCATTCTCCGAGAGGGCGAGCTGTATGACAAAATGACGGTTTTTACGTTCGAAAAAAAGTGCAATAATGTAAAAAATAGTATTGCAAAGTGCTTTGCGTTATGGTAAAATCTACGGTAATAATTTTTTGCAGATAAAGTATAGTTAGCTTTTCAGGAGGGCAGGTTATGGCATTTTTCTTTGAAAACGAATCGCATACTTTCAGTGAGTATTTGCTCGTTCCGGGGTACTCTTCCTCAGAGTGCATTCCCGCAAACGTGTCATTGCGTACTCCTCTCACCAAATTCAAAAAAGGTGAGGAGCCTGCGATTTCGATCAACATTCCCCTTGTGTCCGCAATAATGCAGTCGGTTTCGGATGATAAGATGGCTATTGCTCTTGCAAAAGAGGGCGGTATTTCATTTATTTACGGCTCGCAGACCGTTGAGAACGAGGCGGCGATGGTTCGCAGAGTCAAAAATTACAAGGCAGGCTTCGTTTATTCCGATTCTAACGTCTGCATTGATGCGACTCTCGGTGACGTGCTTACACTTAAAGAGAAAAACGGTCATTCCACTATTGCCGTTACACACGACGGTACCCCTAACGGACGTCTTCTCGGCATCGTGACCTCACGTGATTACAGGGTTTCACGTATGACGGCGGATACTCCCGTTGCTTCGTTTATGACTCCGTTTGAAAAGCTTATCTATGCCTATGAGGGCACCTCGCTCAAGGAGGCAAATGATATTATCTGGGAGCACAAGCTTAACTCGCTTCCCATTATTACCAAAGAGGGCAACCTTTGCTATTTCGTATTTCGTAAGGACTACGATTCTCACAAAGAAAATCCCCTCGAACTCCTCGATTCCGAAAAACGATATATGGTCGGCGCAGGAATCAACACACGTGACTATGCCGAGCGTGTTCCCGCACTCGTTGAGGCAGGAGCAGACGTGCTTTGTATCGACTCGTCCGAGGGCTTTTCGGAGTGGCAGTCGAGGACTCTTTCCTGGATCCGTGAGAAGTACGGCGACAGCGTAAAGGTAGGCGCAGGCAATGTGGTTGACAGGGAAGGATTCCGTTTCCTTGCCGATGCAGGAGCCGATTTTATCAAGGTCGGTATCGGCGGCGGCTCTATCTGTATCACCCGTGAGCAAAAGGGTATAGGCAGAGGTCACGCAACTGCGGTTATTGAGGTTGCCAAGGCAAGAGACGAGTATTTTGAGGAAACCGGTGTTTACATTCCCATTTGCTCGGACGGCGGTATCGTTTACGATTACCACATCACTCTCGCACTCGCTATGGGCTCTGACTTTATTATGCTTGGCAGATACTTCTCCCGTTTTGATGAGAGCCCCACTAACAAGGTCAACATCAACGGCAGTTATATGAAGGAATATTGGGGCGAGGGCTCCGCACGTGCCCGCAACTGGCAGAGATACGATATGGGCGGAGATAAAAAGCTCTCGTTCGAGGAGGGAGTTGACTCCTATGTTCCTTATGCAGGCTCGCTCAAGGACAACGTCGGCCTCACGCTGAGCAAGGTGCGCTCCACTATGTGTAACTGCGGCGCACTCAGCATTGCCGAGCTTCAAAAGAACGCAAAGATCACGCTCGTTTCCTCCACCAGCATCGTCGAGGGCGGCGCGCACGACGTTCTGCTCAAGGACAAAACTACCGCAATATCGATTACCTGAACCTAAATAATAAAACCCTGTTTCGTTTTTGTTTACGAAGCAGGGTTCTTTTTATTTTACGTCCTCAAATATCTCGAGGCTGCTTTTTGTAATTACCGTTTTCAAAAACCGCAGACTGACCCTCGGAGCAATGCGGTAAAAAATGTCCATAAAATGAGCGTCAAATCCTATTACCGTGCGCGATTTTCGCTTGTTGCAACGCTTTACAATCCGCCCAGCAACTCTATCGCAATCTGAGGCGATTTTCAAAACCATGCTGCTTTTTCCCGATATGTTCTGGACGTCAAAAAGAGGCGTTTTGGTAAATCCCGGGTACATCATGCCTACGTACAGCCTGCCTCTCATTTCCTCACGCAAAGCCTCACCGAAAGCCGATATGGCAGCCTTGCTTGATGAGTAGACGGCAGTTCCGATAAGCGGTGCAAGAGCCGCCGAGGACGAAACGATGACTATTCCGCCACCCTTGCCGAGAAACGGCAAAAGCCTTGCGACAGAACGTGTTACGGCACTAAAGTTCGTATCGAGAACTCTCCCGTTCTCGCTTGCGTCGCTTTTTTCAAACGAGCGGAATTTTGGGAGTATACCGGCTACCGAAAACAAAACCGTGTCTCTCGGAGCATCGGTCAAAATACTCTGCGCACTGTCAAGCCAGCAATCCTCGGTTACGTCACCGACTATGTAATCAAAGCGACCGCCCAGCTCGTCCGCAAGCTCACGCAGCTTTTCCTCTCTGCGGGCAACGCCTATCACTGTACAGGAATATTCGTTTACGAGAATTTTTGCAATGCTCCTACCGATGCCTGACGAGGCACCTGTGATTATACATCTTTTTCCGACTAAAAAATCAGCCATATTACCTCATGAAAATGTCATTTTTGTAATGTACGGTACGGTAAAAAATACCGTGTGCGTGAAAAAATCCACCGCATTTTTCGCTCGGATTCCTCGGCTTGGAACACACGCCGATTTACAGGCTGATTATATACCTCAAAACTCCAAATGTCAAGGAAATCACCCTGCCCGAAAGCGACAGCATTTTGCCTGTGTCAAAGGGAAAAAGTGCGCAGACTGCAGAAAAAGCAGGGCTCTTTTGGCAAAGCACCAAAAAAGCCTTGCGGATTGCAATCCGGTTGCATTCCGAACAAGTGTTTGTTAACATAATCCAAAAATTAAATATGTAACCCTGCACGAAAAAGGATGTAAAGTGTCGAAAAAGCCTGAAAATAAAGGCTTTTTTTGTTTGACATAATGACGAATTGAAAAAATTACGTAAAGTAAAATATCTACTCCGCCTATTGCAATCATCGGGTTGACGTTATATAATAAGTACATCAAATAGGGTAAAAGTGGTGCAAAAAGGTTCTGCTTCCCATAATTTGGTAAATTTGACTGCAGAAAGGTGGGGTAGGGATGCTCTACGGCGAATACAGGCATACTATAGACGCTAAAGGGCGACTCTTTATTCCGTCCAAACTGCGTGCTCATCTTGGTGAGGAGTTTGTTATCTCACGTGGATTCGATAAATGCGTGTGTATATATCCGACTGAGGAATGGGAGATTTTCTGCACAAAGATCGAGGAGCTTTCGGTTGCCAAGGACCGCAGGATAAGGCATTTCTTTTTCTCGGGCGCTTGCGACGGAAACACCGACTCGCAAGGAAGGGTTACTATTCCCAACAACTACCGCGATTATGCGTCGCTCGACCGTGAAGTGGTTATCATCGGTAACAGAACGCACCTTGAGATATGGTCGTTATCGGCTTGGGAGGAGGAGCTTTCCCGTATCAATCCCGACGATATTACCGATGAGCTTATAAAGCTCGGCTTCTGATATGGAATTCAAACATATTTCGGTGCTTGCCGACGAGGTTATTGACGGGCTTTGCATAAGGCCCGACGGCATATACGTCGATTGTACGCTTGGCGGCGCAGGCCACACCTCGCTGATACTTAAAAAACTGTCCGCCGAGGGCAGAGTGATAGGAATTGACCGTGATGCCGATGCTATCGCAAATGCAAAGGCAAAAATCCCGGACGATCGGCTTATCACCGTAAAGGATAATTACGAGAACATAGCCTCCGTGCTTGGCGGACTTGGTATAGATGCTGTTGACGGAATACTTATGGATCTCGGCGTTTCCTCCTACCAGCTTGATACTGCCGAGCGGGGATTTTCGTATATGCAGGATGCGCCGCTTGATATGCGTATGGACCGCAGGGAGAAGCTGACGGCACGTGAGGTTGTAAATACATATTCGTCAGAGGAGCTTTTCAGGGTGATATCCACATATGGGGAAGAACGCTGGGCAAGCAGAATTGTAAACTTTATTATAGAAGAAAGAAAAAAAGCAAGTATTGAAACGACGTTTCAGCTTGTAGACATAATTAAGGCAGCAATACCGCTTTCGGCGAGAAAAGATGGGCCTCATCCGGCAAAAAGAACATTCCAGGCAATAAGGATAGAGGTTAACGGGGAACTGAAAATCCTCGAAAACACCATAAGAGACAGCGTGGAACTGCTGAAAAAAGGCGGAAGGATGGGAATAATAACCTTCCACAGCCTTGAGGACAGAATAGTTAAGACAACTTTTGCATCGCTTGAGAAAGGGTGCACATGTCCAAAGGATTTTCCGATGTGTGTATGCGGAAACAGACCCACTG
>JAZNCU010000052.1:0-13827 GCA_045587745.1 Eubacteriales bacterium | reverse complement strand
AGTGTTTACTAAATGTTCCGTCATTTCCGGGATAGTTTCCTCATGCAAATGTAAATATAACTCTAATAATTTGCGTAATTCGTTTTCAGATACTTCTCTAACCATTACATCTTCTCCACAAAATCTTATTATCATTTCGATTATAACCAGCATCGCATTTGTAAGTACAAATGCTTTATTGGGCTATGCCCAAACCCATTTCATAATAACACAACAGTAGATATTATTCAAGTTTTATTCCGACTTCGTCGGAGTGGTATTATTGCATTCGCAATAGTGATATTGAAACCTTGCGGTTTCAGTGTTATTTTATTCGCCAAACTCGGCGTAGCCGAATACCACTATACGAAGCATAATATAACTGCGAAGCAATATAACTCGCCGAACGGATAACCCCACAAAACTATGTTTTGCGGGGACCCCATGAGGCGAATAAAACTGCGAGACTTCCTTTTGAGAAGTCTCGCTATGGCTTCTTTTTTATCTGTAATCCTTTGTAAACGAAAGATTTCTTGATATGTAATTACACACTCCGCTTCCGCTGAACACCGTCCAAGGTCCTGTGCTGATACCGGTATCCACCTCAACGACAACTCCGTGATCCACCGCAAAAACTCCTCCTACGGGAACGGGATTTACGAGGCAGAGATAGGCATCGTAGCCCTCGTCAAGAGTGTAATCGTAGTTGATATTGTAGCCGAACATCTCAACACGTCTGAAATTGAGCGATCTGCGGACAATAACCTTAGTCTCTCCGTACGGAAACATCATTTTTGCAAACCCGTGCGGTGACGCCGCAAGCACGCAAAAGATCCTGTCCCCGTCGTGTTCGATAACGAGATGAGATTTGATGCGGTTGCTCACTGCCGAAAGATACGGTCTTCCGTGTACGGTATAGCTACTGCCAGTGCCCTCACAGACCTTGTCAAGCTTTGCAAAAAACTTTTTGCGTTTCAGCATCGCCCTGAGCGAGCGAATGGCAAAGATCACAGCAAATAAAGCCGCCGCTATGCCTGCCGCCGCCAATCCGTAGGTCAATATGAATACCACTAACCCCTGGATCAGTGTGCTGAGGTCGACAACAAGTATTCCCAGCAAGAAGAAGCTGAATGCCCAGACTGCGGTGTCCTTGAGAATACGCACAAAGCGGTTTTTGCGTTTACTGCGTACCTGGTCCCTGTCGTCAACTGCCGTCAGCGCACGGATCAGACTTGAATCGACAAGAAATGCAACAGCCAGCGAAGGCAGAGTGAAAATCACAAGCATCGGCAGAAAGGACCCGGTTTCAAGCTCAAAAACATTGTACACGAGCTTTTTGAGACAAAGCGCACCGAGTAGCGAGAAAATTCCGCTTACTATCCAAAAGTCAACGCTTTTGAGCGAATAGAATATTCTGCCGAAAAAATCGGTCTCAGCGTTGCTCGGATAATCGTTCCAGATACGTTCGTGACGGGAGTGATCGCAAAACACAAAATCACGCTGTGACAGTACCATAAAAACGTACATTGCTACTATCTGAACGTAGCCGAATGCCTTTGGCAGAGTTTCCTCATCCCGATTGAAGGTGAGGTAGCCGATCTCTATGGCGTAAACGGCGAAAATGATTATCAGAACGTAGCAAAGAGCTGCAAATACCGCAAGCAGTATCCGTCCCGTGCGCTCATGAAAGCTTTTTTCATCAAAGCTCTTTTCGGGCTCTAAGTCAAATTCCCGTGGCATAAAATCTCTCCTTTTCGGCTTAAAAATGCCTTTTAATCAATAATCAATCGGGTATTATAGGATAAAGCTGAATCATATTTCCGCCGTCAACCGCAAGCTCGGCTCCCGTGGTGTTGCGTGCATGGCAGGCAAAATACATTACGGCATCGGCAATATCATCACCCGTTGCAACATCGCCTATGGGCGTAAAGCGGGAGGGGACGTTTTCGTAAAACTCGGGGTTCTTTTCCCAACGGTCGGTTTTTATCATTCCGGGAAGCACAGCGTTTACACGGATGCCGTATTTACCCAGATCAAGTGCAAGCGCACGCATCATTCCGAGCTGACCGCCCTTAGAGGCGCAGTACGCAACTCGCTCGGGGATGGCACGGTAGGCGGTGTTGGAATTGATAAAGGTAATGCTGCCGCCGTTTTTCATTCTTCTTGCGGCGTGCTCGATAAGACAGTAGTTCCAAATAATATTGGTGTTGATAACCCTCGAGAAATCCGACACGGTAGTCTCAAGCGCCCTGCTTCCGAGTCCCAGATCGGCGGCGTTGAGCACAAGCGCATCGACGGTCACGCCGAGTGTGTCAAGGTGCCCGAACATTCCCGCAACGGCTTCCTCGTCAACCGAGCCGTTCTCGGTAAGAGGGCTGATGCTGTAGCCGATGATTTTAACATCGGGAAACTCGGCTCTGTATACCTGCTCGCACTCGCTGACCCTGACGAAATTTCTGCCCGTAAAAACAACGTCGTAGCCGTGAGAAGCGAATTTTCTCACAATAGCCGCACCCGTATTGATGCAAGCGCCGGTTACAAGTACAGTTTTCATACTCTCACCTCAAAAATAGAACTCGGTCTCAGCGGGACGGATATCGGTCAGCGCACCGGTATAGTGCCTGAGGGTGTGAGGAGTGTAGGGATGCTCGAGACATTTTTCCTCATCTATCTCTATGCCGAGTCCGGGAGCATCGGGAATAGTGATATATCCGTCGTTGTATTCAAGATGCTCGTTGGTAACGTCCTTGCGCCATACGACATCGGAGTACATTATCTCAAGTATTTCAAAATTCGGACAGGTTGCGGCAAGCTGGAGTGTTGCGGCCGTGGCAACGGGACCCGAGGGGTTGTGGGGCGCAAAGGGAATATAACGGCATTCCGCCTCGGCGGCAATCTTTTTGAGCTCCATTATACCGCCTGCGTGCGAGATATCGGGCTGGATATAATCCGCCGCCATAAGATCAAACATACGCTTGTAATCCCATCTCGTATACAGCCTCTCGCCTGCCGAGATGGCAACGGGCGATTTGTCCCTGACCGCTTTGAGCGCATCAAGGTTATCGGGCGGCACGGGCTCCTCAAAGAGCATAGGCTTGAACTGCTCGAGCTCATTGGCTATCTTGATGCCCGTAGGGATATTAAACCGTCCGTGTCCCTCGATAAGCAGATCGACCCCGTCACCGACCGCCTCACGGACTGCGGCAACGCAACGGAGCGATTTGTCAAGCTCAGCGTTGGATATGTTGAGATAGTTCTTTCCAAAGGGATCCCATTTCATTGCGGTGATGCCGCGGCTAACGGCTTTTTTTGCCTTCTCGGCAAACTCCTCGGGTTCCTTTGCGCCCGAAAACCAGCCGTTTACGTAGATGCGAACTTTTTCATGGATTTTTCCGCCAAGCAAACGGTAAACGGGAACTCCGAGCGACTTTCCGAGGATGTCCCAAAGTGCCATTTCGACGGCAGAAAGCGCCGACATCAGCACCGGGCCTCCACGCCAGTACGCATCACGGTAGACAGAATGAAAATGGCGCTCGATATCACGGGGGTCCTCACCCACGAGGTACTCCTTGATATGCTCGACAGCGCCGACAAGCGCTTTTTCCTTGTATTCAAGCGTTGCCTCACCGACACCGCAAATTCCCTCGTCGGTATAGACCTTTACGAATATCCAGTTAGTGCGGAAGCAGTCTACGGTAAACGTTTTTACATCGGTAACCTTCATGTTTTATACCTCAATTTTTTTATAGATACGCGGAATCGATCTGTTCGGATATTCAAAATCATTGGAATCGATACTGTCAAACATTCCAAAGTGGACGGGAACAGCGACCGACGGCTTTATACGCTCGCAAAAACGGGTTGCCTCAGATGCGTTCATATTGTTTCCCGTGCCGTTTATCGGCAGGAACACGGCATAGATATCGTTAGGAAGTGAATCAAGGATATCCTCATCAAACAGCGTATCTCCCGTGACGTAATATTTCTTGTCGCCGTCATCAATTATCACGCCTATCGAATAGGGATCGCTGTGACGTGCTTTTACGGCATAAAAGGTAATTCCGTGCGAGACGATTTTCGTACCCACGTCAAAAAGCAGATACTCGTTTTTTCCGCCTGTTTTCACCGCAATATCGTAAACCGATTTCGGTGCGAGTACTGTAACCGAGGTGCTTGTATTGATGAAATGCGGTACAGTCTCGGGATCATAATGGTCAAGATGATTATGAGTAAAGATCATTATATCGGGCTTTACGTCAAAAAACGAGCGGTCTATCGGAACCCGCCTCGCATTTTGCGGCTCGTATTTCCGGACACTGTCTGACAGGTAGGGATCTATCATAATTTTTGTTTCCTCGGTCTCAAAAAGCAATCCTGCCTGACCAAGCCAGGTAATTTCCATTACTGACCTCCCGTCAACGTCTTTTCTCCTACATATATATTAACAAAATTGAGCAATTTTTCAATGCTTTTTGACAAATCTTTTGGCCAATTAACCGTTTTGGTAGAGGTTGCCTATTGAATTTCGGTGCAAAAAACGTTATAATGACGGGTGAATGTAAATAAGTGAGGAATTTATGATTTCGATAACCAAGCAAAAGTGGCTGTTTTTGGCTATTATAATATCAATAACCGCAATTATCATTTTCACGACAATCATCACCTCGGTACAAGCTCCCGACGTTGATAACCAACAGTCAAATACAGGCGAGGCGTCAGATACGTTTGCCTTTGCCGATCAATCGGACGTCAGCGATACGGTAAGCCGTTCCGAGGAAGAAAGCAGCATGGAGCCTGAGGACGAAAGCTCGGAGCCCGAGATACTTTTTCCCGAGGTTCCTATGTTGGATGCCAAAAGCGTTTTTCTTTGCGATATGGAAGGAAACGAGATATTCTCGCATAATCCCGACAGAGTTTCGTCCCCCGCAAGCCTTACAAAGCTGGTCACAGCCAGTGTTGTGCTTGAGCATATGAGCGTTGATACTGTTGTCACTGTCGGACGAGAGGTGAACATGATAGAGCCCGACTCAAGTATTGCGTCGCTTGCGGCAGGAAACCGTCACACGGTCTATGAGCTTTTGGCAGGATTGCTTATTTGCTCGGGCAACGATGCGGCATACGTGCTGGCTGTCGCCACGGCAAGAACGGTTCACGACGAGGAGCTCAGCGAGAAGGAAGCTTTGGAAAAGTTTTGCGATATGATGAATGAGTTTGCCGCAGAAATCGGCATGGAGAACAGCTATTTCGGCTCGCCGGACGGCTACGATGCAAGCGGTCAGCATACAACCGCACGTGATATGGCATTGATTGCGGGCTACTGCTACCGTAACGATACGATACGTGAGCTTTGCTCCACCTCACTTTTCTTTACCGACCCTGTCAGGGGAAGGGAGACCGTATGGCGCAACAGCAACGCTTTTCTCATCAGGGAAAGCGAGTTTTTTAACGAGTACGTTTTGGGGATGAAGACAGGTACGACCTCAACGGCGGGAAAATGCCTCATCAGCGTCTATTCAAAGGACGGCGTGGAGGTTATTGCTGTGGTTATGGGCTGTACCGATGACGGCGACAGATACACAGATTCTATTACGCTGTTTGAGTATGCAGAGGAATTCTATTCACTCAACGTGTCGCTCGTACAATAAACAAAACAAGCCAAAACGATCGCCTCGGCAACGGAGTTAAATATGAAAAAAATATTGATCGCAGTTGACCTTCAGAATGATTTTGTATCGGGTGCGCTCGGAAGCAGCGATGCCGCCTCCGCCTGCAAAAGCGCCTGTGAGATGATTAAAAAATGGGACGGTGCAGTTATCGCCACGCTTGATACTCACGGCGAGGACTATCTTTCGACCGCCGAGGGCGCAAAGCTGCCCGTAATCCACTGCGTTGACGGAAGCGAGGGGCATCGGCTTGATGACGGTATTGCCGCCGCACTTGACGGAAAGGAGCATTACCTGCTCAAAAAGCCTACCTTCGGCTCGGTAATGCTGCCCGAGCTGGTAAAAAGCATTGCAAACGACAGTGATTTTGAGCTTACGCTCATAGGCGTTTGTACCGACATTTGTGTTGTTTCCAATGCGCTGCTTCTAAAAGCCCATTTCCCGGATAAAAAAATAACTGTTTGCGCCGATTGCTGTGCCGGTGTCACTCCCGAG
This sequence comes from Eubacteriales bacterium, assembly GCA_045587745.1. Lineage (GTDB taxonomy): Bacteria > Bacillota > Clostridia > Oscillospirales > CAG-382 > Coliplasma. Next base: position 7,690 of record JAZNCU010000052.1, on the reverse strand, counting down.
AGCCATAACGCGGCGTTGATTACTATGAAAATGTGTCAGATAGACGTGGTTTGATAAAGTGTTTTTTTGCTATGCTATTGACATTTTTCTACCGATGTGGTAGAGTAAAAAAGTAAAAAATGTTCTGTTTGGAGGTTTTATTATGAAGAGAATCAAAACTGTTGAGACCAGAGATATCAACGCCAGCGTTAAAAACGGCGGTTGCGGCGAGTGCCAGACTTCCTGTCAGTCTGCTTGCAAGACCTCTTGCGGCGTTGCAAACCAGAAGTGCGAGAACGAAAACAAATAAGTTTTTGCCTTTTTACACCAATTCACAACGATAGCGGAGAACGGACGGGCAACTGTCCGTTCTCGGTTTTTGGAGATAATTATGGTCCATCTTTACAAGCTTAACGGATATAATATAGTTCTTGATACCGCAAGCGGCTCGGTTCATTCGGTTGACGAGGTCGCTTACGATATTATTGATATGTTCGAGAGTCACACCGAGGACGAGATAGTTGCCGGGATTTTGTCGAAATACGGCGACAGAGAGGATGTAAGCGAGGAGGAGATCCGTCTTTGCATAGAGGATGTGCACTCGCTCATCAATAGTGAAAAGCTGTTCTCAGAGGACAGGTTTGAGCCTCTTGCATATTCATTCAAGAATAGCCAAAGCGTTGTCAAGGCACTCTGCCTGCACGTGGCGCACACCTGCAACCTCAACTGCGCATACTGCTTTGCGAGTCAGGGAAAATACTGCGGCGAAAGAGCGCTCATGAGCTTTGAGGTAGGCAAAAGGGCATTTGACTTTTTGATCGAGAATTCGGGCAGCAGACGCAACCTCGAAGTAGATTTCTTTGGCGGTGAGCCGCTGATGAACCTCGAGGTTGTAAAGCAGCTTGTCGCATACGCACGCAGTATTGAAAAGGAGCACGGCAAAAACTTCCGCTTTACGCTCACCACAAACGGCGTTCTGCTTGATGAGGAGACTGCCGAATTTCTCAACGCCGAGATGAGCAACGTTGTGCTCTCACTTGACGGCAGGCGTGAGGTAAACGATCGTTTCCGTGTTGACTACGCAGGCAACGGAAGCTATGACAGAATAGTGCCGAGGTTCCAAAAATTCGTCGAGCTGCGCAAGGGCAAGGACTATTACATGAGGGGCACCTTTACCCACCATAATACCGATTTTTGCAACGATATTCTGCATATGGCCGACCTGGGATTCAGCGAGCTGAGCATGGAACCCGTCGTTTGCTCACCCGAGGATGAGTGCGCTCTCACCGAGGCGGACAAGCCGATAGTTATGGAGCAGTACGAGCTACTCGCTAAAGAGATGATAAAGCGCAAAAAAGAAGGCAGAGGCTTTACATTTTACCACTATATGCTCGATCTCAAGAACGGCCCCTGCATTTACAAGCGCATTACGGGCTGCGGCTCGGGCACCGAGTATATGGCGGTTACCCCCTGGGGCGATCTTTATCCCTGCCACCAGTTTGTCGGTGACGAAAAATTCCTGCTCGGTAATATCTTTAGCGGTGTTACCAATACCGCAATACAGGACGAATTCAGGAGCTGCAATGCCTACGCACGTGAGGAATGCAGGGACTGCTGGGCAAGGCTGTATTGCTCGGGCGGATGCGCCGCAAACTCATACCACGCAACGGGCAGGATAAACGGAATTTACGAGTACGGATGCGATCTGTTCAAAAAGCGTATTGAATGTGCAATAATGATGCAGGTTGCTCTCTCGGAGGAAGAATGACCACCCCTATTGTAGATTTTTTAAGAGAATATTCTCTTGCCGAAAACGCAAGATTTCATATGCCCGGCCATAAAGGAACGGGCTTTTTCGGCTGTGAAAAATACGACATTACCGAGATCGGCGGTGCAGACGTTTTGTACTCTGCAAGCGGAATTATTGCGGAGAGCGAGAATAACGCATCCTCTCTTTTCGGCACGGCGCACACCTTTTATTCCACCGAGGGCTCCACGCTTGCGATAAAGGCAATGCTTTCGCTTGCGGCGCAGAATATGCCCGACCACCGTATAGTTGCCGCACGCAACTGCCACAAGGCTTTTGTTTATGCAGTGGGATGGCTTGGTCTGAAGGTCGATTGGATATATCCCGAAAACAACACGGTTTACGGCTCGGCGGTTACTCCCGAATCGATTGAAAAGGCGATTCTTGCAGGCGAAAAGCCCTGCGCCGTATACATCACCTCCCCCGATTATCTCGGGCATATCAGCGATATACAAGGGATCTCGAGGGTTTGCCAAAAGCACTCGGTCCCGCTTTTGGCAGACAACGCTCACGGAGCTTACACCGCTTTTCTCGAAAGCACTCTTCACCCGATACATCTCGGTGCCGATGCCTGCTGTGATTCGGCGCACAAAACACTTCCCGTGCTTACGGGGGGCGCTTATCTGCATATTTCAAAAAATGCTCCCGAGCTGTTTTGCGACTATGCCAGGAGTGCGCTCGACTCGTTTGCCTCGACAAGTCCGTCATACCTGATACTCGGATCACTTGACGAGTGCAACGCATATCTTGACGGCGTATACCGAGCCGAGCTGAACAGTACCGCCGACAGGGTGGGCTCATTAAAATCACGCCTTGCTATGCACGGCTACACAGTTTTGAATAGCGATCCTCTGAGGATCTCGCTCGATACGTATAAATTCGGATACAGCTCGGAGGAATTCTCCGCTATCCTCGGAGGAAACGGCATTGTTCCCGAGATATGCTCGGACGGATATGCGGTGTTTATGATCACTCCTGACAATACCGAAAGCGAGCTCGGTCTGCTCGAGAGCGTTTTGTGCTCGCAAACAGCCGGAGCACCGTTGGAGCGCACGGCAGGGCTTGTACCGCTTCCGAAAGCAGAGATGTCGATACGGGAGGCGATGCTTGCAAAAAAATGCCGCAGACCTATTGAAGACTGCGTAGGATGCGTTTGCGCCTCCCCAATCAGCAGTTTTCCGCCTGCGGTTCCGATTGCGCTCTGCGGCGAGATAATAACCGAGGAAATCGCCTCGCTTGCAAGGTATTACGGCATTGAATACGCCGAGGTAGTGCTATGACGTATTTGAAAGAGTTTTTTCTTCCCAAGCGTATTGACGAGGATACGTTTTTGCTCAACTTTCCGCATCAGCTCGAGATGCAGTGCTACTCGCACACCAATTCATACCCGTTTAGGCTGTTCCCCGAGAAGGGGCTGTCATCCCTCGAGTTCGGGCAGATTACCGTTATTTACGGCGGAAACGGATCGGGTAAATCGACGCTTCTCAACGTTATCGGTGAGAAGATACGCATTGACCGTGAGGCGAGGTTTAACAAAAGCGCCCTGTTTGACGATTACGTTGAACTCTGCGGTGCCGATATTATCGGCATGGGTATTCCGAGAGGAAGCAGGCTGATTTCGAGCGATGACGTTTTTGACTTTCTGCTCGATATGCGGTCGATAAATGAGGGAATCAATGCAAGACGCAACGAGCTGTTTTTGGAGTACGAAAGCCTTAAGGACAAGGAGGGCTTTACGCTCCGCACGATGGAGGACTACGAGGAGCTCAAGCGTGTAAACGAGGCGCGTGCATCTACAAAATCCGAGTTCACTTCACGCAGACTCAGAGTAGTTGAAACGGCATCGGCATCCAACGGCGAGAGCGCATATCAGTATTTCACACGCAAAATAGACGAAAATGCTCTGTATCTGCTGGATGAGCCGGAGAACAGCCTTTCTCCCCTGCTTCAGGCAAAATTGGCTCAGTATATTGCCGACAGCGCAAGGTTTTACGGATGTCAGTTTATTATTTCCTCCCACTCACCGTATTTCCTTTCGCTTGCAAGTGCGGTTGTTTACGACCTTGATAAAAAGCCTGCCCAAAAAACAAAATGGACTGAGCTCGAGAATATAAGAATGCTCCGTGACTTTTTCAAAAAGCACGAAAACGAATTTTGATACAATAAAACCCGACAGAATATGTCGGGTTTTATGTTTCATTATTTAGTTCATCCGAGCAAAACGTCAAAAATCAGCATCAGGCAAAAACCGGCAAGGAGTGAGTAGGTCGCTCCCCTCTCGCTTCCGTGGGAGTGGGTCTCGGGGATCATCTCGTCGCTGACGACGTAGAGCATCGTACCGCCGGCAAATGCAAGCGCAAACGGCAAAACAGCGCCCGACGCCATTACGCCGAAGTAACCGAGCAGAGTGCCGACTACCTCAACGATGCCCGTTATTGATGCGATAAAAAGAGTCCTGCCCTTGCTCATACCTGCAGAAAGCATCGGCGCAATGATGACCATTCCCTCGGGGACATTCTGAAGCGCAATACCTGCCGCAACCGTGAGCGCCGAGGCGGTGTCACCCGTGCCGAAGCCGACTCCTGCCGCAATTCCCTCGGGGAAGTTGTGTATTGCGATTGCGATAACGAACAAAAGCACCTTGTTGAGCCTTGCGTTTGCCTCGGGGTGAGACTCAAAGGGCGTGCCCGTCATTCGGTGAAGATGAGGAACGAGCTTGTCAATAAGGTTTATGCACAGCGCACCGCAAAAAATACCCGCAACGGTAACAGGCAAACCGTATTCTCCACCGTACCCGAGCGACGGGAGGATAAGCCCTATAACCGCCGCCGAGAGCATAACGCCTGCCGCAAATGAAAGCACGATATCGCTGAATTTGTGGGATATTTTTCGGAACGCAAAGCCGATAAGCGCACCTAAAATCGTGGAAGCGCCGACTCCGAGTGCCGTAAGTAATACTATTTTCATACCTCGCCCTTCTGAGCCTGCTCACGCTCATAGCAAATCTGCGCCCAGCTGGGTATCTTTTTGAGTGTATCGCAAAGACCTGCCATAACCGACGGAATATCGATACCCTGGGGACATAGTCTTGCGCACTCGCCGCATCCGATGCAGGCAAAAGGCTTTTGCTCCTCGGGCATAAACTCTATTCGCATTGCGGTGTTAGTCACGGGGGCGTATCTGAGCTCGTTGTAAATGCCTATGAATCTTGGAATATCGAGTCCCTTGGGACATCCTTCACAGCAGTAGCGGCACTCGGTACAGGGCACCGAGCCCTTGAGAGATTCGGCAATATCAAAAAGCAAATTCGTTTCGGGTTCACTCAAAGACTGACGGCTTTCAAAGGTTGAAAGGTTGTCGATAGTCTGCTCAAAGCTTGACATTCCGCTGAGTATCACCTTTACATTATCAAGACCCTGCAAAAAGCGGAAGCCCCACGAGGCAACCGAGGAATCGGGGCGGATTTCCTTGAGATGCTGCTCGTATTTCTCGTCAAAATGCGCCAGCTTTCCGCCTCTGACGGGCTCCATTACGATAACGGGGATTCCCCTCTCGGTAAGAAGCTCGTATTTTTCCTTTGCCTTTTGGAGAGTCCAATCGAGGTAGTTGAGCTGAATCTGGCAAAACTCCATCCTGTCGCCGCAAATATCCAAAAAGCGTGTCAGTGTAGGAAGCTCGGCGTGGGAAGAAAAGCCGAGATGTTTTATTCTTCCGAGCTCCTTTTGCCTGACAAAATAATCGATAATTCCCCACTTGGGATCAAGATACGTATTTATTGAGTTTTCGAAAACATTGTGGAGCAGATAAAAGTCAAAATACTCTACTCCGCATTTCTCGAGCTGACGCTCAAAAATCTCAGCCGGGTTATAGCTCGAAAGAATTTGGTGACCGGGGTATTTGTCGGCAAGGAAATAGCTCTCTCGGGGATACTTTGAAAGGATTTTCCCAACGACCCTCTCGGACTCGCCCGAATGATACGGCCAAGCCGTGTCAAAATAATTCACGCCACGGGCTATTGCAGTATCGATCATTTTCTCGGTAGCCGCATAATCAATCCCTCCGTCCGCATCGGTAGGCAGACGCATTGCGCCAAAGCCGAGGAGGGATATATTTTTGCTCAAAAAATCCGAATAAATCATATAATACCTCCTAAATTATCGTGTACGAAAACATTTCGTAGTGCAGACGGGTGCCGATATCGGTGCCTATAGGAAGCAACGCCAGTGCAATAAACAGCTCGTCTCCCGTGCATTCGTCACGCAGATACGCGTACTCGCCCTCAATTTTTGTAACGGTATAATCCCTTGGCTCCATAGGTCACCTCATTTGTAATAGTTCACATTGCTTACGCGTTTTTTGATAAAGAACACAAAATCCGACAGCTGCTCCTGTGATTCAAAGCAGGACATTGGCAATATATGTCCGAGCATAGGAGAAAAATGCAGATATACTGCCCTGCCCTCCCAAACGCTGACCGATTCAATTGCCGAATAGGTATGCTCGGAACAGCAATCGCCCTCACGGTCGGCAAACTTTTCATCAAAAAACTGATAGAGCACGTCGGGAGAATAGTACTTTTTATTTTGCTTTTTGAGCGATTTAAGCTGAAGGCTCAAAATCATACGCATAGACAGTCTGTACAATAGCGGACACAACGCAAAAAACACGAGCATCGGTATCATTCCAACGACCACCTCGACGGTTACTCCGCTAATAATGAATATTGCGATAGCATAGACCGCCGCAAGAACTCCCATTGCAACGTTAAAGCAACCGCTGCGCTTTTTGGCGGCATCCGACTTGAAGGTGACAAATATGTTGAAATCGGCGTAATCCGACTCGGTAACGTGTACATCAAACTCAAATTTCGGCATAATAAACACTCCACTCGACATTTTGATACTGTCATTATATCACATATTTTTACTCAGTTCAACAAAAAAGAGCAAACACGCCATACGTGATTGCTCTTTTTTAGTTACTGCGTTAATCTATGCCCGAAAGCAAAGCGTTGATCTCGATTCCCGTCATATGATTTTGAGTTATAAGCACCTCGACGAGAGCATCGATTGATTTTTTATGCTCACGGATGAGGGAAACGGCGTTTTTCATCTCGCTGTCAAGAATTGAGTTGACCGCCGCTCGGAGCTCGGCAGGATTTTCGGACGGATCAAGCACAGCAAGCCCGAATCCGCTGTCCATACCGTAGGAGCAGATAAGATGCTTTGCAATCGCAGTAGCGTTTTGCAGATCCCCTGCCGCACCGGTTGAAATGCCGTCCCTTTCGCCGTAGTAAACTATCTCCGCCGCCCGTCCTCCAAGTGAGGTTCGTATGCGTGCAAGAAGCTCATCCTTTGTATAGATCGCCTTGCCCTCACGTGCGGAATGCTGCATATATCCTCCATGATCGGCACGTGCGACAACGGTAAGATAGGAGGGTGTCTCGCCGCTCTGCCAACAAAGGAAGGCATGACCTGCCTCGTGCCTTGCGACACGCTCGAGCTGTGAGGCATCCCATTTTTTAACCTCTCCGTTGTTAAAGGTCTCAAAAGCCTCCTCAAATATCTCGTCGGTAACCGTACTGCATGACTGCCTGATAGCGGTTCGGAGCGCAAGCTCAACCACCGAGTCAAGCTCGGCAAGGCTCATACCCGTTGATCTGACGGCAATATTCTCGAGCTTTTCCTGCGAAACATCAATGGTTTGAGTTTCGGCAAGACGCTTTTTGAGGAATTTGATACGCTCGTCCTTGGTCGGGAGATCGATATAAACACGTCTGTCGAACCGACGCATAAGAGCAGGGTCGAGGCTCCTCTCGTGTCCGGGCTTTACGTCGTAATTCGTTGCCGCCAGCACAAAAACGGGCTTTGACGGGTCATTACGGAAGCCGTCCATCTCGGTAAG
>JAZNCU010000051.1:0-20832 GCA_045587745.1 Eubacteriales bacterium | reverse complement strand
GGCTTTGCGGAAATAGCTGCGCCGCAGTTCTGGCAGAAAGCAAATTCGGAGCTTGTCTGCTTGCCACACTCTGTGCAGAATATCGGCTCAAATATCTCGGCTCCGCAGCCGTGACAAAATTTTGATCCGTCCTTCAGTTCCTTGTTACACTTAGGGCAGGTTATCATTGTGTTGTCCTCCTGTTTTCCTTTGTCACGTTTTGTGATTTTTATTTTTTGTTTATTTTCTTGCTTGCGTGTTTCACCTGCGGCGGCATTGGATCCTTCCGTTTTTTCAAAAGCTTGGTAAAGCCTTTAGCGCACACGATGAAGCGTTATTGAATTTTAACTGTAGCCCGTCGAGGCTCGACCGAAATCGAATTTTTGCTACAATAAGCAACAAAATACGACCTCTGTTGCAGTTAAATTCCGAGAAAAATCAGTTTTTTATCAAACGGTGCCGTAGGCACATCATAACTACGCGGAGAAAGCGTAAAAGTTATGAGTTATAAGTTATGAATTTGGTTTCGCCAAATGTTATGATATGACCGTTTCTGCGAAACGATCATGGTTGACTTGAGCCGAGCTCAAGTCACTCCCATTCAATAGTTCCGCAGGGCTTGGGGGTAAGGTCATAAAGGACACGGTTGATGCCGGCAACCTCGTCGGTAATTCGCTTTGTGATCCGATGAAGTACCTCATACGGGATCTCCTCCACCGTTGCTGTCATCGCATCCGTTGTATTTACGGCACGGATTATCGCCGGCCAGCCCTCGTATCGGCTTTCGTCCTTTACTCCAACCGATTTGATATCCGGTACCACGATAAAATACTGCCATACGCTTTCGTTAAGTCCGCATCTGTCAAACTCCTCGCGCAGGATCGCATCTGCCTCACGGAGTGCTGTCAGACGGTCACGGGTAATTGCGCCCAAACAGCGAACTCCCAGTCCGGGGCCGGGAAACGGCTGACGGTATACCATTGCGTGAGGAAGTCCGAGTGCCTCACCGACTACACGTACCTCATCCTTATAAAGCAGCTTTAGCGGCTCTACGAGCTCAAACTGAAGATCCTCCGGCAGTCCACCCACGTTGTGGTGCGATTTGACAGCCTTTTTACCCTCTGCCTGCTTGATGCTCTCAAGTATATCGGGGTAGATCGTGCCCTGTGCAAGATACGAAACTCCCTCGAGCTTGCGTGCCTCGTCCGCAAATACGTTTATAAATTCCGCTCCGATGATCTTACGCTTGCTTTCCGGGTCGGATACGTTTGCGAGCAGTGAAAGAAAGCGTTCGGTTGCGTCTACGTAAATAAGGTTTGCATCGAGCTCATCCTGAAAGAGCTTTACCACGTTCTCGCTCTCGTCCTTGCGCATAAGTCCGTGGTTCACATGGACACACACAAGCTGCTTTCCGATTGCCTTTATAAGCAGTGCGGCAACAACCGAGCTGTCTACTCCGCCCGAGAGGGCAAGCAGAACGCGTTTGTCCCCGACCTGCTCACGCACCGCCTTTATCTGCTCATCAATAAAAGCGCTGGCAAGCTCGGGGGTGATGATTCTTTCCATTGATTCGGGCCTTTTATTGCAGTCCATATTTTCCTCCTGAATATGCGGTTTCCGCCGATTTTAGACTATAATGGCGGATTATAATACTTTAATGTCCGATAGTCAACCGTTTTTGAAAAATCAATCGGCTCCTGCGATAGCAAAAAGATAATTCTCGCTGCCGGGGAATTTTATATCAAACTTTTTGATAGAAATTCCGCTTACCTTTGGGAGCACCTTATTTCCGTTGACCACCGAAAAATGCGGAAAATCAACAAGCGTTTTGCCGGCGCATTTTACATACGCCTCCTTGCGTACCCAAACACGGATAAATCTCTCGGTCTCCTCGCCGTCGCCGTCACGCACAAACTCCGCCTCATCGTCCGAGAAGAACCTCTCGGCAAGCGCAACGTAATCGGGACGTACGCCCTCACGGTCAAAGCGGGGAAGATACTCGCCGTCGATGCCGACGGGAAAATCGGTAAGCACGCAGAGCATAACATCACCCGTGGTCGTAACCGAGATATAATACTTCATTTCGGTGTTTTCCACAGTGGGCTTACCCTTTTCGTCATAAACCACCTTGGCCTTTTGGTTGCCGAGATAGTCCTTGACCGCCTTGCTCACGAGCGAGTGACGGGTTTTTTTATTTTTGCTGTTTTCAAGCACAAATGTTTTAAGCATTGTTTATTCCTCCGTGTTGTTGGGCGTCTGCTCGGCGGAAGCCGACTCGGTTTCCTCGGCTGACTCGGTTTCCTCATCCTCGCCGGGTGCTACGCTGGTAAATCGCATAACGGTGCTTCCGCTGTCCAGCCTCATAACGATAACGCCGGATGCACTTCTGCCGTAAACGGGAATCTCGTTGACTCGGGTACGTATAATTATACCGCCGTCGGTGATGAGCATAATCTCATCCTCCTCCGAAACGAGCCTGATTCCTGCCAGCTTGCCGGTTTTTTCGCTTATGCCGTGGCAAATAAGTCCCTTACCGCCTCGGTTCTGGCGCTTGTACTCGCTCTCGTGGGTACGTTTGCCGTAGCCGTTCTCGGTAATAGTAATGATATAAACGTTTTTGCCGTCCGAAACCTCGGGAATAACAGCCGCACCGACAACAAAGTCCCCCTCGGGAAGCGTAACTGCACGGACGCCTCTTGCCTGACGTCCCATACTGCGGACGTCGTTCTCGTTAAATCGGATCGAAACGCCCCTCGAGGTACCGACGATAACGTCGTCATCGCCTCTCGTTTTGAGAACGTAAAGCAGCTCATCGCCCTCGTCGAGGGTGATTGCGTAAAGTCCCGACGTCCTGCGGGTGCGGTACGCCATAAGGTCGATCCTCTTGACTACGCCGAACTTTGTGATAAGCACCAGCTTTTCGTCATCCGTAAACTCGGTAACGGGAACGATCGCCGTGATTTGCTCCTCCTTTGAGAGAGCGAGCAGGTTAACGAGGTTGGTACCCTTTGCGGTACGGGTGCTCTCGGGAATCTCGTAGCATTTTTTGATATAGACCTTACCGAGATTGGAGAACAGGAGCAGGTTATCGTGGCTGTGAGAGATGATAACGTCCTCAACGCTATCCTCTTCCCTCGTGCCCATAGCGGTAATACCCTTTCCGCCCCTGCGCTGTGCCTGATAGGTATCGGCAGGAAGACGCTTGATATATCCTGCCTTGGTAGCGGTAATAACGCAGTTATGACGCTCGATGAGGTCCTCGATAAGAATATCGTTCTCCGCCTCAACGATATCGGTACGGCGCTCGTCGCCGTATTTGTTTTTGATGTACTCGAGGTCTTCCTTAATAATAGCAACCAGCTTGGAGCGATCCGAAAGTATCTCACGAAGCTCCTTGATGAGGTTGTATAAATATGCAAGTCTGTCCTCGATCTTTTGCCTCTCCATACCCGAAAGACGGCCGAGAGTCATCTCAACGATCGCCTGCGCCTGAACCTCGGTAAGACCAAATCTGGCGATAAGCCGTTCCTTTGCCTCGGCAACGTTTGCACTGGCACGGATGATGGCGATAACCTCGTCGATAAAGTCGATGGCAATCTTATAACCCTCGTAAATATGGGCTTCCCGCTCGGCTTTTTCGAGATCGAATTTTACTCTGCGGGTAACTACGTCCTCACGGTGACTGATGTAATGGTTGAGCACCTGTTTGAGGTTGAGCAGCTTGGGCTCGCCGCCGACAAGCGCAACCATATTGACTGCGCAGGTATCCTGAAGCTGTGTATATTTATACAACTGATTAAGAATAATCTGAGCGTTTGCGTCCTTTTTGACCTCAATAACTATCCTCATTCCCTGTCTGCCCGACTCGTTGCGGATATCCGAAATACCCTCTACCCGCTTATTCTTGACGAGGTCTACCATGCTCTCGAGCAGCATCGAGCGGTTTACCTGATAGGGAAGCTCGGTGATGATAATGCTGGTTTTGCCCTTCTTTTCCTCAAAATGCGCCTTTGCACGCACACGGATTTTTCCTCTGCCGGTCATATACGCCTCGTATATGCCGCTGGTGCCGTAAATGGTGCCGTACGTGGGGAAATCGGGGCCCTTGATGTACTGCATCAGCTCGGTTACCGAGCACTCGGGGTTGTCCATAAGGAACTGAGTTGCCGAGATAACCTCGGTCATATTATGGGGCGGAAAGTAGGTAGCCATACCGACAGCAATACCGATAGTTCCGTTGACCAGAAGGTTTGGAAAACGGGAGGGAAGCACGTCGGGCTCCTTACGCATATTATCAAAGTTGGGGCTGAAATTAACAACGTCCTTTTCGATATCGGCAAGCATCTCGTCGGCAATTTTTGACATTCTTGCCTCGGTATAACGGTACGCCGCCGCACCGTCACCGTCGATGTTACCAAAATTTCCGTGTCCCTCAACAAGAGGATAACGGAGTGAGAAGGGCTGTGCAAGCCTTACCATCGAATCGTAGACCGCCGCATCGCCGTGGGGATGGTAGCGTCCCAGAACGTTACCTACCGTGGTAGCCGATTTACGAAAAGGCTTGTCGTGAGTGAGCTTGTCCTCGTACATCGCATAAAGAATACGGCGGTGAACCGGCTTTAATCCGTCACGCACGTCGGGAAGCGCACGGCCGACGATAACGCTCATTGCGTAATCGATATAGCAGGTACGCATTTCCTTTTCGATATCGACGTTCTGTATTATCTGATTTTCGTGTTTACTGTAATCGTATTCGTGTTCAGCCATTTGAACCTCCGTTATACGTCAAGGTTGGAGACGTATTTTGCGTTTGCCTCGATAAACTCACGCCTGGGCTCAACCTTATCGCCCATAAGCACCGAGAATATTGCATCCGCCTCGAGTGCATCCTCGATGGTTATACGCTTTAGTATTCGGCGCTCGGGATCCATAGTGGTCTCCCAGAGCTGCTCTTTGTCCATCTCACCGAGACCTTTGTACCGCTCGGCTACGATGTTTCCGCCAAGCTCGGCAATAACCTGATCCCTCTCCTCATCCGAGAATGCGTATCTTTGAGTCTTGCCCTTGGATATCTTGTAAAGAGGAGGCGTTGCCGCATAGATGTGTCCGTTTTCGATAAGCGGACGCATATAGCGGAAGAAGAAGGTTAGCAGAAGTGTTTTGATATGTGCGCCGTCGACGTCGGCATCCGCCATAATGATAACCTTGCCGTAGCGAAGCTTGGAAATATCAAATTCACTGCCGATACCCGTACCGAGCGCAAGAATTATGGGAACCGTCTGAACCGAGGAGTAAACCCTGTCGGTACGGCTTTTTTCAACGTTAAGAATTTTACCTCTGAGAGGAAGAATAGCCTGGAACTGACTGTCACGTCCGTCTTTTGCCGTGCCGCCTGCCGAGTCACCCTCTACGAGATAGAGCTCGGTGTACTCCATACGTCTTTCGTTACAGTCGGCAAGCTTTGAGGGAAGCGAGTTGCTCTCGAGCAGACCCTTTCTTCTCGTAAGCTCACGTGCCTTTTTTGCAGCCTCTCTCGCTCTTGCGGCGGAGATGGATTTTTCGATAATAGTCTTGGCGGTAGCAGGATTTTCCTCAAGGTAAACAGTAAACTTATCAACAACTATACCCTCGACGAGAGTCCTTATCTCGCTGTTACCGAGCTTTGCCTTTGTCTGACTCTCAAACTGTGCATCCTCCAGCTTTACCGAGATTATTGCCGTAAGTCCCTCACGGACGTCCTCGCCCGAAAGCTTTTCGTCACCCTTGAGGATATTGTATTTTTTGCCGTAATCGTTGAGTACCTTGGTAATACCCGATTTGAATCCGGTCTCGTGAGTACCGCCGTCAACGGTGTGCATATTGTTTGCAAACGAGAGTATCGCCTCGGTGTAGCTGTCGTTATACTGCATAGCGACCTCGGCAACCGAATCACCCTTCTCTCCGCGGACGTAAATAACGTCCTCGTGAATGATGCTTGCGCCCTTTTTGTGGTTAAGATACTCGGCAAACTGCCTTATACCGCCCTCGTACATAAAGGTCTCGCTCACAGGCTCCTCACCGCGGTTATCGGTGATGCTTATACAAACGCCTGCGTTGAGAAAAGCCTGCTCACGCAAGCGGTTTTTGACCATCTCGTAGTCAAACTCGACCGTCTCGAATATATCGGGATCGGGCCAGAATTTAACGTGAAGACCGTGAAGCTCGGTATCCCCCGTCTCGCAAAACTCCTCTGCCACGTGACCGCGCTCAAACGCAATGGCATAGCCCTTTCCGTCACGGTGGTTTTTGACCTCAACACGCTTTGAAAGCGCATTAACCACCGATGCACCCACGCCGTGAAGTCCGCCCGCTATCTTGTAGCCGCCGCCTCCGAATTTTCCTCCTGCGTGCAGAATGGTAAATATAACCTCAAGAGTAGGTCTTGAAACAGAGGGGTGAATACCCGAGGGCACACCTCGTCCGTCGTCCTCGACCTTACAGCTTCCGTCGGCACCCAGAGTGACCTTTATATGCTTACAGTAGCCTGCAAGTGCCTCGTCGATAGAGTTGTCCACTATCTCGCTGATGAGGTGGTGAAGTCCCTTTACCGAGGTGGTGCCGATATACATACCCGGTCTTTTACGTACCGCCTCAAGTCCCTCGAGCACCTGTATCTGACTGTCGTCGTACGCCTGCCCGATCATTTCGTTTCTTTTCTCTTCCAAACCGTTTTCATTCCCTTCGAAGTTTCGTATCTTTTGCGGATGCTGTCGGTAGACAGACCGCTGATATAAATTCTGTCATAATACTGCCCGTCGGTAAGCAAAAAGCTTTTGGGCAGGTCAGCGCAAAGACTGATGACCCCCGTCTCGCCCGAGACACGCTTGAGCGTGCTCCTTGTATCTGCGCTGAGCGTAGCGGTATCAAAATCAAACACTCCGATTATCTCGCCAACGTCAACGCTCTCGCCCTTTTCTAATTGAATGAACATATCCGTCCATCCTCCACGTAAATGCTCCTGTCGGTCCTGCCGAACATATTTTCCTCACAGCCCGTGATAATAACCTGTCTTGCACCTATCCTCGACAGTATAAACTCCTGTCTGCCCTCGTCCAGCTCGGACAGAATATCGTCCAGCAAAAACACGGGATACTCGCCTGTAAGCTCCTTTGACAGCTCACCCTCGGCGAGCTTGAGCGCAAGCACACAGCTCCTCTGCTGACCCTGCGAGGCATACATACGGGCGTTCTTTTTGTTTATATACACCGCAAAATCGTCCTTGTGCGTACCGTACAGGCATGACATCCTTTCCTTTTCACGGTGAAGATTATCCGAGAGCATGCTGATATACCTGTCACGCACTTCCTCCTGCGTTTCGGCATCGCCCGACTGAGTCTGATACGAGAGTGCAAAGCCCTCCCTGCCCCCGCTCATATCCTCTAAAAACGCGCCTGCGGCATTTTCAAGCCTTGACAGGTACTTGCGCCGGTTTACCGTAATAAGTCCTGCCAGCGAGGCGAGACGGTCGTTGTAGACGGCAAAAAGCTCGTCGGATGAGCTTTTACTTTTTAGTAACGCATTTTTTTGGGCAAGTACACGGTTGTACTCCGAAAGCGTTTTTGCGTACCTGGGAAAGGATTGACAAATTGCAATATCGGCAAAACGCCTCCTGCACACGGGCGAGCCCTTTATGAGGCTGAGATGGTCGGGAGTAAATACCACCGCACGGAACAGCCCGAGATAATCGCTCATCTTAAGCGGTGCGGAGCTGCCCATACGGATAACACGTCTGCCGTTTTTTGTAAACTCGGAGGTAAGCTGCATTTCCCCCGATGCCGACTCAAAATCAAGTCGTACGACAGCACTGTCGCAGCCAAAACGGATAAGCTCCCTGTCGTTGCAATTGCGAAAGCTTTTTCCCGCCGCAAAATAGAATATTGCCTCGAGCAGGTTCGTTTTACCTGCGGCGTTCCTGCCGCAGATTGCGTTGACCCCGTCCGAAAACTCAATTACCGATTCGGTTGCGTTGCGAAAATCCCGTACGTAAAGCCTTTTTACCTGCATATCAGTCCTTGAGCTTGCAGGGGAGCACGAGATATGTGTAGCTGCTTTCTTCTTTTTTCTCGGCAGGCTCAACTATCATACTCATAAGAGGAGTAGACATAGATACTTTAATTTTATCGTCGGTAGCGGCACGAAGCGCATCCAGCAGATAGCGGTTGTTAAAGCCGATCTCAATGTCGTCGCCCTGCTTAATGATGCGAAGGTTATCGTTTACGCTGCCGTACTGGGTGTTACAGGAAATATTTAGGTTTCCGCCCTCAAAGCGGCATCTCAGCGGAGTTCTCAGCTTTTCGTCAACGAGGAGGGAGGCACGCTCTGCGCTCTCAATAAACGCAAGCCTGTCGATCTCGGCAAAAATTTTGTTCTGGGTAGGGAGCGCACGTTTGTAATCAAGGTACTCACCCTCAAGCAGACGGGAGAAGAACACCACGTTATCCAGCTTGAATATGATATATTTTGCGGTAAACTCAACCCTCAGCTGCTCGTCGCTGTCGTCAAGAAGCCTTGCAAGATCCGAGAGCGCCCTGCCGGGAACCACAAACGTAAGCTTTCCGTCATTTTCAAAGATACATTTCTTTTCCTCACGCATTGCAAGGCGGAAGTTATCGAGCGCAACCACCGTGAGAGTGCCGTTTTCAACGATAAACAGCTCGCCGGTGAGAATAGGCCTTGCCTCGGTCTGAGCAACAGCAAAAACGGTGCTGTTGATGATATCCTTCATAAGTGAGCGAGAGATGCAAAATGAGTTATCTCCTCCCAGCTCGGGGAGATTGGGAAACGCCTCGGGAGTAACTCCGTGGATAACAAAGTCGCTCATTGCGCCTCTGATCCTGACCATATGCTTCTCGTCAGCCTCAACCGTGATATCGCAATCCGGCATATTTTTGACTATAGAGGTAATTTTTGAAGCATTGATTATAACTGCTCCGTCCTGTACGGCATCCACCGTTCCGGCGGTGCGTACTCCCCTTTCAAGATCATATCCGCATATCGTTAGAGTATCGCCTCTGAGCGTAAACAAAAGTCCCTCAAGTGCGGGCAGGGTGCTTTTGTTGGAGGCGGCAGAAGCCGCAGGAAGTATAAGCGATAAAAGTGTTTTGCGGTCGCAGCTGAATTTGATAGGCATTGTTTCCTCCTATGGTTTACAAAATCCCAAAAACATCGGGATTATGAAATTATCCACCCCTGTTCCACAGGGATGCTCACGTTTTATTTTTATGTGATTACATACGCTGCAGTGATAATAAGGATTTTACACACTTTCCACGTGACCTACTACGACTGCAACTACTAATAAATACTTTTTTTTACGATTCTTCTCTTTTTTCTGTCAGGATGCTCAGTTACGAAGCTCGGCTACGGTCTGAAGCATCTCGCGCTCAAACGACGGATCGGTCTCCATTTTTCTCTGAATAAAGCCGATTGAGTTGATAACCGTCGTGTGGTCCTTTTTATTAAAGAGCTTTGCTATTGAGGATTGCGAGAGCTTTGTGGTCTCACGGACAAGATATACCGCATAATGCCTTGCCATAGTGATCTCGGCAGTACGCTTTGAGCTTTTAAGCTGCTCCTTTGAAACACCGTAGCGCTTCTCGGTAAGCTCAAAAATACGGTCGATTATCGAATCCTCGCTTTTTGCGTTTTTGAAAAAATCCGATAATACCTTGCGAGCCACGTTGTAGTTACATATCTCGCCGGTGATCAGCGTGTGAGCCCTCAGCTTTTTGAGCGAGCCCTCTATCTGACGTATGTTTTGGGTAATATTCTCGGCAAGATAGTAAAGCACCTCAAACGAAACGTCGTAGCCGAAATCCATAGCCTTGCGCTTAAATATTGCTATCCTAAGCTCAAAATCTGGCGGCTGGATATCGGTAACGAGTCCCATTTCAAAACGGCTCTTAAGCCTGTCCTCAAGGTTGTCAATATCCTTGGGAGCACAGTCGGAGGCGAGAATTATCTGCTTGTTCATCTTGAACAGAGCATCAAAGGTGTGAAAGAACTCCTCCTGTATAGCCATCTTTCCCGAGATAAACTGAATATCGTCTACCAAAAGCACGTCGAGATTCCTGTATTTTTCACGGAATGCGACAGGCTTTTTTTGCGCCAGCGATTCGATAAGCTCGTTTGTGAACTCCTCACCCGTAACGTAAAGAATGTTAAACTCGGGATGAGTACGCCTCAGCTCGTTTACTATTGCAAAAAGCAAATGTGTTTTACCTAATCCCGAGTGACCGTACAGGTAGAGAGGGTTGTTGAGCTCGGCAGGATGATTTGCAACCGCAAGCGCCGCCGACTGGGCAAGATGGTTGGTTTTACCCACTACGAAGTTTTCAAAGGTGTAATCGGGATTAAAGCGCATTTTATATGCCGATTCCTCACCCTTTGTTTCTGCCTCGGCACGCTCTGCCTCCTCCTCCTCCGAGATGAGAATCAGATCGGCATCAAAGCCCAGAACAAGAGAGAATTTTGCTTTAAGCTCGGAATAATACTGAGCCTCTACAAAGGTCTTTCGGTCCTGCGGAAGCGATACGGTAACGCTCCTTCCGTCAAGAGCGATAACCTTCATCGGCTCAAACCAAAGCGAAACGGTAGGAGAAGAAAATGTCTCTCTGAGCGAATCTATAACGAATTGTCTGATCTGTGTAAACTGTGAATCGACCATTGAATATTGCTCCGATACATAATATTATATTACTATATATATACTATTATAACAATTATTACCGAAAATGCAATACTTATATAATAATAAAGTACATTTTTGGCTAATTATTCGCAATTTTTTCCACTGAAAGTGAATTTTTGGGCGTTTTGCTCGGTTTTGATTGACATACAGGTTCAAAACAGGTATAATTTTTGTATTCTTAAACGGAGTTTTTTAATATGGAAAAGATAAAAAAATTGCTTACCGGACTGCTTAAAAATAAATATTTCTACGTTTTTTCGGTAATGCTCGTTTTTGCGTTTGCCGAGCCGTTAAAGGATGCATATAAGTCCTACGGTGATGCCGTTTTTGCTTTT
The DNA here is from genome assembly GCA_045587745.1 of Eubacteriales bacterium. Classification (GTDB taxonomy): domain Bacteria; phylum Bacillota; class Clostridia; order Oscillospirales; family CAG-382; genus Coliplasma. The sequence goes on along the minus strand of JAZNCU010000051.1, from coordinate 9,789 downwards.
TTGACAGTAATCACGGCGATGTTTTTTTTCGTTTTCGTGTTCAAAAAGAAGGTTGAGGCGGAAAAGGTCTTTTTCCTACTGTTTTTGATAGGATTTTATTTCAGACTCGCCTATATTTTGGACTCCAACGGAGCAATTGCGAGCAACGGCGGATATTTTATCACCCGTCAGCACGACGTCCACTATTTTTTCGGACCCGAGTATTACGAGCCGGGCAGCCGTACCGGACACGCAGCTTACATTGAGTTCTTTTATAACGGCGGACTGCTTCCGAAGTTTGATGTACGCAAGGTCTTTCAGTTTTACCACCCCCCTCTCTGGCATATGATATCGGCGCTTTGGCTGAGAATACAAACGTTTCTCGGAGTTTCTTATCATTCGGCTGTCGAAAATATCCAGCTTCTCTCGCTCGTTTGCTCTACCGCCGTAATGTCGGTTTCGCATGCGATTTTTAAGAAATTCGGCCTTAAGGAGCTCGGACTTATAATTGCGGATGCAATAGTTGCGTTTCATCCTACGTTTATTATTCTTGCGGGAAGCATAAACAACGACGTTCTGTCACTTGTTCTCGTGCTGACCTCGGTTTATCTTGCGTTGAGATGGTATGAGGCTCCGGGCTTCAAAACCATTGTACCGCTTGCATTTTCGATAGGCTTTGCTATGATGGCAAAGCTCTCGGGAGGACTCGTTGCCGTTGCTGTGGCAATGCTGTTTTGTGTTCGTCTTTTTGATAAAAAATACGGATTCAAAAAATTGTTTCCTCAGTTTGCGGTATTCGGAATAATATGCGTTCCTATTGCGCTTTGGTATCAGATACGAAATTATTTTGCCTACGGTGTCCCCCCTGCCTACGTTCCAAAGCTCTCCGTAAAGGCTGATCAGTACGTGGGAAACGTTTCGGTGCCCGACAGAATTTTTGATTTTTCATCACTGAGCGAAAACGGAGTTTATCCCGCAAGAGCAACCGAGACGTATATGGCAAAATACGGATTTGAATATTTTGACCATAATATTCCTCTTACGGCACTTAAAACCTCGGTTTTCGGTGAATACTATATCGGAGCATCCGACAGGCTGTTTTCTATTGTTGCCGAAATACTGTTTTGGTCGTCGGTAATTCTTGCAGTGCTGTCCTGTGTATTTGCGGTTTACAGTGTGGTAAAGGCTTTTAGAGAAAAATCGGATAACCGGAATAAAGCTCTCGTTTTTCACGCATTTATGCTCGTTTATTGGCTGACGCTGATAATTTCTTACGTAAATTTCTGCTTCGGATATCCCCATTTTTGTACGATGGATTTTCGGTACATCGCGCCGACGGTTATAATCGGTGCTCTGTATATTGGGGTATTTTTGAACAAAATCAAAAACAAAAACAATATAGTGTATAAGGTTTTTTCCATCCTGCTTACGGCAGTGACGGCGGCGTTTGCGCTCGGATCGGTCGGGCTTTACGTTTTTGCCGTTTAATACGTAAAAACACTTGACAAATCACGAAAATTGTATATATAATATATGTTGCCTGTGCCTGCGAAAACGGGTGTCACATACTCCCTACTGCGGAAAATTTTGCTGATGCACACGGTATAAAAACAAAAATACAAAGAGCGAAAACTCGGAGGTGAAAGAGATGCTCAGAACATATCAGCCCAAAAAGAGACACAGAAAGAAAGAGCACGGATTCAGAAAGAGAATGGCTACCGCCAACGGCAGAAAGGTTCTCAAAAGAAGAAGAGCCAAAGGCAGAGCAAGACTCACTTATTGATCGGGCTTAGCTCCCGGATGAGGCTTCTGCAATGAACAAACCGCGCAGAATCATGACATTAAAGGAAAATCACCTGTTCGCACGGGCATACCGCAAGGGCAGGTGCTTTTCCGGAAAAACCGTTGCCGTGTACGTTCTCAGAAATAACAATCGGGAACAGACACTATTGGGAATAACCGTATCAAAAAGCCGAGGCAATGCGGTTCAACGAAACAGAACAAAGCGTATAATCCGTGAGGCATACCGTGCTTTTCACCCGTTTATAAAGGAAGGTTTTATTATCGTCATTGTTGCCAGACAGCAAGCTGTAGGCGCTCATGTATCCGCAGTCACGAGCGAGCTTGAGGAGTTATTGGAAAAGGCAATCCTTTTGGGTGATTAGTATGAGGAGGCTTTTACGGAATATTTTTATCGCTCCGATACGGTTTTACAAAAAGCATATTTCTCCCAACAAACCCCCGTGTTGCCGCTTTACGCCGTCATGCTCGTCTTATGCGATCGAGGCTATTGAAAAGCGAGGCGTGATCGTGGGGCTTTGCCTTGCATTTTGGCGGATACTCAGGTGCAATCCGTTTTGTAAGGGGGGATTTGACCCCGTCCCGGAGAAAAAATCAAAAAAACGCACCTAAAAAAATGGAGATACCCAAATGTTTGATTTTATCTACAAAGCGTTTTCGTATCTGATGAAGTTCTGCCTGATTATCTCCGGCAATTATTACGTATTTGCGCTGTTTTTCTTTGCGCTTTTCATTCAGATACTTTTGCTGTTCCTTTCTGTTAAGCAGCACAAATCCCAGATCAATATGGCAAAGGTCAAGCCCTATGAGATGGCTATCAGGGAAAAGTATGCCGGCAGGACAGACAAGGTCACCCAGCAAAAAATGACAATGGAAATTCAGGAGATGTACCAAAAAAAGGGCGTTAACCAATTTTCCGGATGTCTCCCGATGCTTATCCAGCTCCCTATCATTCTTATACTCTTTGCTATTGTAAGACAGCCCATCGCATACTCGAGCAACCTGCTTGATAATAACGAGAATTTTATTAACGATAAGTCGGTGGTTGCGATCGAGTTTTACGAGGATCTAAAGGAATCGATCATAAAGGATTCCTATGAGACCGAGGAGGAGTACAACGCAAAGCTTGCCGAGTTTGAGGCTGCTCAGATCAATATCGGCGCAGTGGTTTCCAAGGATGGCGACAACGCTGTTGTTTCGCCCGTGACGGGACGTAACGAGTACGTACACGGTAACACAGCGGCTTACGGAGATATGTATCTTGCAGGCGATATTATAGGTCTGCGCGCTGTAGTTGAGGAGCTTATTGAAGACGGCCATCTTTCCTCCGACTTTATGGCAAGATACGAGGAGACGGGATTTGACAGCATCAAAACCGAGCTTCCTAATTTTACGATAGGATCCGAAAATCTTATCAACGAGCCCGATTTTGATAAAAATATCTGGCTTATGCTCATTCCCCTGCTCGTATTTCTTACTTCTTTCCTTTCCGCTAAGATCACTCAAAAGGTGTCGGGAAATCAGCAGACCGATGCAAACGGAAATCCCATGGGCGGCGGACTGTTTTTGAATGTCGGTATGCCTCTTATTTCGGCGATTTTCGCCTACAGTATGCCTGCCGCAATCGGTGTATACTGGATATGGAGGACTATTATCGGCGTAATTCAGACTATTATTTTCCACAAAACAATGCCTATTCCCAAGCCTACCGAGGAGCAGCTTACCGAGGCAAGACGTGAGATCAAGGGCAGCGTTAAAAAGAAAAAGAAAAAGATTACCATCGAGGTTGACGAGGACGATGAGTCCTACCGTGATATCGAGGTAAAACAGAGCTCCTCCGGAGCAGCCCGCACTCCCCGCAGGATCGAGATGCTGACTGCCGATGACACCGAGGACGAACAATAATATTGAAAGGTTAATAACATGATAAAAGAAGCAACTGCTTCGGCAAAAACCGTTGAGCTTGCGGTCGAGGAGGCCTGCACAGCACTTGGTGTAAGCGCCGAAAGTGTTGATGTTGAAGTGGTTTCCGCACCTAAAAAGGGAATTTTGGGTATAGGCGCAGCGGATGCGACCGTAAAGGTCACACTCAAGGAAACACCCGCCCTGCGTGCCGTTGAGTTCGTTGAAAAGCTGGTCTCGAATATGGGACTTGACGCAACGGTAAAAATTACCGAGAGCGACAGCGAGGGCGTTACGCTTGAGGTGGGCGGAAAATCGCTTGGTATGCTTATCGGCAGAAGAGGCGACGTGCTCGATTCAATCCAGTATCTCGCAACGCTTGCCGCAAATATGGGCAAAAGCGGTTTTTACAGAGTTACCGTTGACGTACAAGGCTACCGCGCAAAGCGTGCCGAGACACTTAAGGGTGTTGCACGCAGGATGAGCGAGAAGGTGCTTAAATACCATCGTAGCTTTGCACTTGAGCCTATGAATGCATATGAGAGACGCATCATTCACTCCGAATGCCAGAACATCGAGGGTGTAACCACCCGTTCGATCGGCGAGGGAGCAGACAGAAAGATAGTCATCTCTCCCGAGAAAAAATAAAGAAATGCGCTTATGAGTTATTCATAAGCGCTTTTTTTGTATATTTTTTGTAAAACAGGGCTTCCCTGCCGGACACCGCCGTTAAATAAGAATTTACATATGATTATTGACTAATGACAGTATTTGGGGTAAAATCAACATAATGGGAAATATGCGGATATTACTGTACGTTTTATCGTACAGTAATGTAAAACGAAAAATGTTCCACGTGAAACGTTTTTCGATGAACCCTAAATTGTTTCACGTGAAACAGGGAGAAAATATGAAAAAACTGACGGTATTCCTGCTGATTGCTGTTGTCTTAGCACTATCGGCGTGTGAAAACGTAGAATATCCTAACGAAAGCATCGTTCCGCCCGACGTGAGTATTCCTACGGTGTACGAGGAGCTTGAACAGGAGCTGCCTGATGTAAAAGAATATGATGGACAGGTGTTTACGGTAGTAACGAACAACACTTCTCTATTTTACTCGTCCGAAACCGAATCGGGAGTTATAAGCGCCGCTGTTCGCAAGCGTAACGATTTTATAGCAGAAAAATACGGTGTGACGGTTACGGCAGTCGAGCTGAACGAGGATACTCTCCGAGATAATCTCGAAAACGCAAAGCAGAGCGGACTGGCGTACTGCGATATGCTCTCGCTTCCTGCAGAGCTGACGGTATCGCTGATGATGGACGGTCTGTTATATGACATAGGTTCGCTTGAGGGCTTTGATCCTACGGAAAAATATTACTCCGGTATCGCTACGTCGCTTGCGACGGGTAATAAGCTGTATATGCTTCCCGACCCCGTTGCTATCGAGTACGGTGGAGTAAAGGCGATGTTTTTTAACCGTGAGCTGGTTGCAAAATACTGCTCCGAAAGCCCGGAAAGTCTTGCAAATCAAGGAAAATGGACGTGGGACACAATGCTCGAGATGTCCCGTATGGTTGCCTCAAAGGTCAACTCATCAACCTCTTCGGACATAAACCTTGATAACTTCGGTTACGGAAGCGGAATCACCGATGAGGCACTTGTCCTGACGATGTGGGTGAGTGCCGATAAACCGATTTTGGGCGATACCTACAAGGTTCCCGTGACCTTTGTGCTGGGCACGAGCGCAGGCAGCGATCTATGCAAAGAGCTGCGTGACATATACAACGTGCGTGTACGCTACCCTATCTCGGAAACCTCTGCGGCACAAGCATTTTCGGACGGAAGGCTCGGCTTTCTGGTCGAGGATCTGAGCTTTATAGCCGCTATTAGGGACGGGTCCGCAAAAGGCTCGGAGTTTGGTATTTTGCCTATCCCAAAGCTCGATTCGGCGCAGAATGGCTACTCCTGCTATGCCGATGGAAAAACAGGAGTATTGTCGGTTCCCTCCGTAATTTCAGACCCGGGTAAGGTCAGCACGATTATGAAAGCAGTTACGGCCCTCGGCAGTGAAACGGCAAAAAGTGCTTACGCATCGGAGTTTCTGACACGCTACCTTATAAATAATACCGAGACGGTAATGCTTTCGCTCATACTTGACAGCGTAAAATTTGACCTTTCCCTGCTGCTTGCGAACGAGAACTCAAGCGCAAAAACGGTGTCCTACAGTGCAATCACCGCGGGAATAATTAACGGCACTCCCTATTGGAGTACGGCATCAGGCAGAGTCGATAATTTTGAAAAGTTTCTTAGTGAGAATTTTGGATAACCCCTTGATTTGCAATAGTTTTTGATGTATAATACAAATTTGGTAAATAATGCATTTAATATAAAATCATAAACAGAGGAGATTTAACCATGAATGTAAAAAAATCCGTAGAAGACCTTAACGTAGCCGGCAAGCGAGTCCTTGTGCGTTGCGATTTCAACGTTCCTCTTAAGAACGGCGTTATCACCGACGAGAACCGTATCGTTGCCGCACTCCCCACGATTGAATTTTTGCTTGACAAAGGCGCAAAGGTTATCCTCTGCTCCCACCTCGGAAAGCCCAAGGGAGAGCCCAAGCCCGAGTATTCTCTCGCTCCCGTTGCTGTTCGTCTCAGCGAAAAACTCGGTCTCGACGTTGTTTTTGCCGCTGACGACTGCGTAGTTGGCGAAAATGCCAAAAACGCTGTTGCCGCAATGGAAAACGGCGATGTAGTTCTTCTTCAGAACACCCGTTACCGTGCTGAGGAGACCAAAAACGGCGAGGCTTTCTCCAAAGAGCTTGCTTCCCTCTGCGATATCTTTGTAAACGATGCATTCGGTGCCGCCCACAGAGCTCACTGCTCCACCGTTGGCGTTGCTTCCTACGTTGAGGAGAGCGCAAACGGCTTCCTTATGGCAAAAGAGATCAAATTCCTCGGCGATGCCGTTAACAACCCCGTTCGTCCTTTTGTTACCATCCTCGGCGGCGCAAAGGTTGCCGATAAGCTTGCTGTTATTGAGAACCTTCTCACCAAGGCTGACTGCCTCATCATCGGCGGCGGTATGGCTTATACCTTCCTCAAGGCTCAGGGCAAGGAGATCGGTACTTCCCTTCTCGACCCCGAAAAGATCGATTACTGCAAGGAAATGCTTGAAACCGCAAAGAAAAACGGCGTTGAGATCCTTCTCCCCGTTGACTGCGTTGTTGCAAAGGAATTCCCCAACCCCATCGATGCTCCCATCGACACGCTTGTTGTTGATTCCGACAGCATTCCCGCTGATATGATGGGTCTTGATATCGGTCCCAAAACCCGTGAGCTCTTTGCCGCAAAGGTTGCAAGCGCAAAGACTGTTGTTTGGAACGGACCTATGGGCGTGTTTGAGAATCCCATCCTCGCAAAGGGCACTATGGCTGTTGCCGAGGCTCTTGCAAATACCGATGCTACCACTATTATTGGCGGCGGTGATTCTGCTGCAGCAGTTAACCAACTCGGATTTGGCGACAAGATGAGCCACATCTCCACCGGCGGCGGCGCGTCCCTCGAGTACCCTGAGGGCAAGGAGCTTCCCGGTATCGCAGCTATGAGTGATAAATAATTAACAATAAGAGGATAAATAATGAATAAACAATTAAGAAAAGCCGTTATCGCAGGAAACTGGAAGATGAACAAAACTCCTGCAGAGGCAGTTGAACTTATCAATGCTATCAAAGCCGAGCTTGACGGAAAGCCCACTTGCGGTTGTGATATTATCGCTTGCGTTCCTTACGTAGACATTGCCGCTGCAGTTGAGGCTGCAAAGGGCAGCTGCATCAAGATTGGTGCCGAGAACTGCCACTGGGAAAAAAGCGGTGCTTACACCGGCGAGATCAGTGCGGATATGCTCGTAGCATGCGGTGTTAACTACGTTATCATCGGTCACAGCGAGAGAAGACAGTACTTTGGTGAGACCGACGAGACCGTTAACAAGCGTGTTCTTGCCGCTCTCGAGGCAGGACTTACCGTTATCCTTTGCGTTGGCGAACTTCTTACCCAGCGTGAGCAGGGCATCACCGCTGAGACCGTTTCGCTTCAGACCAAAATCGCTCTTCTCGGTGTTACCGAGGAGCAGATGAATAACGTCATCATCGCTTACGAGCCCGTTTGGGCTATCGGAACCGGCAAAACCGCTACCAGCGAGCAGGCTGACGAGGTTTGCGGAATCATCCGTGACGTTGTCGCAGGTCTTTACAGCAAATCCGTTGCAGATGCTACCACCATTCAGTACGGCGGAAGCATGAACGCAAAGAACGCCGCTGAGCTTCTCGCAAAAGAGAACGTTGACGGCGGACTTATCGGCGGCGCATCTCTCAAAGCTCCCGATTTCGGTGTAATTATCAGCGCAGCTCAGTAAGCCAAGGCGGTCAAAAGCTTTTTCTGATTACTAAAGAGTACTTTCCAAAAAAACGGAAGGTACTCTTTTTTTATAAATAGAAATTTTTAATTTATCTCTTGACAAAAGCAGGGTAGGTGGATATAATAACAAATGTAATATAACAGGTGTTATATAAACCGAATAGGAGGTAAGCTTATGCCGCCCAAAAAGAAGATTCAAAAAGAGCATATTGTTGATGCGGCGATCGCCGTGGTTCGCAAAAACGGCTACCGGGGGCTCGGAGCAAGAGAGGTTGCGCTTGAGCTTGGATGCTCAACACAGCCGATATTTACAAACTTTGAGTCTATGGCGGAGCTTTTTGATGCTACCGTCGCAAAAGCTTATGAGATTTTTAAGTCATATACCGCAAAAGAGGTCGAAAAAGGGGAGTATCTTCCCTATAAGGCGACAGGCATGGCATACATCGGATTTGCCCAAGAAGAAAAAGAGCTGTTTAATCTGTTGTTTATGAAGTGCAAAAACGGAGAAAACGATGAGTTTGACCCGTTCTTCGTTGATATGGCGGACAGATCTGCAGACGTGCAGGGCATCGATGCAAATATATTTCATCTTGAAATGTGGATATTTGTTCACGGAATCGCAGTAATGACGGCAAGCGGCAGCGCACCGCTTGACAGAGAGCTTGTATCAATGCTTTTAACTGACATACACTGTGCACTCAAGGAAAGGAGACGCGATGAACAACGCAATCTTGATAAATAATCTTACAAAGCGCTATGGCGATATCACGGCGGTGGACGGGCTTACGCTCAAGGTCAAAAAAGGTGAGCTGTTTGCTTTTCTTGGTATCAACGGCGCAGGAAAAACGACCGCAATCTCGATAATTTGCGGTCAACTCGCCCGTGACGGCGGTGAGGTTACAGTGCTCGGCCATAATATTGATAACGAGTTTTCCGAGATCAAGAGTAAGATCGGCGTTGTTTTTCAGCACTCGGCGCTCGATAGCTCGCTTTCGGTAAATGATAACCTCATTTTGCGCGGCGCACTGTACGGAATGTCGGCATCCGAGACCGAAAAACGCATTGATGAGCTTGACAGACTGTTTGATATAAAGCCGCTTCTCAGGCGGACTCTTTCAAAGCTTTCGGGAGGACAGAAAAGGCGTGTCGATATAGCACGGGCGCTCATCCACTCGCCCGAGCTGCTCATCCTCGATGAGCCGACGACCGGACTTGACCCTCAGACTCGCAGTATGGTCTGGCAGGCAATAGGGGAGCTGAGGGCAAAGGATGGGCTGACGGTATTTCTTACCACCCATTATATGGAGGAGGCGGCAGACTCGGACTATACCGTTATCCTCGATTGCGGAAAAATAATTGCCGAGGGCTCGCCGCACGAGTTAAAGACACGTTACGCTCACGATACAGTCACCGTCTACGGCATAGATGAGTCGCAAGCCCAAAAAATCGGATTGCCGTATACAAAATTAAAGGACGCCTACCGCTTTACGGTGGCTAATACGAAAATAGTCACCGAGCAGATAATCAAAAACCCCGAGCTGTTCGAGGACTATGAGATAATAAAAGGAACGCTTGATGACGTTTTCCTTGCCGCAACAGGCAAAAAGCTCGGAGGTGATAACAAATGACGGGACTTAATGCACTTATAAAACGAAATACCAAGCTGTTTTTCCGTGATAAAGGGCTG
>JAZNCU010000050.1:0-44660 GCA_045587745.1 Eubacteriales bacterium | reverse complement strand
GTTTTGGAAACGGGACGAAGCTGCTCCATAACGATAGCACGCTCTTTTTTGGAGGTGAACGCCTTCATAATGGGGGGCTGGATAAAGGGAACGAGAGCCATGTAGGAGTATGCTGCAATAGCAATTGCACCGAGAAGTCCGGGAGCAAGCGTTTTTGTAACGTAGATTGCGGTGGGGCCGTCAGCACCGCCGATGATACCGATCGATGCAGCCTCACAGAGGTTGAAGCCGAGAAGGAGCGCACCGATAAACGCAACGAAAACGCCGAGCTGTGCAGCCGCACCGAGAAGAAGGCTCTTGGGGTTTGCGATAAGAGGCTTGAAGTCGGTCATTGCGCCAACTCCAAGGAATATCAAGGGAGGATAGATGCCGAGCTTGACGCCGAGATAGAGATAGTCAATAAGACCTGCTCCGTGTCCGAGCTCGCCCCAGTTGATACCGGAATCGTTGATAAAGATTTCGGGGTGGAAAACGGCATCGCCGATAGAGGGAATATTGGTGATCAACATTCCGAAAGCAATGGGGAGAAGGAGCAGAGGCTCGAACTTCTTAACTATTGCAAGGTAGAAGAGCACGAAACATATAAGGAACATAATGATCGTGCCAATATCAAATGAAAAATCAATGCCCCAGTAGGTATGTGTACCGGAAAACAGTCCCGCAAAGCCGGAGTCACTGATAAGACCGCTTAATGCTTCAAACATATTACTTTACACCTTTCCTAAAAATAATCAGTAAACTCTCAGTATTAGCCGATTACAAAGAGAAGGTCGTTTGCGTTAACGGTAGCGCCATTGTTTACGTTTACGGATTTGATAACTCCGTCAACGGGAGCGGGAATATCGTTCTCCATCTTCATAGCCTCGAGAACACAAAGAACGTCGCCTTTTTTAACGGTAGCGCCTGCCGAAACGTTTACCTTGAGTACAGTTCCGGGAAGAGGCGAAGTAACCTTGGTTCCGTCAGCGGGTGCGGCAGAAGCAGCAGGTGCTGTAGCAGGAGCGGGCGCAGCTGCGGGAGCGGGAGCGGCAGACTCGGTTTTAACAACGGTGCCTGCGGGAACCTCCTCGATAAGAACCTCGTACTTAGTGTTATTAACGGTAGCAATGTATTTCTTAATCATCTCAAAATCTCCTTTTATTCAACAATCTTTTTAATCGAAATTACTTTGTATCCGGACTCGGTCTTGTTGTTCATTGCGGCAACTGCGGCAGTAAGAACAGCAGCGATCTCCTCCTCGTTTCCTGTAGGAACGGACGAAGCGGGCTGAGCCGCAACGGGAGCCTCCGCGGCTTTGGGTTTTGCAGAGCGGACGGCGAAGAGCTTAAATACCGAAAGAATCGCCATAAGCAACAATAGCACGGCAAATACGACTGCCATACCGATAAGCGCCACCTGCAATCCTGCAACAAGTTTGTCTGCAAGGGATGCGTTTTCGGAGGTTTTTTCAATAAGACCCTCGATAAAAGCGTTCGGTGTTGAACCGGACGATTCAACGGCTTCCGAAACTACCTCACTGACAGCTTCCTCGACGTCACCTGCAACGGTTAACAGCTTGGTTAAGAACATAGTGAATATCCTTTCTTTTTGATTGGAGAAAATCCCATTCTCCCCTATTTTAATTTTACAATTACATTTTACATATATTTACTGCAAAATCAAGTATTTTGTTACCTAAAATTGATTTTCTGCGTTTTAACTGCTAAATTATCGGCTTTGAGTATGTTTTTGTCAATTTTGTGCAAATAATCGATTATTAAATATTTTTCGACATAATTATTGCCATCCAAAGTCTTTTATGATAAAATATACGTATAAATTTGGTGGAGGACTATTATGTTGAATCTTGACAAGGATATTGCAAAGGTACTTTTGAGCGAGGAGCAGATCAAGCAACGTGTTTCCGAGCTTGGCGCACAAATCTCGAAGGATTATGCAGGCAAAAAGATTTTGGTTATCGGCATTTTGAAAGGATCTGTTGTTTTTCTTTCGGATCTTATCCGCGCTATTGATTGTGACGTAGAAATTGATTTTATGGTAGTTTCCTCCTATGGCTCGGGAACCGCATCCACGAGCAGTCTTAATATACGCCTCGATCTTTCCCGTCCGCTTGACGGCAAGGAGGTACTGATTGCCGAGGATATTCTTGACAGCGGCAACACCCTTTCAAAGGTTAAAAATATGCTCCTGCAGAGGAATCCTTCCTCATTAAGGATCGCAACACTCCTCGACAAGCCCGATAGACGTCAAACACACGTTGATATCGACTACTGCGGATTTTCTATTCCCGATGAATTTGTTGTAGGATATGGACTTGACTACGATGAAAAATACCGCAATCTCCCCTATCTCGGAATTCTTGACCGAAAGGTATACGAAAAATAAATATTCCGCAAATCAAAAGAACTCAGACAAATATCTGTCTGAGTTCTTTTGCTTGAGTAGTTATTTTATGATTATTCGCCGTCCATAAACGCAAGCACGATTTCCTCGAGCTCTGCTTCCGCAACGGGAATCTTGGACTCAAACTGAGAAGCGATATCGGCACTTCCGTTCTGAGTAAGTGTTCTGAACATTGCAACTATGCCGCCAACGTCATAAAGAGCACCGATATCGTATACGAGAGAACCGAATATGATGTCGAGCATCTCCTCACTCTCATCATCGCGTGCATCCTTTGTGCGAAGGTTGATGTCGTAGTATGCGTGAGTAATGTAGTTCTTAGCCTGTGCGGCGTATGCCTCGATCATATATGCAGAATATTCCTTATCGGGAGCGCTGGTGGGAATACCGATACCGGCAGTCTCGCTTCCGCCGCAGTAGCTGACGTAATCGGTCTGGGTTTCGTCCATTAGAGGCTTGGGAAGAATACCGAACTCGATCTCACTCTGCTTACGGAGCTTGGTTGTTGCAGAGAACGCCGAAGGTCTGAACAGACAGCGGCCCTCAGCAAAAATCTCAAGCGAGGTTACCCAAATGGGATCGGGACATTCCTCTGCAAAAATAAGATAATCAGCGTTTGCAAACTCCTCAAGTATCTTCTGAGCGATGGTAATGGCACGCTCGTTATTAAGCGATACGTAAGGAATATCATCGCCGTCCTTCTTCGTTACGAGTTCACCCGAGCCCCAAAGGAAGTTAGCAGGATCGCTGTAAGAGGTAAGAAGACCGTAGATGTTGTCGTCGGAATAGGAACCGTCAGCTGTTTTGATATCGCTGACAGCCTTACACATCTCAACCATCTTGTCAAAAGTCCATTCCTTATTTTTAACAAGGTCGTATGGATTATCAAGACCGTAAGTGCCGATCATCTCTTTATTGAACAGTATTGAAGGAGTATTTACCATCGAAAGGATGGTAATGTCACCGGTGGTGAAGTATACACGGTTCTCAATGGAATATGCATCAGTACAGTTCTTGTTCCACCAAGGAGCATCGAGATCAAAGTTCTCGATCGTGGTAAGGTCATAAAGGAAGTTCTCGGCAGCGAGGGTTGCAAGATAAGAAAGCGAAGGCATTACAGCATCGTACGCACCAATTCCCGAGAAGCAGTCGTTGTATACGTCATTGTTGATGGTATCACTCTTGTAAACGTTAAGGGTAACACCGTAGAGCTCCTCAACTACGTTATTCCTCTCGGCAACAGCATCGTTGAGAAGATCGCCGTAAAGCTCACTCTCGGTAGTAAAGTCCTCGGACTGATAGGTACCGAAGGACTCGCCTCTTACGATGATGTTAAACTCTTTTCCCTCCTGATCAACGATAGTATGAAGGGGCTTGTACTTTCCGTTTTCGTCAAGATATTCATTACCCTTTTCTACCGTGCTCATAGCTTCGGAGCTTTCTTCATCACCGCTGTTACAGCCCACCATGGGAACGATCATAATTGCAACGATGAGAAGAAGCGAAATAAATCTTTTCATATAGATTCTCCTGTCTTAAAATTCGGTAAACAGCGCCCTGTTTACAGCGTTTATGTATGCTTTTATACTTGATTTGATAATATCCGTGGAAACACCTTTGCCAACGTATTCGTTTTCACCGTCGGAAATACGTACCCTAACTTCACCGAGTGCATCGGTACCGCCCGTAACGGCTTTGATTCCGTAGTTTATAAGAACGAAATCCTTTTGAACGATTCGGTTGAGAGCATTGAAGCAAGCGTCTATAGGACCCTCGCCCGTAGCGGCCTCGGTATAAATATTGCCGATCCTTGAAACCGAAATCATCGCCATAGCGCGGATTTGGTTACCGCTTTGGGTCTGATACGATTCCAGCTCAAAGCCGTCGATAATATGGGAATCGTATATAGCCTCCTCGGAAAGTGCCCTGATATCCTCGTCACTGACGTTGCTCTTGCGGCAAGCAAGGTCTTTAAATGCATTGAACGCCGCCTCGGAAACCGAGGGCGAAAGATGAATGTCAAGCTCCTTGAGCTTTTCCTCAAATGCGTGGTGTCCCGAGAGCTTACCGAGTGTGATCGTGCTTTCGTTGATGCCTACCGATTGAGGAGTCATTATCTCATAGGTGCTCTTGTCACTGAGTATGCCGTGTTGATGAATCCCCGATTCGTGTGCAAAAGCATTCCTGCCGACAATAGGCTTGTTGAGAGGAATATAAATTCCTGTTATAGCCGAAACCGTCTTACTCGTTTTTGAAAGAAGCGTCGTGTCAATATTCGTATAGCAATCAAACTCATCGGCTCTTGTTTTTAGAGCCATTACAATCTCCTCGAGCGCCGCATTTCCTGCACGCTCACCTATTCCGTTTACGGTTACGTCACATCTGTCGGCACCGTTTTTGATAGCCGAGAGAGTATTTGCAACAGCCATACCGAGATCGTTGTGGCAATGTACCGAGACCGAAATATCGCCGGCGATTGATTTGATCTCTCTGACGAGAGCTCCAAACTCATCGGGTGTAGCATAACCGACCGTATCAGGAATATTGACAACGTCGGCACCGTTTTTTATGGCAGTGGAATAAACAGCTTTGAGAAAATCAACGTCGGTCCTGCTGGCATCCTCTGCCGAAAACTGAACGGTAAAGCCCTTTTGTTTTGCGTAGGTAACGCAGTCGGCTACCCTGTCGAGCAGTTGCTCACGTGTCATACGGAGTTTGTGCTTAAGATGGATGTCGCTCGATGCGATAAATACGTGAAGAATGGAGTCCTTGGCATTCCTGAGGGCATAGGCGGCGGCATCAATATCTCCCTTATCGGCACGCGCAAGGGCCGAAACGGTCGTACCGATATTCTCGCATATACGCTCGACAGCCGTCATTTCGTTTTTAGAAGCGGCGGGAAAACCTGCCTCGATAACGTCGACGCCCATTCTCGAAAGAAGGGTTGCAATACGCAGCTTGTCACCGATGCTCATAGAAACACCCGGCATCTGCTCGCCGTCGCGGAGAGTTGTATCGAATATTTTGATTCTTTTAGACATTTTCAACTCCGGAATCAATGAGTATGTGCCGCCACCCTCGGGTGGTGGCACATATAAATGTAAATGGAACTAACTATCAGCCAAGGGGAATATTCAGCTTGCAGAGCTTATCTTTGAGGAAGTCAACAGCCATGGCAATATCAGCGGCAGGATTATCGCCAACCTCACGCTCGATAGTAAGGTATCCTGTATAACCAATGTCGTTAAGTGCGGCAAGATATTTGTCAAAATCAACTCCGCCCTGTCCGAGAGGAAGCTCAAGCCAGGTGGTATCACCGGTCTTAATGCCGTCCTTTGCATGGGTGTGAACAATGTAATCCTTGAGGGTGTAAACACCGGCAACAGGATCGTCGGCAGCAACCATTACGAGGTTTGCGGGGTCATAGTTTACTCTGAGGCCCTTTGCACCGAGAGAATCAAGGAAAGCCTTGAGCACGGGAGCCTTTTCGGTTCCGGTCTCAGCTGCGAAGTAAGAGCCTATGCTGTCGGCAAAGGACGCAAGCTCGTATGCGTTCTTGCGGATTTTTTCCATACGCGCATCATCCTCGAGATAGAGGTGACCGATGTGGGTAGTAACGATGTCGCAGCCGAGCTCTTTGGCTTTTTCGAGAACTCTCTTGGATTTGTCAACGACCCAGTCGGTATCGAGATCAACGCCGAAATCGCCGCAGATAGCGGAGAAAACAAGACCGTTGGATTTCATAAAGTCGTTAACCTCACGAACTCTCTCGGGAGTAAGGCTGTCGGGGGTAATAGCATCTGCTGCACAGTCGGCACCGGTCATATACTTCTGTACGCCGGTAACGCCGAGCTTGGAAGCGGCGATAATGCTTTCGTTAAAGTTGAGACGGAAGGAGTCGGAAATAAGTCCGATTTTCATTGAAAATACCTCTCTGTTTCATTTTGTAATTTTTTTGAGTATGCAAGTTTAACATTAAAATAAGATGTCGGCAGATGTATATACTGCGGCATTCCATCATATTTCATAGTAATAGTATCACAAACAAAACGATTTAACAAGTGCAAATCGAAAATTTTTTAATATATATTGCAAAGTAAAAAAATATTGATATAATGTATTATGGTGATTTGTAATGAAATTCTCAAAAGTTCACTCATTGGGTAACGACTTTATTTTTATCGGCAGCCCTTCTTCATCCCCCTGCCCGGACAATTCGTTTATCGTACAGTCCTGTAACCGTAAGCTCGGCATCGGAGCCGATGGCTTCATTGTAATTTCGAGGTCTCGTGTTGCTGATTACCGTATGAGGATATTCAATTCCGACGGAAGCGAGGCAGAGATGTGCGGAAATGCCTTACGCTGCAGCGCAGGATATGTTGTCGAATCGGGCTACTCGACAAAAAAATCTTTTACTGTCGAGACACTTGCAGGTATACGGAAGGCCGTTATCGAAAATGACGGTGTGAAGGCTTATATCGGAAAACCAAATATTACCGACAGCGGCGTTATTGCGGTCAACGGAAAGGAGCTGTCCTACGTTTCGGTTTCGACAGGTAATCCCCACTGCGTTATTTTCGGCAACCCGCTTACAGATGACGAGTTTTTTACGCTTGCTCCGAAGATCGAGCGCCATCCTCTGTTCCCTCAAGGCACCAACGTTGAGTTTGCATCGGTCACTCATTCGGGAAGCATACTGATGAGGGTATGGGAACGCGGTGTCGGTGAGACGCTTGCTTGCGGAACAGGGAGCACCGCTGCGGCATTTGCGGCGTACAGCGCTGGACTGTGCGGAAGCACAACCGACGTCCACCAAAAGGGCGGAATTTTAAAATGCTGTATCACCGAGGACGACGCCTGGGTCAAGGGTAGCTACACGTTGGTGTTCCGCGGTGAGATAAATTGATTTCAAAATAATATATTTGGGAGTATTAACTTGTAATGAAATTATCGGAAGTTCTCAGGAATATTGATTTCGCCGGAAACGGTTATGACGGTTCGATATGTATAAATGATATCGTTTATGATTCGAGAAAGGCGGAAAAGGATACACTTTTCGTTTGTATATGCGGTTTTCAGCGTGATGGTCACAGCTACGCGATGAGCGCATACGAGAAGGGCGCAAGGGTTTTTGCCTGCGAAAAGGATGTTGCGCTTCCCGATGATGCCGTTATCCTCAAGGTGCAGGATACCCGCAAATTTCTTGCTGTAGCAAGTGCCAATCTCTTTTCCTCCCCTGCCGATTCGCTCAACACGATTGCCATCACGGGCACAAAAGGCAAAACCAGCACCTCCTTTATGCTCAAAAGCATTTTTGAGGCAGCGGGTCACAAAGTTGGCATTATCGGCTCTACCGGTGTTTATATCGGCGATGAGAAGTTTGATACCGAAAACTCTACTCCCGAGTCTTACCTTATACACAAATACTACCGGCAGATGCTCGATTGCGGATGCGATACCGCAATTATTGAGGCAACCTCACAGGGCTTTATGCTCAACCGTACTTACGGCATAAGATTCAATACCGGTGTGTTTACCAACCTTTCTCCCGACCATATCGGTGTCGCTGAGCATAGTGATTTTGATGATTATCTCAGATGCAAAAAGCTTATTTTCAAGCAATCCGATTACGTTATAGTTAATAAGGATACAGAGTACTATGACCGTATAATTGAAGGAGTAGAATGTCCGATTTCCACTTACGGCACCTCTCTCGACTGCGAATTCCGATTTGTAAATCCTGATTTTTCGGTCGGAAAGAACAGGTTGAAAACCGTTTTCGATTGCTGTGAGGGCATCGAAAAGCATCTTATTGACCTTAATACTCCCGGATACTTTTCGCTTTATAACGCTCTTGCCGCTGTTGCCGTTGCACGCAAAAACGGAATTTCCTACGATGCAATCAAACAGGGTCTTCTTACAGCGTTCGTAAAAGGAAGAATGGAAATCGTCCCCGTTGATAAAAACTATACCGTTATCATAGATTTTGCGCATAACGAATACAGTGTTAAAAATCTCTTTGATACTATCAAGCTTTACAAGCCAAATCGTATTATATCGGTTTTCGGATGTGGCGGAAACAGATCCAAGCTCCGCAGATATTCCATGGGCGAGGTTATCGGCCGAAACTCCGACCTCTCAATCATTACCTCCGACAACTCACGCTATGAAAAGGTTGAAGATATTATCGCCGATATTCTTGTCGGTATGAATAAGACCGACGGAGAGTACACCATTATTCCCGACAGGCGCATTGCAATAAAAGAAGCCCTATCCGTTGCCGGAGAGGGCGATGTGATTCTTCTTATTGGAAAGGGTCACGAAAATTATGAGGAAATCGAGGGTGTTAAATATCCCTTTGATGAGCGACAGGTAGTTATTGAAGCTCTTTCGGCGGAATAGCTATAAGATAATTTATCAAAAAGCCTTTTGCGGAGAAATTACGCTCGTACTCAGTTTCTATGTTTCCGACCGACAGCACCGAATCGGCATGAAGGTCAAAGCAGACCGACTCGAGCGTATACCCTGCTGCAGCAAAGGTTTTAAGTGAATAGTCGAACAGACCTTTATTATCCGTCTTAAAAAATATCTTGCCGTCCTCGGCAAGTATTTTTTTGTATTTTTCCAGAAATACGGGTGAAGTAAGGCGGCGCTTTGCGTTACGATTTTTCGGCCAGGGATCGGAAAAGTTGAGATATAATGCCGAAACAGAGCCTTCGGGAATAAAAACATCCACGTTCTCGGCATTTTCGTTCATAAATCGCACGTTGACGCAGCCCATTGCGGACGATTTTTCCATTGCCATCATCAGCACGTCGGGTACGAGCTCAACGGCAACAAGATTGCTTTTTGGATATTTCTCGGAAAGACCGCAAATAAAACTGCCCTTGCCGCAGCCTATCTCAAGTAAAATTTTACCTTCTCCAAAAGTTTTTTCTATATCAAGTGTTTCACCGTTTTTTATCGCAAACAAGTCTTTGACACGCTCCATACGTGTTTCCCTGTTCTTTTTTGGTCTCATACGCATATTTTATTCACCTCGTGAAGATATTACTAAAAACAAAATAAATTGTCAACGGATATTTTTTTGTTTTTCGCACAAAATATGCTCGAGGAGGATAGATATATGATACTCGACAGAATAGCACTTCTTTTAGTAATCATCGGCGCTGTCAACTGGGGTCTCATCGGTATATTCGATTTTAATTTGGTCGAATGGATCTTTGGTGGAACCGCAATGGTAATCAGCCGAATAATCTATGTTCTTGTCGCTGTCAGCGGTCTCTGGCTTACGAGTCTGTTTTTCCGTAGCCGTGAGCCCGTGTGCGCAACGAACTAAATAGAATCGGACTGTCTGACGGCAGTCCTTTTTTGTATCGTTGACAGATAGATGAAAATTTGTTATTATTTATACATGAATATAGAGCATTTTTCGCTCAGTAACGGAGAAAATCAATGAGTGTTTTGATTTGTGACGGCATCAGGCTTGCCTACGGCGTTGATGTCGTTCTCGAAAATATATCCTTCTCGGTCAATTCAGCTGATAAGCTTGGAATTATCGGAGTGAACGGTGCAGGAAAATCTACGCTGTTTTCGATTATTCTCGGAAGATGCGAGCCCACGTCGGGTAACGTTTACATAAAGAACGGTGCAACTGTTGGCATTCTCGAGCAGATAAACGATTCCCATATATTCGGAATGACGGTTTTGGAAACTGCGTTAGAAGCCAACAGCTCACTTATTGATGCTGAGAAACGGCTCGAAGAGCTCAAAAAAAGGATCGAAAACGGTGACGAAAGCGCAGTAAACGCATACGTCACTGCAACCGAAAAGTATATTTCCGACGGCGGCAACGAATTTCGCGCAAAGACGAGGACGATGCTCAAAAAATTCGGCTTTGAGGATGCAGATCTTGTCAGAAGCGCCGATTCTCTGTCGGGCGGACAAAAGACCAAACTTTTACTTGTGAGGTTATTGCTTTCTCAGCCCGATATTATACTTCTTGACGAGCCTACGAACCACCTCGATACCAATGCGCGCGAATGGCTTGAAAACTTTATCCGTTCATCCTCCAAAACGTTTCTTATTATTTCTCACGACAGATATTTTCTTGACAGAGTTACAAACAAAACTCTTGAGATCTCAAGAGGACTGGGTGAAATGTATGATGGCTCCTACTCTGTTTTTCGTGAAAAGAAAAAGGCGCTTGATGCCGCAAAGCTAAAGCACTATAATCTCCAACAAAAGGAAATAGCACGAATTGAAGCATTTATAGAGAATCAGCGCAAATGGAACCGTGAGAAGAACATAATTGCCGCCGAGAGTCGTCAAAAGGCTCTTGATAAAATGATAAAATTAGAGCGTCCGAAGGGTAAGGAAAAGGGCATCAGCTTTTCAGTAGCCGGATCAGGAGCCCAAGGACATGATGTCCTCTCGGTGCGTAATCTCAAAAAGGGATTTACCTCCGTTCCGCTATTCAATTCGCTTTCCTTTGATATCAAGAAGGGCGAAAGACTTTTTATATACGGTGCTAACGGTTGCGGCAAATCTACACTGCTAAAGATAATTACGGGCAGACTTAACGCCGACGGAGGTATTGTTGAGCTTGGCTACAACCAAACGCTCGGCTACTACGATCAGGAACAGCAGATTCTTGATAATAGCTCTACCGTAATCGATGAGCTTTGGAACGTGTATTCCGATAAAACAAATACCGAGATACGCACAATGCTGGCTTCTTTTGGCTTCTACGGCGATGATGTTTTCAAAACAGTAGGCGTTCTAAGCGGCGGCGAGAGAGCAAGACTGTCGATAGCGAAGATGGTATCCTGCGGAGTCAGCTTGCTTGTTCTTGACGAGCCTACGAACCATCTTGATATTGACTCGTGTGAGATGCTCGAAAAAGCTCTGAGTGAGTACGACGGTACAATTATTGCAGTGTCGCATGACAGATATTTTATACGCTCTCTTGCGACTTCCGTTCTTGAAATAGATTCATCGGGCTATGACGAGGGATACCGCCTCTACAAATTTGGCTTTGATGAGTTTATTGAAAAGCGAGTCAAAAACACTGCGATAGCAGTACAAGTCGAGAGAAGCGCTGCCGGCAAGGAGAACTTTGAGCTTGCCAAGCAGCGCAAAAGCCGATTACGTACCATCAATAATCAACTCGCTGCCGCTGAGAAGGAAATATCCTCTCTCGAAAAGCGCTTAGAGGGAATCGTTTCGGATATCAACAGCGAGGAAAATGCAGCCGACTACGAAAAGCTGGCTCGACTTTACGAGGAAAAAACCGCTACTGAGGACAGAGTTCTCGAATTATACGCAAAGTGCGACGATCTCGAGAGAGAATTACAGGAGCTTTCGGAATAAAAAATCCTTCGTGTAAATAGAATGTATCAAAAAGCAAAAGGGGCTGAATATATGTTTGTTTACACCCTAAGGGCGACGGGCATCAAATTTTTTGCGGCGATAGCCGTTTCGGTGGCTTTGCTAACTGCGATAATCGGAATACTGCCTTCCGTAAGTGCGGCAGTTGATGTTGCCGCCGTTAATACGGAATTCGGGAATATCGATTCAACCAATGATATGGTGGAGTTTCTTTCAACACTCGGATATACGGTTGAAAATACACCGGTTTCTACGATTGAGATTACAATCCCCGAGGAATTTGACGCTGTTTTCGAAGAATACAATAGGGTACAGCGTGCTCAGGGCCTGAACCTAAAGCGTTATTTGGGAAAGACGGCAACGGTATACGTTTTCCGGGTTTGCGAGTACGATTATGACGGCGAGGTATTTGCTACGCTGTTTATTCGCAACGGAAGAATTATCGCGGGCGACGTTTGCTCTTGCGACGGCGAAGGTTTTGTGAAAGGCTTTTAATACCCAATATTGTGGTTTATTATGCAAAATATATAAACGCTCACCCAAAATTTTGGATATTTAATCACTTACATATTGAGAGCAATTTTGGTATCATAGAATAGAAAAAATGAGGATATCCCTCATATGGAGGTTACAAATGGCAAGTGTTCTTTTTAAACACATCTTTAAGAGATTCCCCGGCGGCGTAACTGCCGTATCCGACTTTACTCTTGAGATCAAAGACAAAGAGTTCGTCATTCTCGTTGGTCCTTCGGGCTGCGGTAAGACAACTACTCTTCGTATGATCGCAGGACTTGAGGAGATCACCGAGGGCGAGCTTTTCATTGATGAGTAGCGAGTTAACGATGTAGCTCCCAAGGACAGAGACATTGCGATGGTTTTCCAGAACTACGCACTGTATCCCCATATGTCTGTATTTGACAATATGGCGTTCGGTCTTAAGCTCCGTAAAGTAAGAAAAGAAGAGATCAAGCGCCGTGTTGAAGGGGCCGCTCGTATTCTCGATATCACCCACCTTCTTGACAGAAAGCCCAAGGCTCTCTCCGGTGGTCAGAAGCAGCGTGTAGCTCTCGGTCGTGCAATCGTCCGCGAGCCTAAGGTATTCCTTCTTGACGAGCCTCTTTCCAACCTCGATGCTAAGCTCCGTGCTACCATGAGAACCGAGCTTACCAAGCTTCATCAGAAGCTCCAAACAACCTTTATCTACGTTACTCACGACCAGGTAGAGGCTATGACCATGGCAACCAGAATCGTTGTTATGAAAGATGGTCTTATTCAGCAGGTTGATACTCCTCAGAATCTTTACGATTATCCCTGCAACATCTTTGTTGCCGGCTTTATCGGAACTCCCCAGATCAACTTCGTTAACTGCACTCTTGTTAAACCCAGAGGACAGGATGAGGTATTCCTTGAATTCGAGGGAATCAGATTCAAAGTTGATCCCGACAAGCTCGATCCCGAGGTTTCCAATCTTAAGGAATACATCGGCAAAGAGGTTATTGCCGCTCTCCGTCCCGAGCTTCTTCACGACGAGCCCGTTTATATGGAAAAGTTCAAGGACACCATTATTGAGGCAAACGTTGAGTTTACCGAGCTTATGGGTGCTGAGATCTATCTCTACCTCAAAGTTGGTGAGGAAACCAACCTCGTATCCCGTGTATCTTCCCGCTCGACCGCTAAGGCAGGCGACAAGATCCAGATCGCTGTTGACACCTCGCACATCCACATCTTTGACAAAGAGACCGAGCAGATCATCGTTCACTAATCATTACATCAAAAACGCTTCGGAGCTGATCCGAAGCGTTTTTTATATTCAAGCAATTAACATCCGGCAAATTTCGCAATAAGCCTTGCCGTTCCTTCGATGCCGAGCACCGAGGAGTTTATACAGATATCATAGTTATCGCGATCGCCCCATGCCTTGCCAGTATAAAAATTGTAGTACGAGGCACGCTTTTTGTCGGATTTCTGTATTATCTTTGATACGTTCTCACCGTTATCGCCGTTAAGCTCCTTGTAACGCAGAACACGATAATCGGTCGGCGCATAAATAAATACACGTAAAAGACCTTCGGCACCTGCAAGAATATCGTCTGCACAACGACCTATAAAAATGCAGTTTTGCTCACTTGCCAATCTCTTTGTTTCGTTAGCCATGAGAGAAAATACCCTGTCGCTGATAGACCCCTCATGTGCCCCGAGGTGCGACAAAGCACCGTTATAGTTGGACACTGCAAGCGAATACAAAAAGCTGGAGGTTGCCTGCTCATCCGCCTTGTCGAATATGTCACGGTGGATTCCGTTATTTTCGGCAATTCCAATAAACGCATCACGGTCATAAAACGGTATACCTGTAATATGTGAAAGCTCTTTTGCTATTGCTGCACCGCCCGAATACGACTGTCTGCCAATAGTGATGATACGTTTCATAGCTATCCCCTTCCGAATTCGTATTGAATTGCATTTGTGCAATAATTTTTATGATAAATATTATATTTAGTATAAAATAAGATTGAAAAATACGTATTGATATGTTATAATTATTTGATAAAATCAGGAGGTGCGGAATGAAGTATAAATATTTGCTATTTGACCTTGACGGAATGCTGATGGATACACGTGAGGGTGTATATAATTCTGCACGTCACGCACTTGCCTGCTGCGGAATCCTCGTACACGATATCAACAGGCTCAAGCCCTTTTTTGGACCGCCTTTGCGTCAGTCATTTAAGGAGCTATATAATTTTAGCGACGAAAAAGCCACATTTGCCATTGAAAAGTATAGGGAACGGTATAAGGTATTCTGCTACGAGGAGTCAAAGCCGTTTCCCGGAATTGAATATGCTCTTGAGATGCTCCGACAGCGCGGTTACAAGCTCTGTGTTGCAACATCAAAGCTCGAGGAAAGTGCTGTGAATATGCTGCGTGCATTTAACCTCGACGGTTATTTTGATTTCATTACAGGCTCTAATCAAAGCGAGACTATAAGCACAAAGGATCAGGTCATCGAGGAATGCCTGCGCAGGTTTGATATTGTTGATTCCAAAAGCGAGGCTTTGATGATCGGCGATATGAAATACGATTCAATCGGAGCGCAGAAGGCGGGAGTTGACTCGATGGGCGTATACACAGGAACTGCAGCCGAGAACGAGCATGAGGAAGCGGGAGCGACCTATATTGCTCATTCGATAGATCATATGCTCGAGCTCTTACTCGCCATGTGAGCTTGATTTGCGGTCCTGCTCTTCCCTCTTGCTTAAAAACAGCCCGTGTTCCTTATCGGTAATACGTGCGATAAAATCGGCATAATAACGCTTTGATCGTCTGCTGTTATAGAGTAATAATAATCCCAATACCGACGAAGCCGCAATCAGCACGTTGATTGTATAGGGATCGTCACCGTGTGCAATTACCTCGCCACGCATAAAAAACATAATAGCGAGTAAAATTAAAACCGAAAAGTAATCAACGATTCTTTTGGTGAATATTCCTTTAATTGACGATCTTTCACCATCTGAGCATATTTTCCCTCTGAATACGCAGGAAAACGGATCAGCCATAGTTCTGGCGCGCCGCAAGAGCTTTACTCGGTCACCACTTCGTTTGGCTACAAATATTAAATCCATATGGTCATCGCTACCTGCAAAGCGTGCAGGAGATGTATATTCGTCCCAGCGTCTTTTGAGCTCCTCTTTTGTGTGCTCGGATTTGAAATTTGCCATATTTTCACCTCTCTTTCTATTATAGCACATTTTTTTGCGTAGTCAATTAAAAAAATGTGCATCAGGTAATTGGAGCATTGAATTGAAATCTTTAGTAAATACAATCCAACATTTTTCGCGTAAGATTTCCGCCCACCGAGTCGGTGCATATTCGGCGCAAACAGCATTCTTTATGTTATTCTCTCTGTTTCCGCTTTTTATACTCGTGCTTTCTTTGTCAAGAAGACTCATTGTAACTTCCGATGATGTGATCAACATTTTGGGTGAATATGCCCCTGATGTTATGATGGGATTTTTGAACGATTACCTCGGAGATATAATTCTGGCAGGCAGTGTTTCATTAACGATAGTATCTGCTGTAACGCTTTTGTGGTCTGCATCAAAAGGAATATTCTCGATAATCGGCGGCCTTAACTCCATCAATGAGATCAAAGAGGGCAGAAACTATTTTGTGTTGCGGCTTCTTGCTGTATTTTATACGGTGGCATTTGTTATAATGCTTGTGCTTGCATTGGTTCTTATGGTATTCGGGAACGTGATTGCCGATTTCATCTATCAAATGTTTCCGTCGCTTAAAGGGCTGGTGTACCTTATCTCCTCTTTGAGGTATATTTTATCGTTCCTTTTTTTGGTACTGTTCTTTATGCTGGTTTACAAAATTCTTCCGGGCAAAAAGATGAGATTTATGCATCAACTGCCCGGGGCGGTAGTTTCGAGCGCAGGATGGGTTTCGTTCTCAATACTGTTCTCAATATTTGTCAACAATTTCAGCAGCTACGCCAACATTTACGGCAGTCTTACCGCAATTATGCTCTTGCTTCTTTGGATGTATGTGTGTATGTATATTATGTTCATCGGAGCAGAGATAAACCTGTATCTGCTGTATTCTCGAAATGATACAACCTATCACCGTTCCCCTGCTCCTTTGAATAAGGATTCAAATATAGAAGTAAAAGAATAATTTAGGGAGTTTTTTATGTTTTTTGCAGATCTTTTCTTTATGTTCTTCTTCCTGCCACTGTGCTTTCTTGCATATTTTGCGGCACGGAATACTAAGCAGAAGAATATCGTCCTCGTTGTATGTTCGCTATTCTTTTACGCTTGGGGTGAGCCTGTACGTATCCTGCTGATTCTTGCAGGTACGTTCATCAACTATATTTTAGCACACTTAATCGCAATAAACAGGGGTAAAAAGAACGCAAAAATATTTTTGATAATTTCGCTCGTTTACAATATCGGAATGCTCGGTATTTTCAAATATACCGACTTTATGATAGATAATATAAACGGCATTTTCGGCAGCAGCATTCCACACGCAAACATAGGACTGCCTCTCGGTATAAGCTTTTATACATTCCAGATAATTTCCTACGTTATCGATGTGTATTGGGAAAAGGTTCCCGTACAAAAGAGTTTTTACAAACTCCTGATGTACATATCACTCTTTCCTCAGCTCGTTGCCGGCCCTATTGTCAGATACGAGACCATTGCCCACGAAATCGACAACCGCAAGACCTCCTCAACTGACCTTCTCGAGGGATTTATCCGGCTCATAATCGGTCTTTCAAAAAAAGTACTGCTTGCAAATAACCTCAACCTGCTCGTTACTGCCTGCTTTGGTAACAATATCGCTGAGGCATCGGTTGCAGGCACCTGGATTGGCGTTATAGCCTATTCCATGCAAGTGTATTTTGACTTCTCGGGATACTCTGATATGGCGATAGGTATCGGCAGAATATTCGGCTTCCATTTTGACGAGAACTTTAACTATCCGTTTATGTGCCGCTCAATTTCGGAATTCTGGCAAAGATGGCACATCTCACTCGGAAGCTTCTTCCGCGATTATCTGCTTTACGTTCCGATATTCGGCAAGCGCAGAGCCGTTCTTTCGCTTTTCCTTGTGTGGTTTACCACAGGTCTGTGGCACGGTGCAAGCTGGAACTACGTAATTTGGGGTCTCTATTTTGGCTTGTTCATCTTTATTGAGACGAAAATTGGCAAAAAGAAGCTCAAAAACGCATCTACTCCCCTTATGCACATCTATAACAAGCTTGTTATTATACTGGGATTCGGTATTTTCAAATTTGAAAATCTTTCGGACCTCGGCAACTTCTTCAAAAATCTTGTCTTCCTCAACGGCAACAGCTTTATTAACGACGCAGTCAAGAATGCAATGTCTGATTATCTGTATCTCTTTATAATAGCTATAATCGCTTGCTTCCCCGTTGCAAAGCTCGTTAAACGACTGATTGATAAGGCTCCCGACGGTGTTCAGTCATTGGCAACGCTGTCGGTAACCGTATATTCCGTTGGACTGATTTTTGTTGATACAACGGTGCTCGTTGCTACGAGTGCTACAAATAATCCCTTCCTCTATTGGAACTTTTAGGAGGAATAATTATGTTGAAACAGTTTACAAAAGTATTTTGCATACTCCTGCTTGTTGCGGTTTTTGCGTTTATGTTCGTATATTGCGTATTTCTTCCGAGAACTACTGCATCCGAATATGACAAGGATCTCAAAACATGGCCCGAGTTCAGCCTTTCCGCTCTCTTTTCGGGTGATTACTTCTCGGATATTATGCTTTATTTCACCGATACCGTTCACGGCAGAGACCGCTTTAAGGATTATAACTCCATTATCGGTATGTATTACGGAATATACGATGAAGACGGCGAGGAATTCTTCCAGCGCGAGGAGGGCGACGGTGAGGGCAACACCGACGGAGACGGCGGCGATCTTCCCGTTGATCTTCCCGATGTCAGCGGCGGCGAAGACCTGATTATCGGAGGTACAAGCTCCAAGCCTTCTGACGAAAGCAATATTTCGGCTAATACCAGCGGAGACGTAAGCGATATCACAAGTGGGCCATCCGCCGAATCGTCCGAAGCTCCGAGCGAGTCACCCGATGAAAGCGACACCAACTCTCAGCCCTCTTCGGGCGGAATGGCGGAGGAGATTTCCAACGATATACTGATTCTCGGAACGCGTGCGCTTGAAATATATTACGGAAGCGAGGATCGCTCCAAGCTGTTTGCCGAAACACTTAATGCGTTTGCCGAAAAGCTCGATCCCTCCGTGAACGTATACTCGATGGTTATTCCCAAGGCAAGTGCATACTATCTCAAATATTCCGAGACCTATGCAAAGCTTGCCGATAGATGTAAGAATAATATCGAGACGGTTGCAAGCAATCTTTCCGAGCGTATTAAAAACGTAGATGCATATAATGCAATGCTTCCTCATGAGAGCGAAGAGATATATTTCCGTACCGACCATCATTGGACTGCGCTCGGTGCATACTACGCCGTAGAGGAGTTCTGTAAGGTTGCAGGTGTAAATTGCACTCCGCTTGACAACTATACCCTCAACCGTCGTGAAGGATTTGTCGGTTCAATGTACAACTACACCGGTAAAAATCCCAAGATACTCAATAATCCCGAGGATATGATAACTCTCGTTACAAGCTCTCCCTACACCGCTACCTTCTTTAACCAGACCTTCTCTAACGGTTTTGAGCACGATCTTTTCTGGTCGGTTTCCGAGGACAAGAAAAGCAGCTGGTATCTGACGTTCATCTGCGGTGATACCTATACGGTACGAGTTAAGTCGGGCACCTGCACCAACGGTAGAAAGCTCCTTATCGTCAAGGACAGCTACGGTAATATTCTGCCTACCCTGCTCGTTGACTCCTTTGAGGAGATCTACGTTGTAGATGCAAGAAAATTTGAGCTCAGCCTCGTGGATACCGTTAACAGCCTTGGTATCACCGACGTACTGTTTGCCGAGGTAGCCTACTCTGCTGTCGGCAAGGATTATATCAATGCACTCAGCAGACTTAGTGAGTAATTATGAAAAGATTTTGTTTAGTATCAGTAATTATATCTCTATTAGTTTCGTTGCTTGCGTGTGAGAGCGCAACTGAGCCCGTCAGCAACGACAGGACGTCTCAAAATCCTCCCATTGAGTCTTCCGCTACCGAAATTTCGTTTGACGAAAGCGAAAGTTCGGTTTCCGAAGAAATATCCGAAACCGAGACCTCTTCCTCCGATGCAGATAATGAATCGTTTGAGGAGTCGGATTCCGACGAAATCTCCGAGCCCGTTGAGCATGAAATTACCATACACGCTGTTCCCGTTATCATTCGAGGAGAAGATGCCATTAAGGAAACAGGATACTGTGTTTCGGGTGGACTTGATAAAACGATTGACGTTGTCTTGTTTGGCTTTGATGGCGTTACGGCAGACGATATAACCGCATACGTAAATGTGGCGGGCGTTGCCGAAACGGGCAACCTTGAGTTCGTTATAAATATTGTTGTTCCCGATGGGTATAGACTCGTTTCCCAGTCCGAAAACTTTGCTACTGTAAAAATCAAGGCTGCGAGCACCTCAGATGAGCCTACTGTCAGTAATGAAGCCTATCTTATTGACGGAATAATTATTTCGGGAACACGTGCAATGGAACAGTTTGGCGGCAAGGCGTCGTCAGGACAGAGCACAGCTGAAAAGCTCAATATCTTTAAGGACGCGGTAGGCAATGACGTTTCGGTCTATATCTTACCCGCGCCGCTTGCATCTGCCTTTTATGCTCCTGAAAAATATTCAAAGTCGATATCCAGACACCGGGAATGCTTTGAGGGCATTAGGGACAGCCTTGTTGGAGTTAATTACGTTGACACTCTCGGTGCGCTCGGTACACACGTTGATGAGAATATATATGCTCGCACCGACCATCATTGGTCGGCTCTCGGAGCATATTACTGTGCTGAGGCCTTTGCCGAGCTGGCAGGAGTTCCTTTTGCCGATTTGTCCACGTTTACAATGAAGAGCTTTGACGGATATCTCGGCTCGATGCTCGGATATACAAATAAAGCATCTGTTATTAAAAACAACCCTGAAACATTTACCTGGTATGAACCGAATGCAGAATATACCGTAATTTATTATACGAAGGATTATTTCAAAAAGCCCTTTGAGGGCGAACTGTTTTCTTCAAGTAAATCCTATTCAAAATTTATTTACGGCGATTCCTATACAACTCGCATCACCACGAATGTTGGTAACGGCAGGAGGTTGCTTATTTTCAAGGACAGCTACGGTAACGCACTTGCGCCGTTTGTGGTTTCATCCTTTGATGAGATATTCATTGCAGATTACCGCTATTTCCGCCTTAACGCCGTAGAGTTTATAGAGGAATACGGTATTACCGACGTGTGTTTTGCAATGAGTGCGTTCGGTGTTGCCGGAAGCTCAAGAAATTATATTACCAAGCTTATCAATTATTGACGGAGGACGATATGCCAAGATTTGACTACCCTTTTGAATCGGACGTTTTAATGAGTAAAAGACGTTCTATCGTCAGAGAGCTCAAGGCCGACGGAAGTAAGCGCATAAAAAAGAAAATTGCGGTTCTTGGCGGATCGACAACAAACGATTTTTGCAAAATGCTCGAGCTTTTCCTTCTCGCCGAGGGTATTGAGCCCGAGTTTTGGGAGTCTGAATACGCACGCTATTGGGACGATGCAATGTTTGGCAACAGCGAGCTTGATGAATTTGCGCCTGACGTTATTTATATTCACACTACCTACCGCAATTTAAGCTCATTTGTGCCGAGCGTCGGTATGACTGCCGCCGAATGCGATGCTGCGCTCCGAAGCCGATTTGAGCATTTTTCAAGTATGTGGGAGAAGCTTTATGGAAGGTTCTCTTGCCCTATTATTCAAAATAACTTTGAGCTTCCACCCTACCGAATTTTCGGTAACAGGGACAGCTATGATGTTCACGGAGCCGTTAACTTTGTATCAATGCTTAATTTGCTTTTTGCCGAATACGCAAAAAAGGTTGACTGGCTTCATATATGTGATATCAATTACGTTGCCTCCTGTATAGGGCTTGACAGATGGTATGATGAGAATGCCTGGTGTATGTTCAAATATGCCTGCGCCGTTTCGGTAATCCCCGAGGTTTCCTTTAACCTATCGCACATCTTCAAATCACTTTTTGGCAAGAACAAAAAGGTTCTGGCGCTTGATCTTGATAATACGCTTTGGGGCGGAGTCGTTGGTGATGACGGTGTTGAGGGCATTGAGATCGGCTCCGAAACGCCTATTGGTGAATGCTACAAAGCTTTTCAGGAATATGTAAAGAAGCATAAGGACATCGGAATTATGCTTACAGTTGCATCAAAAAACGATCACGAAAATGCTATTGCCGGGCTTAATCATCCTGAGGGAGTGCTCAGACCCGATGATTTTATTCTGATTAAAGCCGATTGGGAGAATAAGGACCGCAATCTTGCGCTTACTGCCGCACAGATGGATCTCGGAGTGGATTCATTTGTCTTTGCAGACGATAACCCTACTGAGCGCGGACTGGTCAAAAGGAGTATTGCAGGCATTGCAGTGCCCGAAATGACTTCACCCGATACTTATATCCGTACTATCGACCGTAACGGATATTTTGAGGTTACCTCCTTCTCTGCCGATGATACAAAGCGCAACGAGATGTATAAGGCTAACGCCAAAAGAAACGAGCTTTCGGCGGAGTTTGCCGATTACGACGAATATCTCAAGAGTCTTAGTATGAAGGCTGAGATCAAACCATTTTCTCCCGTATATATGCAGCGTATTACTCAGCTTACCAACAAATCCAACCAGTTTAACGTCACAACAAGGCGTTATACACAGCCGGAGATCGAGTCGGTCGCATCAGACGAGAGATTCGTCACTCTTTACGGAAAGCTCTCGGATACCTTTGGCGACAACGGTGTTGTTTCGGTTGTAATCGGTGAGATTATCGATAGTGTTTGCCATATACGCCTTTGGCTAATGAGCTGCCGTGTGCTTAAAAAAGGCATGGAATTTGCGATGCTTGATACCTTTGTTTCCGAATGTATTTCAATGGGCGTGACCGAAATCAAGGGTTACTACTACCCTACCGCAAAGAACGGTATGGTCAAGGGCCTGTTTGGCGAGTTCGGCTTTGAGCTTGAAAGCAACGACGACGAGGGCAACACCGTCTGGTCAATGATGACTGACGGATATAACAACAAGAGCAAAAACATTGATATAAATACGGAGGAATGATTTATGACAGAAAGAGAAGTTGGAGCAAAGCTCACAAAAATTTTCCGCGACGTGTTTGATGATGATACCATCGTTCTCTCGCGCAAGACCACTGCCGACGATATTGATGATTGGGACAGCCTTGAGCATATCCGCCTTATCGGTGCTGTTGAGCGCGCATTCGGTGTAAAGTTCACGATGCGTGAGGTCAGCGGAATGAAAAACGTTGGCGAGATGGTTGATATTATCCTCGAGCGTTCCATACTTTAATTAAAGTAGCAACATAAAAAACGGACAGGGTGTCTACCCTGTCCGTTCTTTGTATACTATTTCAGCAGATCAGTATTAAGAATATATCCGTAATGCTTAGCTGAGCGAATCAGCTCCTCGTCACTTATCTCAGAATCGGGATGCCCACAGGAAAGTATTTTACACCTGATCTCGGCGGCTTTTTCGATTGCATGAGCAAGACCGAATGCCGACTTGATATCGATACCCGTAGCGAACACACCGTGATGCGACCATATAACGGCATTGTACGTTTTTACCTTCTCGGCAGTGGCTTTTGCAAGCTCGAGCGAGCCCGGAACGTAAAATGGAACTATCCCTACTCCCTCGGGAAATACAAACGCACACTCAGTAAGACTCCGCCATAAAGCTGAAGTGATATCTGCATCCGTCTGCGGCAGTAAAAATGTAAGTGCAATTACATTTGACGGATGGCAATGATATACTGCCCTGCCACCTCCGCGTTCATTCAGCACCGATAGAGAAAGCAGATGGCCGCAGAACTCACTGGTTGGCTTGTTTCCACCCCATACAACACGGTAGGCAGTGCCCGACCCGTTGATCTCGCAGATGCAAAACTTAATTTCCGCATCGAATGAAATGTCGAGAAAATAGCTTCCGCTGACTGTGGTAAATACGTACCTTCCGCCAAGCGTAGGAACAGGCACAGCCAGATCGGTAAAATTACCCTGATTAAAGGAATCGGATACCTGTCCTACCTCATCATCGGTCAGCAGAACCGAAATATTGCCCGCATTACGCTCGTGCCATCCGAGCGAAGCGCCGTAGCCGATATAGCGCAATGCGCTTTGAAAAAACGAAGCGTTAGTTACCTGCATAGTGCTCAATAATAAGCTTCTCAATAACGGGCGCAAGCGCGTTAGCGACAACCTTCTTACCTGCCTCACCAAGGTGAATACCATCGGGCGAAAGCTCATTTACGGGCGTGTGTACAGCTTCGGCGGCAAGAATACCGTCAAGAGGCACATAAGCATCAGCATATTTGAATGCGAGCTGACGTGTTGCGTTGATTTTTTCATCGAGATCAACTCTGTACTCATCACGTCCCATATTATAAATAAGGAACATCTCGAGCATAACGATCTTGGCGTTGGTCTTTTCCTTGATTTTTTTGAGTACAGCCTCATAATTCTCGCTGAACTGCTCGGCGCTTGTGGGATCATTCATATCGTATCTGCGCCAGGTATCGTTAGTTCCGATGAGAATAGTAACAATATCGGGATTATGATCTATCAGATCAGCATCGCTTCTTGCAAGAATATCGCAGGTTCTGTTACCCGAGATGCCTTTGTTTATAAACTCAAAATCTATCTCAGGCAAATTCTCTTTCAGCGCCTCGGTGGTATACATTACGTATCCATCGCCGAGGTTGTAAAAATCATCATAAACTCTGTTGCAATCGGTAATGCTGTCACCCATAAATAAAATTTTCATAGTCATACTCCTTAAATTAAAGCAAAATTTTACGCAGCTCCTCGCCCGAATGCGGACTAAGATATGCAGGCGGTATATCCAACATCGTGAAGCAACCCGCCTTCCCCTCGTTTTTCAACCTATATACAGCTCTTGCACATGCCACAAGTACACTCGCTGTGAACTCGGGATTTGAATCGAGCTTAAGGCTATACTCAATGATGTGCGAATGTTCGTTACTTACGCCTGTTTTTCCCGAGTAAATCACACTACCGCCGTGAGGGATACCTGCGTGGTCTCGCCTGAGCTCCTCAAGCGAAATAAAATGAACAGTAGTGTTATAGTCGGCAAAATAGTTGGGCATTGTAACTATTTCCTGCTCGATACGTGCCTTATCTGCAGCATCCTCTGCAACAACGTAGCACTCACGCGTATGCTTTTGACGGGTAGTAAGCTCGGGATTATTACCCTCACGCACAGAACACATGGCATCAGGGACAGGAACGGTATATTGTCTAGCATCCACAACGCCCTCTATACGCCTGATTGCATCGGAGTGGCCCTGACTCACGCCTCTTCCCCAAAAAGTGTAATCACAGCCGTTTGGGAGGATTGCAGAGGCATACAGACGATTTAACGAGAACATACCGGGATCCCAGCCTGCCGAGATAACAGCAACGTTTCCGCCGCTTTTAGCCGACTCGTCAACGCTATTATAATGCTCGGGTATTTTTGCGTGAGTATCAAAGCTGTCAACAACGCAAAAAGACTTTGAATACAAAGGTGTCTGCACGGGAAGATCGGTTGCACTTCCACCGCAAATGATGAGAACATCGATCTCATCTCTGTGCTCAAGCATACTGTCAATACTGTAGACCGAAACACCCTCGGTGAGTATTTTAATGCTCTTGGGGTCACGGCGTGTAAAAACTGCCGCAAGCTCGGTATCGTTAGTGTTCTTGATTGCACATTCAACACCTCTTCCGAGGTTTCCGTATCCTAAAATACCAATTTTTATGCTCATATCTGCCTCCGTTAATTTCGTCATAATTATATAACATATCTCTCCTATTGTCAATGGCGGTCAATTAAAAAGCATCTGCAGTCGCAGATGCTTTTACGGTTATAACGTTAAACCTCTCGTTTGGAGGAGCTTCTTTATCAGCTCGCTCAGCGGCAGTATAAGCATACCTGTAAAAAAATTGCTGATGCCGTGTATTATATCAAAAACTGATCCCCTGGCTATCCAGACAAGCATCTGATCAAAATTAAAGCCATACATCAACGCCTGTGCAGGTGCATACAGTATTCCGAACATAAATCCGTGCAAAGCGCAAACAATCGGATACGCTATTGCTGAAACTTTTTTAGACATATTCTTCGGAAAAAGCATCGTAAAACACCATAGCAACGTCCATACGTACAAATAAGGAATCCACCAAAGTGCAAACCCAGCGTATATGCCGTTTAATATTACGTAAATGTAAATCGGTATCAGTGCCTTTGCACGGAACACAACGGTAATTGACATTATCAACATTCCGAGCAGGTGAATGTTGGGCAGTAGCTCCATTATCAGCTTTGAGCAAAACATCAAGGTACCCAGCATCGCAAAAAGTGTAAGCTCAAATATCCTTTTCCGTGTGCCGGCTTTTCTTTTAATTTGTGTAGACAAGCTCATAACTCTCGCCGCCGGAAATCTCGGTTCCGTCAACGCCGGTCATCATATATTCGCCGTTCTGATAAAATCCCCAGTAGCTTTGGTCTGCGTCATAATCGGCGGTGATTCCGTTGACGGTTTTGACGTACAAACCATAGTCCCCCTGCTCGCCTGCAATAAGTCCGTGCTCAAGGAGTGCATCGCCGAGGGTGGATTTGTCGGTATTGATCGTAAACGTAACGGTATGCTCCTCAACCTTTACCGTAACAGTGACGGTTTTTGCACCGCTGCCGAACTCGGTATCGTCGACATAGGTTGCGTTTTCCCAGAGTCCTGTTCTATCTACGCTGTCACATGCGGTAATACAGATCAGCAGAACAAAGACCAAGGTCATAATTGCTGTTTTTTTCATTTTTTCGTTCCTTTCGTTATTTATTTCAACAAAAGGATAAAATAAAAGCACCCTTCTACGGGTGCAGCAAATAAAGGATACCCTGCCGTATCCTCGTTCCGCATCTCCCCGTATTGCCCAAGAGACTTTTATGCGTCACGGAGCGATAAGCATTCCGACTTGGAGTATAACTCTATACGGTAATGGCTGTTGTTGCAGATTCTCACTTGCATTTCCTTATCCCCGAGAAGTACCGTCAAGCAGTACTCCCGACAACGGATATTCCGATGCCCCGTGATTATTCTTTTGTTATATGTATTATATATCAGAAATTTTATTTGTCAATAATGAGATACTCAAAAAGTTTATAATCTGTAAGGCCTGTGTCCTCGTAATAAATTTGTTGCTCGCCGATATACTTGAATCCAAGCTTTGGGTAGAGCCTTTCGGCAGGGAGATTACCGCTTAGTACGTCAAGACGTAGGGAAATATGTCCTTTACTCTTGGCGATCTCGATCGCTTTGACAACCATTTTTGTTGATAGTCCGCTACCATGATACTCGGGCAGTACACCGAGCGCATGCAAGCATGAAACACGACTTGGATCGGTCTTTACTATCCAATTTACATCATTATATCCCTCAACGCAGCTGCTGTTTATAATCATCGAAGCAATAAACTTCCCATCGAGCTCACAAACCCACAGCTCACCGTTTTCGAGCGCAGAAATAAGGTCCTGGGGCGAAGGGTAAATATCCTTCTTCCACCCGGGCCCGTACTCGGCGGTATCCAGCCACTCGATCATTGTGTAGTAAAAATCACGGACTGTTGTATATTCGTCTGCTGTTGCCTTTCTGATAACGTATTCCATTAAATCACCGTTTCCCGTTTTTTTCATTATATATTTTTAATATCGACTTTACAATAAGTTATTGATAAATATTGATTTATTTGGTACTATAATTACATAAGCATAGGAGGTTGAATATGAAGATTGCATTTTTTGACACTAAGCCATACGATATACCGCATTTTGAGCGCTACGGCAGGGAGCACGGCATCGAATACAAGTTTTTTGAGACAAAGCTGAGCGAGGATACCGCCGAGCTTGCAAACGGATTTGACGGCGTGTGCGTATTCGTTAACGATACTGTTAACGCACTCGTTATCGACAAGCTTTACGGATTTGGTATAAAGGTTATCGCACTTCGCTGTGCGGGATTTAACAACGTTGATGTCAAGCACGCTTGCGGTAAAATACGTGTTGTACGTGTCCCTGCATATTCGCCCTATGCGGTTGCCGAGCACACGATGGCGCTCCTTTTGACGTCTATCAGACGCATACACAAGGCATATATCCGCACAAAGGATTTTAACTTCAGCTTAAGCGGTTTTACAGGATTTGATCTATACGGAAAAACTGTTGGCGTTATCGGAACGGGAAAAATCGGAAAGGTATTTATTGACATTTGCAAAGGCTTTGGAATGAACGTTATTGCCTATGATAAATTTCCCTGTCAGGATCTGACCGAAAGCGGTAAGGCACGGTACGTAACGCTTGACGAGTTATTCAAAAGCTCCGATATAATCTCGTTACACTGTCCGCTAACCGAGGAAACAACTCACCTGATCAATTCCGAGGCGATTGAGAAATGCAAGAAGGGCGTCGTTATACTCAACACATCACGCGGAGGGCTCGTTGATGCCGATGCATTACTGGCAGGAATCCGCACAAGGAAGATCGGCGCCGCATGCCTTGACGTTTACGAGGAGGAGGCGGATCTATTCTTTGAGGATTTTTCCGGGCATATAATTGAAGATGATACGCTTGCAAGGCTAATATCGATGCCAAACGTTATTGTTACCTCGCACCAGGCTTTTCTTACCGATGAGGCTCTTTCGAATATTGCCGAAACCACTGTTCTCAATATTTTCACCGTACTCAACGATAAGCCCTGTGTAAATGAGCTTTGCTATCACGGAGGAAAGACCGATGACTGTGTTAAGCTATCGGGTTGCAACTGATTTTGATGTCATAAAAATAAGTCCTGCTCGGCAGGACTTATTTTTAGCTCATAATTCCGTAGGTTCCTGTTGTAGGATCAATAAACAGTGGTATTTTGGGTGGATAAAAAGTAAATGATATAAATATGACACCCAATAAAACAATTAAGAAAATTGCGAATCTCTGTGATAAACGGCAATTAAAATCACGCTTTACGAGATATGCCTCAAGCAGATACGCCATTCCTGCAGATATTACAAAAAACGTAATGTTCAGCCAGTCGGGTGACTGCCCTATTGCACCGTTGTAGGTGTAATACAAAATAGGTATCATCACAACGCCGTCAAGTATCCCCAGCAGTTTGATACACCAAAAATTTCTTTGCTCTCTGAAAACCGAATATTCAACAACAGCAAATATCAGCATTGGGAAGAATAGAATTTTCATATGCTCCCAGGTCGATTCGTTTACTGCCGAAAAAAGACCAACTATACTGCTTTGGTTTGACCAATCATACGTAAAATGAAGTAACGTACCAAACAGCACGGCAAATACAAAGCCGATGCACTGCCACCTGTAAAATGATTTCTTCATATACTCCGCCTTTCGTGTTAGGTGATATATATAATATATTCAAAACACGGCGTTTTATAACAAAAACTCCTCATCTGCACAGCAAAGTAAATGAGGAGTTTTATTTATATGCTTATTTCGCCTGCAAGATTTTGCTCCATCTTGCATTTTACAGTTTCGGAATCGTAGCCGCAGCTGAAAAGGTAACTAAGCTTTGCAACCGCTGCCTCGGTAGTCATATCGTAGGCACACACTGCGCCCGCCTGTTTAAGCGCAAAGCTTGTTTCGTACGTGCCGAGCGATACAGATCCCTTGATACACTGCGAACAAATAACGAGTACCGTTCCGTTTTCGTGCGCCTTGCGTACAATCGGTAAAATTTCATTTTCGGCACCGGGAATATTCCCTGCTCCAAACGTTTCGAGAACTATTCCGCGGAGTGACTCGGT
This sequence comes from Eubacteriales bacterium, assembly GCA_045587745.1. Lineage (GTDB taxonomy): Bacteria > Bacillota > Clostridia > Oscillospirales > CAG-382 > Coliplasma. The sequence goes on along the minus strand of JAZNCU010000050.1, from coordinate 15,282 downwards.
CATTATCTCCCTGAACAGGTCAAACTGAATTCCGGGAAACACCTTAATTATTCCTATAGGATACTTGTTAAGCTCCTGAACACGGAATTCGGACGTACGTGACAATTTAGGTATCATCTCGTTATATTGTATATCCGTACCGATCGTGGCAAGATACGGATAATTGGGTGAATCAAAGGCATTAAGGTCGGAGGCACTGATTTTTGTGCTCCTGTTACCACGTATAACACGGTCGGCAAAGCAAATCGCAACCTCACAAAGCCTTCCGTCAGCCGCAATAAGCATTGACGAAAGCAGATTATCAAGTCCGTCGTTACGTGCCTCAAAAAGCGGTATCTGCGAGCCTGTAATAATAACGGGCTTGGCAAGATTCTCGAGCGAGAACGAAAGAGCAGATGCCGTATATGCCATTGTATCGGTACCGTGAAGAATGACAAATCCGTCAAAGCTATCGTAATGCTCCTTGATAGCATTTCCGATCCTGTTCCAATCCACAACGGTCATATTTGAGGAATCAAGCAGAGGATCCATCTCCAGCAATTCCCACCGGGGTAATGAGGTGTCATAAAGCATATGAATTTTTTTGAGTACACTCTGCAAAAAGCCGGGCTGTGGAGCGTATCCGTTCTCAAACCTATTCATACCAATAGTGCCGCCGGCATAAATAATCAGCAACTTTTTCTTCAATGTCATCACCGCCTTCCAACCTATTATATCACATGCCTGTTAAATGTCAAACAATAATTATCTGCGTATCACAAAACTACAGGCGTAAAAACAAGAAGCTTCTACGCCTGTATAACGGATTATTTTTTGGGCTTTTTGATTCTGTTGAGCTGTTTGTTCATCTTAAGCAGCTCTTCTTTGGTAAAGGAAATATTCATCATTCCGACCATACTTGTAAGGCGCAGAACGCTAAAACCTCCGAGCATCTGCATAATATCGCTGCCGTTACCGCCCTTGATATCTACGTCAAAGCCTCCGGCATTCTTACCGCCCTTCTTATTTGCATCCATCTTCTTTTTGAGCTTAAGACCTGTACGTATGAGCCACAGCTTGCCTCTCTTTGACTCTATAATATCGGAAATCTTATCGTTAAGCGAGAAGCGTCCCTCGGGGGCATCAATATCAAACCAGTTAAGTACTGCACCCTTTTCGACAAGGACGTAGTCCATATTCATCTCGCTTACCTTGCGGATAATTCCTTCGTCGCAAAGCTCCCCTGCCTTGGCAACGATGGTAGATTCGCCCATGTTATCAACGTCGAAATAGAAGAAATGATCCTCGGCAGATTTCTTTCCGATGCTTACGCCGTTGACGATAAGCTCAACCTCGGGAAGGTTTGAGTAAACCGTTACTCTTGTAACGTCCTCTACTCGGTCGATATAACGCTTGCCGCACAAATGTACAAAAGGCTCATCCGATAGCCACGCCTTGTAGGCATAGAAGGAATCCTTTTTGTATTTTCGGTCAAACGTAACGAGTCCCTTATGATTCTGGCCGTTCTCGCCGCCCTCGGCACGTGCATCGGCACCGAAATCGAACATATTCCATACGTGAGTTGCCCATAGATACTTTCTGCTGAACAGCTGCTTTATAAGCTCCTCGTGGTAGTATGCCTGATATTCCTCAGTATAATCGCCCTGCTTGGGATCGGAGGTATGCCAGTTAAGTGCCTCGCATCCGTATTCGGAGCAACCGATAGGAATGCTCGGATGAGTTGCGTGGAAATTATCGAACCATGGACCGTTCATCGTGGTATCGCCGCCGTACCAGCCAAAGTAATGGTTATAGGAAACTACGTCCGGAATCAGGAGATACGGATCATCCAACTTGCACATCGAAACAGCCGCAATGGTGGTGAGTCTTGTTTTGTCCATCTCGTGGCAAAGCTCGTTGAGTATCCTGTGATTCTCAAGAAGATCATCATCCGAACCTCCGATTGAGATCTCGTTCGAAAGCCCCCAAACAACGATGGAGGGATGATTATAGTTCTGGGCAACAAGCTCCTTCATTTGAGATACCGTGTTTTCGCGTCCACCGGGAAGATGCTTGGAAATATATGGAATCTCAGCCCAAATTACGAGTCCGCGCTCATCGCAAAGATCATAAAAATACTGATCGTGCTGATAGTGAGCAAGACGGATAGTAGTTGCGCCAACCTCACAAATCAGATCCATATCCTCATCGTGGTGCTCAGGAAGCAGAGCGTTACCTACACCCCATCTGTCCTGATGACGGGATACACCGCGTAGCGGATATTCCTCTCCGTTGAGGATAAATCCGCGCTCGGGATCGATAGCAAAGCTTCGACAGCCAAAGCGGTTGCAAACATTATCAATAATTCCATTGCCGTCAACTATCTCGACCTCGCAGCAATAAAGGTATGGGTCCTTTCGACCGTGCCATAGGTGAACGTCCTTAATGTTAAATACTACCTTGGAATCAACGGTGACGATTTTATCAAGCTCGTTTTCGTCCTTATCATATATCGTATATACGAGCTTTTGATCATCCTTGAAATTTTTAACGTATGCCTCGACCTCAACTGCCGCATCCTTTCCGTTAACAACGGGCGTTATCTTTATACCGGGTGCGCCATAATAATCAAGGTCAAAATGAGTCTCGCTTACGCAAATAATATTTACGTCACGGTAAATACCTCCGTAGAAGGTAAAATCCGCCATCTGAGGATAAACCGAATCGCTCGGAGAGTTATCAACGATAACCGCAATCTCGTTCTCTCCGGAAAGCGCTTTTGTTATATCTGCACGCCAGGTCGAATAGCCGCCGTCGTGATGAGCAAGCTTTTTGCCGTTAACGTAAAGATCTGCAGAGGAATTTGTACCCCGAAATTCAATATAGTACAGGTCAGCCTTGGGAAGATCGGTAATATTTATGTTCTTTTTATAAAGGCATGAGCCTCTGAAATAGTCGTTTCCGCCGTCCTGTCCATCGATAGCGTTCCAGGTGTGCGGAATATCTATCGTATCACCGATTTTAAGACTGATGTCGGCTGTATCTTTTGCGAACAGCCAGTTTTTGTTCAAGCTTACCGTATTTCTCATTTGTACTCCTTATTCTGTTTGAGATATGCTGTAAAAGGCGTCTGCCGCTAATGTAATTCGTCATTTAAGGTGGACACATTATTCGGCTATCGATGAAGCGGCCTTTCTGGCGGCAAGATCCTCGTTCATCTTATCAAGAGATTTCTTGTCGAGGTTGTAAATAACCGCAAGTCCGATAAATTGACATACTGCGCTGAATAGGTAAAGACCTGCAACCAGCCAGCACATATTTTTGGCGGTCTCAGGTGACTGAAGAATAGTTCCGAGCTCGGATTTATAGCCGAGCAGGCCCATAATAAGCAGTACGGCGGAGGGTCCGACTCCCTGTGCGAGCTTTCTGAAGAAGGAGTGGATAGAGTAAACGGTACCCTCCTCACGGGTTCCGAACTTCCACTCGTTGTAATCAATGGCATCACCCATCATTGCCCAGGACACACAGGTATAAATGCCCATGCCGAGTCCGAAAACGACAAGTCCGAGGAGGAAAACGACAAGTGAGATATTTACGTTTCCAATCATCGGGAAGACAAGCATAATAACGCCGCCGACAAGAGAAACTATGGTTCCGACAACCGAGGATTCCTTTTTGCCGTATTTGTTGACGATCTTTGTAATAAAGGGCATAAAGATGAACATAGGAATAAATCCTATCAGCTGAACCACGCCCGAGAGAGATGCCATATTGAAATACGTCGCAAACATAACGGTATTGGCGGTGGCAGCAGCGTTCATACCGAGGAACATACCGACAGCGGCAAGAGTTGCACCTACTGCAGGACGGTTATTCATAAATTTGCGGAATGCAGCAAATATGTTAAACTTTTCATACGAGTCATTCGTTTTGACGGAATTTTCGTCAACACGAACGGTAATGGTCTTGAGCATAAACATAAAAGCAATAAAGCCTATTACGCCCATAACGAGAGCGGCAAAGAATGCGCGCTCACCAATAAGGATTTCAAGCTGACTGCCGGTCAAGGGGTTCAAGAATTTGTCACCTATCTGATATGCTTCACCCGTTTGAGGGTTGGTGTGCAGGTACTGATAGAAGATCTCCTTGGATTCTTCCTTGATATAAATCTTGTCAAGAAAATCGGTGTTGCCGGTATAGGTAACTTTTTTCCAGATGATCATCGGGAGAATAACCATCGGAAGGATGTTACCTATCATAGAGCCGATGGATCTCCAGGTAGAGAGCTGTGCACGCTCAGCGGGGTCCTCGGTAACGAGAGATAGCATAGAGCCGTACGGAACGTTTGCAATGGTGTAAAAGGCATCCCACACAATATAACCCATAACAAAGAGAATAGCCTTAACAACAAGCGGAGCGTTGGGAAATGGAAGAAATACCGCAGCACCGCCGACAAGAAGTCCGCAAGCGCCTATAAAAATGTAGGTCTTGAACTTGCCCATCTTGTATTTTCTTCTGTCGTTGTCGATGATAGCACCGATCATAGGATCGTTTACTGCATCCCAAATCTGAACGAGAAGAAGCAATATGGATAGAAGCCCCGTTTCCAACATCATATATACGAGCCAGAAGGTCTGCACGGTGCTTTTAAGAGAAAAGCTCATATTGCATCCGAGGTCACCCGCAGCGTATGCAATCTTATCTCTCATACCGAATTTTCGATGCCCGTTGGCATCTTTCTTGATTTCCTTTTTCACAGTCATTTACCTCTCATTATAATTGTAGGGTAATTGCTCAATAAAATTATAAAACATTCAAATCCATATCGTGAGTAATTTTTTTATTTATTTTTGTATTATTTTTATATTGCGCTTAAAAACGCTGTTGCATTTAGACAAATACAGTGATATAATAAATTTATTGATTGGAAGTTTTTACATATTTTTATCACAAAAAGGGATCTGAACCGATGAATTACGAAAAGGAATTAAAGCTCTTATGCGACACACTTAAAAGGTGCCGTATACGCACAGGCGTCGTTTTGCCGTATGAGTCCGCAGGCAAGGTTTTTGACTCCTCGATTAGTGATATAATCTCTTCAGTGTCCGCAAAAAACCAATCTGTCCAAAGCCACATTGGTATAATATCTCCTAACACGATCTACCGATACAAGGACGAATTTAATCTCAGCTACACTTATCTTGCCATAGGTGAACCTTCCGATCAACGAATTCTTTTTGTGGGTCCCTATCTTTCGGAGCAAATGACACCAAAGCAGCTTCTTGAGCTCGGTGAACGCCTGGGAGTTGCTCCAATAGCGCAACGCCATTTTGAAGGATACTATAAAAGCATACCTATCGTACGCGAGGGTTCACCCGAATTTGCGTTGCTCGAAACCTTTTGCGAACATATTTGGGACAGTCCTTCTGTTGAAATTTATAACGTGAACGCTCACGACAACATCACAAATCTGTCGGTCAATCAATCTGTAATAACGAATACTTTTGACGAAACGATGTTCAACATCAAAGCTATGGAGAATCGTTATCGATTTGAAAACGAGCTGATACACACCGTTGCACTTGGGCAGATTCATAAAGAAAAGCAAATGCTTGATGCACTAACAGAGGATATGTTTGAAAAACGTGTAGACGACCCATTGCGTAATGCAAAAAATTATTCTATAATAATGAATACCCTGCTGCGCAAGGCTGCCGAACAAGGCGGAGTACACCCGATTCATATTGACAAATTATCAACTGAATTTGCATATAAGATCGAGAAGATGACCATGCTGTCACACCATTCGCCGCTTATGCATGAAATGTTCAGAGCATATTGTAAGCTTGTGCGTAAGCATTCAATAACAGGCTACTCCCCTACCGTTCAAGCAACTATACTGCTCATCGAAAACGATCTTTCCGCCGATCTCACACTCAGTACACTTGCAAAACAGCAAAACGTCAGTCCGTCATATCTTTCAACTCTTTTCAAAAGGGAAACGGGAAAAACCGTATCTTCATTTATTAGGGAAAAGCGCATTGAATATGCTTCGAGCCTGTTGAGCTCAACTCATCTTCAGGTGCAAACCGTTGCGCTTCATTGCGGAATAATGGACGTACAGTATTTTTCAAAGCTGTTTAAGCGTCAAATGGGAACAACTCCAAAAGCATACCGCGAGATGGCACGTATGCAGTATTAACGCAACGCACGTTATATTAAACTTGATGAGGTCACACCATGTCAGCTTTTATGAACGAGAATTTTCTTTTAAGTACCGAGGCCGCACGCAGGCTCTATGCCGATTGTGCATCCGAAATGCCTATCATCGACTACCACTGTCATGTGAGTCCAAAAGATATTTATGAAGATAAACGCTTTGAGAATATCACCGAGCTCTGGCTTTCGGGCGATCATTATAAATGGCGGCTTATGCGCTCTGAGGGAATAGATGAGTATTACATCACCGGCGGCGCCGATCCTTTTGAAAAATTTAAGAAATTCGCTCATCTGCTGCCCAAGGCAATCGGAAACCCGATGTACCATTGGTGTCATCTCGAGCTAAAAAAATATTTTGGGTACAACGGCGTTCTGAATTCCGATACAGCAAAAGAGGTCTGGGATTTGTGCAAGGAACGTCTTAAGGATGCCGATATGTCAGTACGGGGCATTATCAGGCAAAGCAACGTTACCTTTATCGGTACGACGGATGATCCTACCGACGATCTGAGGTATCACAAATTGCTCTCGCAGGACGATACAATGACGGCAAGGGTTGCACCCTCCTTCCGCCCCGATAAAGCACTTAATATCGACAAAGCGGGCTGGAGTGAGTATATCAATGCACTTTCCGAAGCCTCGGGGATCGTTATATCGGACCTTGATAGTCTTAAATCCGCACTCTCCGCGCGAATCGACTATTTTGCACAACACGGCTGCCGTGCAAGCGATCACGGACTCGACCGTATGGTCTATGCAGAGGCGGACGAGAGTAAATTGAACGAAGTCATTCGGCTCGGACTTTCGGGCAAGACCGTAAGCTCGGATGATGCCGAGGCGTTAAAAACCGAGCTACTTGTGTTCTGTGCAGAGGAATATGTACGTGTGGGCTGGGTAATGCAGCTCCATTATAACTGTATCCGAAATCCCAATTCCAAAATGTATGCACTGATAGGTCCCGATACGGGATTCGACTGTATCGGTCCCGATAACGGCTGTCACAAACTCGCAAAGCTCCTTGATCGGCTGAACAGCGAGGACAAGCTGCCCAAAACGATCATTTACAGTCTCGATGCCTTTGATAATGCATTTATCGATACCCTCATCGGAGCCTTCCAGGGTACAGAAATTGCCGGCAAGATACAGCACGGAAGCGCGTGGTGGTTCAATGATAACAAGCAAGGTATGAGAGAGCAGCTAATCAGCCTTGCCAATCTCAGCCTACTCGGAAATTTTGTGGGAATGCTTACCGACTCACGGAGCTTCCTCAGCTACACCCGTCACGAGTATTTCCGCAGGATTCTTTGCGGCCTTATAGGTGAATGGGTTGCTAACGGTGAGTTCCCCGATGATTTTGATGCCCTGTCCGCACTCGTAAAGGACGTTTGCTACTTTAATGCAAAAAGATATTTTGGAATATAGACTTGAAAGGAGTTACCTGTCTATGAAAATGTGCTTCAGATGGTATGGCGAGGGTAATGATAATATAAGCCTCTCGGATATCAAGCAGATACCGGGTGTCGACGGTATTGTATGGGCTCTGCATCATAAAATGCCCGGCGAAATATGGGAAATTGACGAGATAGCCGAGATAAAGCGTCAGCTGGATGAATACGGATTTAATATGGACGTGGTCGAATCGGTAAACGTACACGACGATATCAAAATAGGTTTACCGACAAGGGATAAGTATATCGAGAATTACAAGCAATGTATACGTAATCTCTCAAAATTCGGCGTAAAGGTTATTTGCTATAACTTTATGCCAATATTTGACTGGACGAGAAGTAACCTCTTCCACCCTGTCGGTGACGGCTCAACAGCACTTTTCTACGAGAAAAATATGATCCAGGACGATTATAATGCGATGGCAAAATACATTCTGGATTTTACCGAAAAGTATAATATGTCCTTCCCCGGATGGGAGCCGGAGCGTATGGCAAAGCTCGACGAGCTGTTCAAAGCATATGAGGGAATCGATCACGAGAAGCTTTGGACAAATCTCAAGTATTTTCTTGAGGCTATTATGCCTACCTGCCGTGAGTGCGATATCAAGATGGCAATTCATATGGACGATCCGCCCTGGGATATATTCGGACTGCCCCGCCTGCTGATCAATGAAGAGAGCATTGATCGCTTTCTCAGAATGGTTGACGATGAGTACAACTGCCTTACTCTCTGCTCCGGAAGTCTTAACGCAGATCCCGATAATAATGTTGCAGATATAGTTCGCAAGCACTGCGACAGAATTGCATTTGCACACATTCGCAACGTAAAGCATTTTGAGAACGGCGATTTTTCGGAAGCAAGCCACCGAGACTGTGACGGCGACACCGGAATACTTGATATTCTCAAAGCATACCACGATTGCGGCTACAAGGGATATATCCGACCTGATCACGGCAGACACCTGTGGAACGAGGGCCCCGGAAACGTGCGCCCCGGTTACGGTCTTTACGACCGTGCACTCGGAATAATGTATATGCTTGGTGTATGGGATATGCTCGAGAAGCTTAAATAAGGAGATTTGAAATGATAAAACTTCCACTTAATGTTGATTACAACGGAAAAGTAGTAGTCGTTACGGGAGCAGGCGGACTCATATGCGGTGCTATGGCACGTGCCTTTGCCCAATCGGGCGCAAAGGTAGCCGCGCTCGATCTCAACGGTGATGCAGTAAAAGCACTTGCCGACGAGCTTAAAGCAGAGGGATTTATTTGCGAGGGCTACTGTGCAAACGTTCTTGATACCGATGCGCTTGAGACAGTACATCAGCAAATACTTTCCGACCTCGGGAAATGCGATATACTAATAAACGGTGCGGGCGGAAACAATCCGAGAGCAACAACTGATAATGAATATCAGCACGAGGCCAAAGAGGGCGGAAAATCCTTCTTTGACCTTGACTCCTCTGGCGTTGATTTTGTATTCAAGCTCAATTTCCAGGGCACGCTTCTTCCCACGCAGGTTTTTGCAAAGGATATGGTTGAGAAAAAGCAGGGCTGTATTCTCAATATTTCCTCAATGAATGCCTATATTCCGCTTACGAAGATCCCCGCTTATTCAGCTGCAAAAGCAGGTATTTCCAACTTTACGCAATGGCTGGCAACGCATTTTGCGGGCACCGGAATACGCTGTAATGCTATTGCACCTGGCTTCCTCGTTTCTGCTCAGAACAAATCACTTTTATTTACCGAGGACGGAACCCCTACTGCCCGAAGCGCAAAAATTCTAAGCGGAACACCGATGAATCGCTTTGTAGATGCCGATGAGCTCCTGGGCGCAACGCTCTTCCTGTGTGACGAGCGGTCTGCGTCGGCTATAACGGGAGTAGTGCTCCCTGTTGACTGCGGATTTGCGGCATATTCAGGCGTATAAAATTATTGTCAGGAGTATAAAGATGGAGAAGTTTATACCCGTAGTGGTTATCAAAGAACTGAGCGAAACCGACAGGATTCTCACTGCGCTCAAAAACAACGGCATTAACTGTGCCGAGATCACCTTCCGTACCGCTTGTGCGGCGGAGGCTATTGAATATGCATCTAAAAGCTACCCCGAAATGAGCATTGGAGCAGGTACGGTCATCAATGCCGAACAATGCAAGGCGGCTCTTGCGGCAGGTGCAACTTTTATCGTTTCCCCCGGTCTGTCGTTTGACGTTGCAAGAGTGTGCAAGGAAAACAACGTTCCCTACTACCCCGGATGTGTCACACCAACCGAGATAATGGCTGCGCTTGACCTCGGAATTACAACGGTCAAATTCTTCCCTGCTAACGTATATGGCGGGCTTAAAGCTCTCAAGGCTCTCTCTGCACCGTTTCCGCAGGTAAAATTCATACCCACAGGCGGTGTAGACAGAGGCAATATTGATGAGTTCCTTGCTTTTGACAAGGTTGCCGCAATTGGCGGTAGCTTTTTCGTAAAGGAATCCTTAGAAAAAATGGAGGCCGAAAAATGAAAAGAGTAGTTACATTCGGAGAGCTTATGCTCAGGCTCGCGCCTAACGGATATTACCGTTTTTTTCAGAACGATCAAATGCAGGCTACCTTCGGCGGCGGTGAAGCAAACGTTGCCGTTTCGCTGGCAAATTACGGGCTCGACAGCGTGTATGTTACAAAGCTCCCCAAGCACGCAATAGGACAGGCAGCCGTAAACTCACTGCGGTATTTTGGTGTCGACACATCCAAGATCGTGCGTGGCGGTGACAGAGTAGGAATTTATTTCCTCGAAAAGGGCGCATCCCAAAGAGGCTCGGTTTGCATCTACGACCGTGCACACTCAGCAATTCAGGAGGCATCAGCATCCGATTTTGATTGGAACGATATTTTCGACGGCGCTGATTGGTTCCACTTCACAGGTATCACCCCTGCCCTGGGTAAAAATCTCGTGGACATCTGCCGAGATGCTTGCAAGGCAGCTAAGGAAAGAGGAATCAAGATTTCCTGCGATCTTAACTACCGAGGAAAGCTTTGGACGAGAGCTGAGGCGCGTGAGGCTATGAGCGATCTCTGCCAGTACGTTGACGTTTGCATCTCAAACGAGGAGGATGCAAAGGACGTGTTTGGCATCGAAGCCGATAACACCGATATTTACGGCGGAAAGCTCGATCACGAAAGCTACAAATCGGTCGCCAAGCAGCTTGCCGACAAATTTGGCTTTGAAAAGGTTGCAATTACACTCAGGTCCTCGATTTCGGCAAGCGACAACGATTGGGCCGGAATGCTTTACGACGGTGAGAGTTATTGCTTCTCAAAATCCTACCGACTTCATATCGTTGACCGTGTCGGCGGCGGTGATTCCTTTGGCGGCGGGCTGATTTATGCGCTTCTTAACGGCAAAAGCACGCAGGATGCCATTGAGTTTGCGGTTGCAGCATCGGCACTGAAACATTCCGTTGAGGGTGACTATAACCGTGTCGGCGTTGCCGAGGTTGAAAAGCTGGCCGGCGGTGATGGCTCGGGCAGAGTGCAAAGATAAATACAAAAATAAAGGCGGCTCATCGTGAGCCGCCTTATTTAGTTGTTATCAGTCAACAGTAGTAACCTTGATGGTCATTGTTGAGAGATCGTATGAAACACGGATATTGCTGTTATACAGTGAACGGGTGTTAATATTGCCTACATTGTAATCCTCAACCGTTCCTTGAGAAAGCATATCAACAATACTGTAGTTTGCGGTGCCGTGACTTGTAAATGCGAATCCGCCCTCCGGAACAACTATTTCGAAAAGGGTATATCCTATACCGCCCTGCGCCCAGTCGTTTGCAAATCCGTCAAGGACGTGTATCGAGGGATTTGTATTGTAATCTGATGCATAAACGGGATGGGTGTAATAGCTGGTGCCTGCAGGTCCGCCGTATCCGCTGAGAGGCCAAAGCACGGCATAGGTAATCCTGCCCTCGGCATCAACCACAACGTAATATCTCCAGCCGTTTCCTATCCAGTTACCGGTTCCGGTGGAGGCATTGGTTACTTCCTTTATCTTTGTGCCTGAATTTGTCCAAATAGCAATAGCATCGGCGCCTGCGTCACTGTTAACGGAATCGATTGAAACGCTCTTGATAGCATCGGGATCAACCTCTATCTCCTCAACCTCAATGGTCAAAGTCTTTGTGGAGGGGTTATAAACAAAGTTACAGGTCTGAGAGGTAACATCGTCATATATAAGAGTTTTGCCATCGGGACAGTAGAAGCCGCCCTTCCATGTAGCACTGCTTCCAACGCGGAAATTACCTGTAAAGGTAGTGTTAGAGGTGGTCAATCTCACGCCGTTGTATGCAAGCACGATCTCATTACCAACATTAAAGTTGTGTGAGAAGGTATAGGTTTTGGTCGACGAATTGTAGGTAGCGGAATCATCAAAAGTACCGCAATAGGTAAGACCGAGATTGCTTCCGTCCTCAACACAGACATCGGTAGTAAAGGCGAAGTTCTTGTCAAACTTGTAGATATACGTATGTCTGGGCATATCGTTATTTTCAAACAACGTGGAGAATCCCGTCTGAGGACCAAATCCGAGCACAATACCGTCCATCTTAACCTGGAAATCATACAGATGAGCGTGTCCGCAGAAGAAAGCCACAGTGCTCTCCTTTTCCTTCATTGCCTCGAACATGCCGGTATTTACGTTGGTAGGACCGCCTGTTCTGATGGCTTCAACATCAGCAGAGGAAAGCTCCTGTTTGATAACGAACGAAGCGCCGTTGCCCGAAAGTGCTGCTTTGTATGCTGTATAATACTCGGGAATCTGAATATGTGCAAATACAGCAGAAGGCATTACATCCGTGCCGGTATAAAGAGCATTCAGCTTATCAATTTCTTTTTTATACCACTCTATCTGTCCCTTTGTGAGTGAATCGTAATTGCTGATAGAGCTGTTATAGGTGCCGGAATCCAAAAGTATAACTGCGCCGAGAAGCTTTGTGCCCGTGCTGTTAAGTACAGATATAGAGAAGTTACCGTAGCGATTAGTGCCTGTTTCAACATATCCCGCATCATACAGCAGGTACTTGGAACCGCAGGACTCAAGATAATCGGACAGAGATTTCTTGCTGAAGCCCGTAGATGTACTCTCAGCATCGTGGTTGCCGTAGATAAAGGTCCATGGGGTTTTAAGGTTATCCATCATCTCGACAAATACCTTAAGCGCTTCTACGCCGGTGGTCATTATATTGTCGCCAGAGCAAACAATCAGATCAGGTTTCTCTGTCTCGACAATATAGCGAACGTAATCGATAGTTCTCTCTGTTTTGTCGTTATGATAGCTATTGCCCTCGGTACCGAAATGAAGATCGGCAAACTGAGCGATTTTAAGCGTGCCGTTCTCGGGCATATATACCGCAAGACCGTTCTCAACATTAATAGGATCAGAGGGAACGTCGTCATCGGGTTTGGTGTCTCCGCTGCTTGTATCATCAGATGTGTTGTCGTCTTCCGAAACATCATCCGAAACGTCGGTACCGGAGGAAATATCATTTTCACCCTCGGACTCGCTGCTGTAATCCGAGACCCCTGTGCTTGTATCATCAGATGAATCCGCACTCTGGGACGAATCGCCACCATCGGAGGAAACAGTGTCGGTGTGCGAGGTACCACCTGAGCTAAACGCCGACGAATCATCCTCGGAATTACTTCCGCAGGAAATCAAGGTGATCGGCAGCGTAAGAGACAAAAGACAAGACAAAAAAATCAACATTGCTTTTTTCATACTTTACCCCTATTTTGTCAAAAAGTTACAACAACATTATAAACTATACCTCGTGAATTGTCAACAATAGTCACAAAAATTTGCAACTCTGTTTCTATGCGAAATTACTGATACCGTTTTTATATGTATCAATTGAAAAACATCACAAATAGTGGTATAATGTCTAAAGCAGAACCGGCAGGAATTGTCTTCTACCCAAAAAGCATTATACTTTATACAAATTAAATTTCCGTTGACGAAAAGTAAGAAGTTAATATCAACGTACAGGTATATACGAAATGATAATAAGCGTTGAAGAGCTGCTAAATGCAGTTGAGCATTACGGCTTTCTGCCGTTTTTCAAAAACGAAATAAAGAATTTCTCGATAGAGGAAATGTGTCCGAGCGAGCTCTGGTTTACAGACCTCGACGGCCCTTGGGAATGGAAGGGTCCTGCCGCAAAAAGCGGGTGCTGTATGTACGGAAAATTCTTTGGAGGCAAAGCAGGATACATAAGCAAAAGCTGGATACCCGACTTTGTAAATTTCCGCCGTGATGGATATGATTTCGATGCCCGTTGCGACGACGGGTTGGTGTATTACAAGGATAAGGATTTGTACGAAACTGTTGCCAAGCACGATATAATACTTTCTAAGGAATTAAAGGAGATTTGCCGCTACGTCAAGGGCGGAAACAAGGGCTTCGATACCGTTATCACCCGCCTGCAAATGCAAGGCTACGTTTGTATTGCAGACTTTGTCTATATGCTTGACAGGTACGGCAACCCCTACGGTTGGGGCGTAGCACAATACACAACGCCCGAAAAGCTTTTCGGTTACGACTACATCACCTCCGCCTACAAAACTGCCCCTGAGGAGTCAAAGCAAAAAATCATCGCCCATCTCCTACCCCTCCTCCCACAAGCAACGGAAAACGAAATATCGAAGATTATTAAAATATAAGTATTGCGATGTAATAAGAATATGAAGCTGTTATTTAATGCACTGTTCAAATTCATAATGGGGCTTTTGCTTGTAGGAACGCTTTTATTCCTCCCTGCAGGCGGCTTTGGCTATACGAACGGCTGGCTGTTTATCGGGCTGTTGTTTATTCCAATGATGTTGCTGGGCATTATTTTATTTATCAAATCGCCTGCGCTTTTGGAAAAACGCCTTAAAACCAAGGAATCCGAAAAAGCTCAAAAGGGCGTTGTCGCCGTTTCGGGGCTGTTATTCATTTTGGGCTTTGTTGTCGCAGGGCTTGATTACCGCTTCGGTTGGTCGGAAATGCCGACTTGGATTGTAATTACTGCATCGGCGGTTCTTCTTGTTTCCTACGCTCTTTATGCCGAGGTAATGCGTGAAAACGCCTATCTTTCAAGAACAATCGAGGTTCAGGAAAACCAAAAGGTTGTGGACACCGGCTTTTACGGTATCGTCCGTCATCCTATGTATGCCGTAACCGTTTGGCTGTTTATGTCAATCCCTATAACGCTCGGCTCGTGGTGGTCGCTTCTTTGCTTTTTGCCCTACGTTTCGGTGATTGTCATACGAATAATCAACGAGGAAAAGGTACTTGAATCGGACCTTGACGGATATGCCGATTACAAAAAGAAAGTAAAATACCGACTTATTCCGTTTATTTGGTAAATGAATGAGATCCTAAAGGAGATTATAAAACCATAAGTCGTCTTAAACAAAGCTGTGAAGCAAGGGCGCTGCCGAGTTTGCAGGCAATCCGCGCTGCTTCCTGCTCCTTTTGAGCGTGTACGTAAACAACTCGAGGCTATGCTCCTTACGTAGAGGAAATTTTTGTATATCAGTACCCCGGACTAATGAGTAAACCGGGCAGTATCGCTCCGCTCGGCCACCCCGACGCCGAGATTCTGTATACTGACTA
>JAZNCU010000049.1:0-5666 GCA_045587745.1 Eubacteriales bacterium | reverse complement strand
AAATTTCCTGTTTGCTCTTTTACTTGTTAAAAGAAATTAACGAGTCTCGTACTTTATACTTAGTACTTCTGTTGTTCAATTTTCAATGTCCGTTCGCCTCCCGTTTCTTGCGGGCGCTCGACTATAATACCATACTCATCCTCCTTTGTCAACCCTTTTTTTCAAATTTTTTTATTTATTTTTTACTTTTTTGAAAAAGGGCTGAAAAGCCTTGCAGCGCAATAGGTTTACATAAAGTTTGAGTTAACTTTGCTTATTTTTTGAGGGAATATTTACCGCTTTCGGGGAAACCTTTTTCAAGACCCTCTATCCAACGTCCACAGGTAAAATCGGGAATTGCCACAGGTGCGCCACCCATTGCAACAGATTGCTCACTAAGAGGGCTGATCGCCATAAGCACTGCAGTATCGTATGTATCGATGGGGGGCACGGTGTTATCACGCACAGATTCAATAAATGCGTTATATACCAGCCAATCTATACCGTCATGGCCTCCGATAGGATTATTGCGGTATTCCTTCCAGAGGGGGTGCTCATATTTCTCGGCGTACGACTCAGCGTTGCCGATTTTATCCTTTAGAGGCGAAAACTCGGACTCACCGTCAAGATGAACGTAATCGCCGTCCTCGGCGTACATTCCCTTTGTGCCTCTTACTGTAAATCCACGGGAATAAATTCGAGGAAGCGTGGTATCGAGCTTTATGACAACCGTCTGTCCGTGTGCGCATTTAATAATAGTAGTAACAACATCGCCCTGGGCGTAATTGAATTTTGCAAGCTCGTGGTCAGCTCCTCTATGCTCAGCTGCATACTCAGCGAGTCCCTTTGAGCAGGAAGCGACAGAGCAAAGGCTGACAAACCTGTTTCCTCGGTTTATATCAAGAACCTGCATAATAGGTCCGAGCTCGTGTGTAGGATAATTTTCGCAGTTGCGATTCATATAATTACGTTGACGGTAGTGACGGTTTATATCACCGTTAACGATTTCCTCACGAAGGTCGTGAAGATAGCCGCCCTCACAGTGGACAACAGTACCGAATACTCCCAAACGAGCCATATTGAGGGCCATAAGCTCACGCCTGCCGTAGCAGCAATTCTCCAGCATCATACAATGAATACCGGTTTCCTCGTAGGCGCGCACAAGACGGTAGCAATCCTCGATGGAATATGCGCCGCCGACCTCAACGCCAACCTTCTTTCCCGCATACATGGCAGCGGTGCATATATCAACGTGTGACTCCCACGCCGTAAGCACCATAACCGCCTCAACGTCATCACAGTTAATCACGTCGTGCCAATCGGTAGTGCAAAGAGGGCGGTAGCCAAACTTTTCCTCGATGAAAGCGGCACCTGCCTCGGCACGGTCGGAGTAGTAATCACACACAGCGGTGACCTTGACGATTCCTTTTTCCTGCATGAGGCCGAAAAGCACCTTGAGAAGCCCTAATCCCCTCGCTCCGAGACCGATAACTCCTATATTAACCTGTCTGTCCATAGCAACCTCCAAAATCACGACTGTTTTAACTGAGTAGTTATTATACGATTTTCGGAATTAAATGTCAATATTTTTAGCTATAACTCTTTACTTTAATCAAAAAATACTGTAAGATGAACATATAAATCTGGAGGTGCATTTATGACTCTATTAGTTATGGCTGCCGGAATGGGAAGCCGCTACGGCGGTCTGAAGCAGCTTGATCCCATAGGCCCCAACGGTGAGTTCATACTGGATTATACCGTGTACGATGCGATGCGTGCGGGCTTTGATAAGGTAGTATTTATAATAAAGGAAGAGAACCTCGAAATATTTAAGGAAACGGTCGGCAACAGAATCGGTCGTAAAATAGCGGTGGAATACTGTTTTCAAAGCATTGACGATCTGCCCGGCGGTTATACCGTCCCCGAGGGAAGAATAAAGCAATGGGGAACGGGGCATGCAGTGCTTGCGGCAAAAAGCGCCGTCAGCTCGCCATTTGCCGCAGTAAATGCCGACGACCTTTACGGACGAGAGAGCTTTGAGCTTATACACAGATATATGGCCGAAGGCGGCGGATGCTGTATGGCAGGCTTTGTGCTCAAAAATACCCTTACCGAGAATGGTGCAGTTTCGAGAGGCGAATGCTTTATAGACAGCGAGGGCCATCTCTCGGACATTATCGAGAGGACAAAGATACTCCGAGCCGAGGACGGAAGCACGGTTTATATTGATGACGGCAACGCTCAACCGATAGACGAGGACTGCATCGTTTCGATGAACTGCTGGGGACTTCCCGGGGACTTTTTCGCTGTTACCGAAAAGGCTTTTTGCGAGTTTTTGGATTCCGACGGTGATCCGCTTAAAAAGGAGTTTTACCTCCCGAATGCAGTCAAAAACTACCTTTCGGTTACAGGAAAGAACGCAAGGGTGCTGAAAACCGATGCAAGATGGTACGGCGTTACATACCACGAGGACAGACAGACTGTCGTTGAATTTATCAAAAAATGTATTGAGGACGGAATTTATCCGAAGGATTTATGGAAATAAAACACGAAAAAATTATCGATATTTGTTCCGCCTTTGAAGGAATAGGAACTGTTCACAGTATTGAACGCATCCCCTACGGACATATTAACGACACATTCAAAATCAGCGCAGAGGGAGGCGAATTTATTCTCCAGCGCATCAACACGAATATTTTTACCGATCCCGACGGACTTATTGCAAACATTCTTGCGGTTACGTCGTTCCTACGCAGTAAAATCGTAGCTTCGGGCGGTGACCCCGACAGAGAAACGCTTAATCTCATACCCGTCGCAGGCGGCGGATATATGTACAGGGACGAAAGCGGCTGTTACAGAATGTATCTTTTTATCTCGGATGCGACCTGCTACAACAAGGCGGAAAAGGAAGGTCTTTTTGGTGAATCGGCAAAGGCTTTTGGCAGATTTCAGAACCTGCTTGCCGATTTTGACGCAAGCACTTTGACCGAAACGATCAAAAATTTCCACTACACTCCCGGTCGGTTCGAAAACTTTGAAAAAGCCTTAAACGCCGATGCATTAGGCAGAAAAAAGGACTGCTTGCCCGAGATAGAGTTCTACCTCGCACGCAGGGAGTTTTGCTCGCTTATCACCGACAGGCTCGCAGACGGAAGGATTCCGCTCCGTGTTACACATAACGACACAAAGCTCAATAACGTTATGATAGATAACGCCACACTCAGGGGCATTTGCGTTATTGACCTTGACACGGTTATGCCCGGGTCATCGCTTTACGATTACGGCGACAGCATACGATTTGGCGCTTCAAGCGCTGCCGAGGACGAAAAGGATCTTGACAAGGTGTTCGTTGTTAAATCGCTGTTTGAGGAATATACCAAGAATTTTCTCGCCGAGGCAGGAGATAAGCTTACGTCCGAAGAAAAGCTTTTTCTCCCCGAGGGCGCAATAATGATGACTCTTGAGTGCGGAATGCGGTTTTTGACCGATTACCTCGAGGGTGACGTGTATTTCCACACTCGCTACGAGGGTCAGAATCTCGACAGAGCAAGGACTCAGATGAAGCTCGTTGCCGATATGGAGTCGATGCTCGATTATATGCACAGTTACATTGATTCGATTGGCTGATTTTGATTAGTTTTTTGTTTTTTGCTTTGAACATTTAATAGCTTTTTACAGTTGACATTCATTTCGGCGAATGATATAATCCAAAATAGATCATTATTGGAGGAAAATTAAAATGAGAATTATCGTTTGCGAAAACGCAGATGCGGTTGCAAAAGAGGCTGCAAAAATTTTTGCGGCACAGGTTTATATGAAGCCCAATTCGGTTCTTGGTCTCGCTACGGGCTCGACCCCCGTTGGTATGTATAAGATCCTTGCCGACATGAATCAAAAGGGCGAGATCTCCTTCAAGGATTGCAAATACTTCAACCTCGATGAATACTATCCCCTCGCTGCCACCCACGATCAGAGCTACCGTTACTTTATGAACGTTAACTTCTTTGATCATATCGATATCGACAAAGCCAACACCCGCGTTCCCGACGGTCTTGCCGCAGATCCTGCGGCTATGGGCGCAGAATATGACGCAGCTATCGATGCGGCAGGCGGCGTTGACATTCAGGTTCTCGGCATCGGTCAGAACGGTCATATCGCCTTTAACGAGCCCGATGAGAAGCTCGTTGCAGGCACCCACCTTACCTCGCTCACCGAGAGCACCATCAATGCTAACGCTCGTTTCTTTGAAAAGAAGGAAGACGTGCCCACTCAGGCAGTTACGATGGGTATGGCATCCATTATGAAGGCTAAAACCATCATTCTTCTCGCCACCGGCAAGGCAAAACACCAGGCAGTTGCCGAGCTTCTTGATGACAAGATTACCACTCAGAACCCCGCTACCCTTCTCAAGCTTCATCCCAACACCATTATTCTCGTTGACAAGGACGCATACGAGGGTTAATCGGGGCGCAACGCCTAAAAAACATTTTAATCCGTAAATATCAGACAGAAACCGCAAAGCTTTGCGGTTTCTTCTTTTTTATTATCGCAGCTTTCTGCCAATAATTGGCTTTAATATTTTTTGTATATTCGCTAATAATATCAGCGAGGGAAAACCTCACCAATACAAAAAGGAGATATACAATGGCTAACAAGAAATTGGTGCCCGAAGCAAAATCCGCTCTTGACAAGTTCAAGATGGAAGCTGCAAGCGAGGTTGGCGTTAACCTTAAAGAGGGTTACAACGGCGATCTTACTTCCAAGCAGGCAGGTAGCGTAGGCGGTCAGATGGTCAAGAACATCCCTACCGTACGAACTGTGAAACAGGTCTCTTTCGAGAGAACGAACCGTATCGTAGACGGGCATAAAACCACCGTTCGTTACATAGCGGAGCTGACAATTTAATAGTGAACCCTCTTGGACAGCGTTATTGCCATCCAAGAGGGTTGTTTATGTAAAAACGTGTTTCAAAGATGTTTTACAACTTGCAAAAATGTGTAATTTCGAAAAAATGTGCGAAAGACCCATTGTAAAAAACGAAAAAGTGTGTTATAATATATCCGTACACATATTTGTGAGGTGGTTTGTATGAAGCGAAACGCGATAGAAGCACTGCTTAAATGGAAAAACGACGAAGAGCGTAAGCCGATGGTACTTAAAGGCGCCCGTCAGGTCGGTAAGACTTGGCTTATGAAAGAGTTCGGCAGAAGTTATTACGATAATTACGTATATTTCAACTTCGATGAAGAAGACGGACTGCAGTCTATCTTTGAAACAAATAAAAATCCCAAGAGGATCATAGAGCTGCTTTCCCTGGTTGCGGGAGAGAAGATACTTCCCGGGACTACACTTGTTATATTTGATGAAATACAGGAGTGCCCATGTGCACTTAATGCCTTGAAATATTTCAAGGAAAAGGCAAACGAGTACCACGTGATCGCCGCAGGAAGTCTGCTCGGAACGCTCCTTGCTCAGCCAAAGTCATACCCTGTGGGAATGGTCAATCTTTTGGACATTCATCCGCTGACCTTTGACGAATTTTTGGATGCTACGGATGAGTCGCTGTACGCCTACTACCAAAGCATAACCAAGGAGCAGACGATTGAAGAGATCTTCCACAATCGCCTGATGGAAGCGTATAACAACTATCTGATCATCGGCGGAATGCCCGAGTGCGTTGCCTCCTG
>JAZNCU010000048.1:0-13357 GCA_045587745.1 Eubacteriales bacterium | reverse complement strand
CTTCCTGATAGTCAGAAAGTCTCTCTCTCATATGGTTGAGAACATCCTTTGTAAACTCCTGAGCCTTTTCCTCTGTCAGATTGCCCTTAATCCACTTTGCATTAAGACATGCCTCGTTCATACCAACAAGACCTATAGTTGAGAAGTGATTGTCAAATGTGCCAAGGTATCTCTTTGTATAAGGATAAAGACCGATATCAAGGAGCTTGCTGATAACAGTTCTCTTAACCTTAAGTGAGCGTGCAGCAATGTCCATCATCTTGTCAAGGCGTGCATAGAAATCTGCCTCATCCTTTGCAAGGTATGCGATTCTTGGCATATTGATTGTAACAACGCCGACAGAACCTGTGGACTCACCGCTACCAAAGAAGCCACCTGACTTTTTACGAAGTTCTCTGAGGTCAAGTCTGAGTCTGCAGCACATACTTCTTACATCGCTTGGCTCCATATCGCTGTTGATGTAGTTTGAAAAATAAGGAGTGCCGTATTTGCTGGTCATTTCAAACAGCAGACGGTTGTTCTCGGTATCCGACCAGTCAAAATCGCGTGTGATGGAATAGGTGGGGATGGGATACTGGAATCCGCGTCCGTTTGCATCACCCTCGATCATAATCTCGATAAACGCCTTGTTTATCATATCCATCTCGGCCTTGCAATCCTTGTATTTGAAGTCCATCTCCTTGCCGCCGACTATTGCGTTAAGCTCGGCAAGGTCATCGGGAACGGTCCAGTCAAGGGTAACGTTGGAAAAGGGTGCCTGAGTACCCCAGCGTGAGGGTGTGTTTACGCCGTAAATAAAGGACTCGATGCACTTTTTAACCTGATCGTAGCTGAGGTTATCGACCTTTACAAAGGGAGCGAGATAGGTATCAAAGGAGGAGAATGCCTGTGCGCCTGCCCACTCGTTCTGCATAATTCCGAGGAAGTTGACCATCTGGTTGCACAGAGTGGCGAGGTGGGATGCGGGGGACGAGGTGATCTTTCCGGGAACGCCGCCGAGACCCTCCTGAATGAGCTGCTTGAGCGACCAGCCTGCGCAGTAGCCCGTGAGCATCGAGAGGTCGTGGATGTGAATATCTGCGTTACGGTGAGCATTTGAGATCTCATCATCGTATATCTCGGAGAGCCAGTAGTTTGCGGTGATGGCGCCCGAGTTGGAAAGAATAAGTCCGCCTACCGAGTAGGTAACGGTGGAATTCTCCTTAACACGCCAGTCGGTATTCTTAACGTACTGGTCAACCAGCTCCTTGTAGTCAAGGATGGTGGACTTCATATTACGCAGCTTTTCTCTCTGACGGCGGTAGAGAATATATGCTTTTGCAACGTCGGCATATCCGCCCTGAACGAGTACAGTCTCAACGCTGTCCTGAATATCCTCAACGGCAATATGACCGTCGGCAATTTTGGATTCAAAATCGGCGGTTACCTTGATGGCGAGGAAATCGATAACTCCGGGATGGGTCTGTTTTCCGCACGCCTCAAAGGCTTTTGTGATTGCATCAGCGATTTTTTGGATATTAAACTCGGCTGTTTTGCCGTCACGCTTGATTACCTGATACATGTTTATACCTCCATATGTTGTGTTAGTTTTCGTTAGCAAGGACAATATTATCACAATATAGTGTGTATGTCAAGCACAAAATACAAAATGTTGCGGCTTTGGTACAAAGCCACAACATTTTTGCGAGAATTCTGTTAAACTTGACGGACGGCTAAATACCGCGCAGAGCCGCATTACCGACAAAGGGCTTTACGGCTGTAAGAAACTCCTCGGCATCCTCCGCAGACGGAGCAGACAGCCCTTCCTTTTTGATTATATCGCCCGAATCGGTATATATCTGGATATAGTATCTCTCTGCGCCCTGTATCAGCCTGCCTATCTCCGCAAAATCCTTTGCGGTGTGTATTCCGCCTACGGCGGTGGTGCGGAATTCGTAGGGTATGCTTCCGTTTATCAAAAACTCAATGCTCCGTATTATCGGTGAAATATCAATATCGGTCTTTCCGCACGCGAGAGGGTAACCCTCGGGAGAGGATTTTATATCCATTGCCACGTAATCGACCAGACCATCATTCACGAGCGAAACGAGAGTGTCCGGAAAAAATCCGTTTGTGTCGAGCTTTATTTTAAAGCCGTATGAGCGTATAAGCTCAAGCAGGCTACGTATCTCGGGATGAATCAGAGGCTCACCTCCCGTGACGCAAATGCCGTCGAGGATACCCGAGCGTCTTTTCAAGAACTCCTCGAATTCCGCAAGGCTTATCCCGCTTTCGGCAGGGCGTACGACAAGTGAAGCGTTATGGCAAAAAGGGCAACGCAGATTACAGCCCTGTGTAAACACGGTAGCCGCCACACAGCCGGGATAATCGAGCAGTGTCAGCTTTTGAAGTCCCGATATCATACGCTTTCCCCCTTCGTTTCATTCATTTATATTATACATGGCTTTTTGCTTTTTTCAACACCTATATTATTTTTCGACACAAAATACAAAAAAATCTTCAAAAACTATTTACAAGGACTACTATATATGGTATACTGCGCTAAGTAAAAACAGTTTCTTTAAGATGGTACGAGATACCGGCAAGAACAGTAATACGTCTTTGCGTAACCGCAATGCGAGCAGTCCTGCCGGAATCGGGCAGGATTTTTTGTTGGAGTAGAAATGCTTGTTACAAAAACAGTAATTATGGACAGTGCGGCGATGGAACGCTCGCTTACCCGCATCTCGCACGAGATAGTCGAAAAAAATCAGGGCTGTGAAAAGCTGTGCCTCGTGGGTATTTGCCGCAGGGGAGTTCCGTTGGCAAGGCGTATTGCCGAGAAAATCGAGTCCACCTACGGAGCAAAGCTTCCCGTAGGGCAGCTTGATATCACTCTCTACCGTGACGATATTACCGAGAAATCCGAGCTTCCCGAGGTTATCGGTACCGAGCTTGGATTTGAGGTAAGGGGCAGCAGAATAGTTATAGTTGACGACGTTATTTATACAGGTCGTACCGCACGTGCCGCAATGGATGCAATAATCAAGCAGGGTAGACCGGATTGCATTATGCTTGCGGCGCTTATCGACCGAGGCCACCGTGAGCTTCCGATTAAGGCGGATTTTGTCGGTAAAAACGTTCCCACCTCCCGCAGTGAGGTCATATCGGTTATGCTGGGCGAGTTTGACGGCGCCGACCGTGTTGAGCTCAGGGAGCAAAAGCAGTAGTTCGCAAATACATTAAATATAAAACGGAGGAAAACTCATGAAACTCATCTACGGAGTCAAGGACAAGCCTACCTTTGGTAAGACTGTAGTCTTTGCAATCCAGCAGCTCCTCGCCATTATGGCGGCAACCCTCGTAGTTCCCATCATTACCAACGGCAACGCAGGTCTCACCGGCGCAGACGCTATGAGCCCCGCAGCCGCACTCTTCGGCGCAGGTATCGGTACTCTCGTTTATCTGCTCTTCACCAAATTCCGCAGCCCCGTATTCCTCGGAAGCTCCTTTGCGTTCCTCGGATCTATGGCAGCGGCGTTTGCAGGCGCAGCCAGCGTAGCTCTCGGCTACCTCGGACTCATAATCGGTGCAATCCTTGCAGGTCTCGTTTATGTTATCATCGCTATTATCGTTAAGTTTGCAGGCACCGGCTGGATCAACAAGCTTATGCCCGCAGTGGTTATCGGTCCGACAGTTACTATTATCGGACTTTCCCTTTCAGGTAACGCTATCGGCGACCTCACCAAGGTTAATACCGATGCGGCTGCAGCTGCTCCCAACTCGGTTTTCGTTGCTATCATTTGCGGTCTTGTAACTCTCGCAGTTACCATGCTTTGCTCCAGATACGGCAAGGGTATGCCCCGTCTTATCCCGTTTATCATCGGTATCCTCGCAGGATATGCTACATCATCGATATTCTACATCATCGGAAAGGCAGCAGGCATTGACGCTCTGTGCATAATCAACTACAGTGCGCTCACTGATAACTTCAGCACCATTACGGTATCCAGCTTCTTCTCCTTCCCCAGTTTTACCTTCCTCAAGGCGTTTGGCGGCTTTGGCGAGCTGAGCGGCTCGTACATCGGCACCGTTGCGGTTGCATACGTTCCCGTTGCATTCGTTGTATTTGCCGAGCATATTGCTGACCACAAAAACCTTTCCACCATCATCGAGAGCGATCTTCTCGAGGATCCCGGCCTCTCCAACACCCTCCTCGGCGACGGCGTTGGTTCGATGGCAGGTGCGTTCTTCGGCGGATGCCCCAACACCACCTACGGTGAGTCGGTAGGCTGCGTTGCTATTACCGGAAACGCTTCCGTAAAGACTATCCTCTTTACCTCTATCGGCGCTATTCTCGTTTCGCTCTTTACCCCCTTCGTTGCATTCGTTAACACCATTCCCTCCTGTGTAATGGGCGGCGTTTGCATTGCGCTTTACGGCTTTATCTCGGTAAGCGGTCTCAAGATGATCCGGAAGGTTGACCTTGAGCAGAACAAGAACCTATTTGTCGTTGCAGTTATCCTTGTGTGCGGCGTTGGCGGTCTCTCTCTCCAGTTCGGTAAAGTTACCATCACCACCATCGCATGCGCGCTTATCCTTGGTATCCTCACCAATATTATGCTCGACTGCAAAAAGGACGGCCAATAATTCGGGCTGAAACAAGCTCGTTATTTGAGTTCTTGAAATAATTAACAAAAGAGCACTTTTCGCAAAAACGGAAAGTGCTCTTTCTTTTTATTGGTATCGTTTTGTTTTTTAACGGTTCTCGTCGGTGCCTCGGCGTGCAAGCTCGTCGCATCGCTCGTTGTACTCGTGACCGTCGTGACCCTTGACCCACGAAAACTCAACCTCGTGGACCGAGAGCAACCTGTCAAGCTCTCTCCACAGATCCTCGTTGAGCACGGGGGATTTGTCGGCCTTGCGCCAGGAGCGCTTTTTCCAATTTTCGAGCCAACCCTCGGAAATGGCTTTGACGAGGTACTGCGAGTCGCTGTATAACGTAACCCTGCAGGGCTCCTTGAGCGCCCTCAGTCCCTCTATTGCGGCGGTCAGCTCCATTCGGTTATTTGTCGTACTGCTTTCGCCGCCGTACAGCTCTTTTTCCTTTGCGCCGTACGTCAGGATAACTCCGTAGCCGCCCGGACCGGGGTTACCGCTGCAGGAGCCGTCGGTATAAATACTTACTTCCTTCATTTGCGGTCACCCTTTTTGCGCAGACGGATATCCTTGCCCTCAAACCCCAGTACGGTAAACTCGCCCAAAAGACGTGATAACACTCTCTCGCCGTAGGTCTTTCGGATTTTGTCGGGTGTGAGGTTGGTGCTTATCACGGTCTGCAATCCGAGCACCATACGCAAATTGAGCAGATTGGTAAACGATGCGGCGCTGTACTGCGTGACGCACTCGGCTCCGAGATCGTCGATCAGCAAGAGATCGCAGGATTCAAACCGCTTCTTCTCGCTCTCGTCCTTTTTGCTGAAGCGTACTGCATCGTAGGTATCAAAAATATTCTGTGCCGATTCGTAAATCACGCTGTAGCCCTTTTTTGCCACCTCGGATGCAATAGCGGCCGAGAGATGCGTTTTGCCGAGCCCTGTGCCACCCCAGAAGAGAAGGCCTGCGCCTGCCTTGGGGAACGACTTGGTGTATCTTTTACAGCTGTCGAGAACCGCCGTCATAGCGGTTTTTGCACTGCCCTCGTAGTAATCGAGCGAAAAATTGTCAAACGTCTTTCCGTCAAGCCCCTTTGCGAGGATTCGTTTGGAATAGTTGTCCTCGGCAATCAGATTTTTTATACAGGGGCAAAGCTTAAGTCCGATATATCCGCTGTCATTGCAATCACTGCATTCAAAAACAGGAGCATCGTAATCGGTATCAAACCCCGCCGCAGTGAGCAGACGGTCACGCTCTGCGAGCAGACTGTCGTTATTTTCCCTCAGTTTCTCGACCGACTCGCCCGAGATAGCCTTGATGGGCATCATCATAATCTCGTCGTCGATAGCCTTTATACGGGGAATAACGGCGTGGAGATGACGGCGCTTTTCCTCGGCAATATCGATTGCCTCTGTTCTTTTTTCGGTTTTGAGCATTAAAGCCTCGTTAAGAGTCATTCGTCTTCTCCCATTTCGTCAAATCCTTTTGCAAGCGCGGCGGCAATAAGATCGTCGTTGATACTGCTTGCCATGCCATTAAAGCCCGATCCCGAGCCGCTGCCCTTTTCGACATCCTCGACCGTAGTCACGCCGCCTTCAAACCAGCGCTTGAGAATCGAGTTCATATAGGTGACCGAGAATTTTCCCGTATTGTCAATCGTTTTTTCAAAAGCAAGCTGTATCAGATCAAAGGGCATACGCCATACGCCGAGCCAATTCTCAAACATTTTGTCCTCTTTGGAGGTGAGCGCTCTCTCGCCTGCGCCTATCAGCCTGCGGATCCTGCCGATATCCGAGTTTACACGCTCACGCTCGGCAAGATACAGCTCAAATTTTTCATAGCTGTCGATACCGTCCTCAAACAGCGCAACCGACTTTTTGAATATGTACTGCATACTCTTTTTATCTATGGAGCAGCAGTATTCAATAACTCCGCAGATGACAGCCTGCGGAATCGCCACGAAATCATAAAGATACAAAAGCGAGCTGTAATCGTTTTTTGTGAGTATCTTTCCGAGCCTTGCGGCGGCAAAATCGCAGAGCGAACGAAACTCGTCTCTGCCCTCGAGGGCGGTCGAAATATCGTCCGAGCTGTAGTTGCGGTAGGAGCTTGTATCCGATGTATACCTGTGCTCGGTTTTTACCTCCTCCTCAACGATGATGCCCGCACCTCGCCAAAATGCGTATGCCTTCTCGGCCTCGCCTATAGGAATCCCCGTCTCTCGTGATACCTCCGCAATGCTCTTGCAGGGGTCGGCAAAAATGCCTATAAGCACGGCAAGCTCGGTTTTACCTGCGGAAGAGAGATGCTTTTTTACCTCCTTGGGCAGGATTATAAGCTCGTCCGAAGGACTTTTTATTCTTTTTTCGGACATAAAAAATCCTCCTCACGACTTAATAATGCTTTTATCGGGCGCAACCGACACGCTGAGCCTGTTTTGCTCGGCGAGATTGCCCACTATCTCAACGGTATAGTCGATATCCAGCCGTCCGCCGTCAAGCGAGAGCGAGTTGGACAGCTTTTTGGTGTATATTCTCATCTGCAAGGGGAAAAAGCCGGTGTCGCAGATGCAGGTGTGCGCCTTGCCGTCGGCAAAAATCATATGCGAATTGAGAGGGCCTACCCTCGAAAGCGCAACCGTTTCGTCGTTAAATGCACATATCGTTGTTGTCACTTTATCCGAATCCTCGGAATATTCGAGAGTAAGACCGTTTTTGGTCTTTTTCATAAAACCGCTGACCGTAAACTGGTCGGTCTCGGTACGGCTCTCGCCTCCCAAAACCAACGGGTCGCTGAATATACGCTCGCTTTTTATGTTAATGTCTATCGGAATTTTCATTTTTTCACTTACTCAATATTTTTCTATATCTATCCTGCGGACCTCTTCGTCGATCTCGATCCCCAAAAAAGGTTTTGCTCCGTTGACAAACAGTGCAGGGTCGTCACTCGTGCAATAAAGGGTTTTTCCGCCTCCGCTTCCGAGCAGGGACAGCGATTTCAGCTCGTAGGCAAGAGCCTTTGCCGCCTCCTTACCCGAGCTTATAAGCACGCTGTCACCCAAAAACTTGGATATTACGTCCGAAAGCAAAGGGTAATGCGTACAGCCGAGAATAACCGCATCGGGCTTGAACTCGGCAATAGGCGCGAGATAGCTCTCGGCAATAGCGGTTGCGGCAACGTCATCTGCACTGGTATGGCCGTTTTCCACGAGCGGCACGAACATCGGGCAGGCAACCGACATTATCTCAAAACTGCCCAGCGCCGAGAGCGCCTTGGGGAACGCATTACTGTGTACCGTTACGCTTGTGCCGAGCACGGCAATACGCCCGTTTTTTGCTTTTGCCGTCTTTGCTGCCGCTTCGGCTGCCGCCTCGACTACTCCGAAAAGCGGTTTTCCAAACTCTGCCCTGAGCACGGGCAGGCAGTTTGAGCTCACGCTTCCGCAGGCGACGAGTATCGCTTTTACTCCCTCGGAGGCAAGAAAGCGCATATCCTGAAGAGCAAAGCGCGTGATCACCTCAGGCGATTTTGTGCCGTAAGGGATACGGGCGCTGTCACCGAAATATATAAAATTTTCATCGGGTAGCAGTTTTTTGAGCTCGGTCATAGCGGTCAGTCCGCCGAGACCCGAGTCAAAAACGCCTATCGGACGGTTGTTATCCATAAAAATCACTCGTTATCGGTAGTTTTTTGCATATTCGATGAGCTTGGTGATAAGCTCACCGTAAGGAACCCCTTTGTGCTCCATCATTTTTGGGAACATACTGATGGGAGTAAAGCCGGGAAGTGTGTTTATCTCGTTAAAATACTCGGTATCACCGCAGAGGAAAAAGTCGACTCTGGCAAGACCCGAGCATCCAAGCGCACGGTAAATCAGCCTTGCGTGCTCGGTAATGGCCCTGTCTGTCTCGGCGCTTATATCGGCAGGCACCGTACATTCGGCAGTGCCGTTGACGTACTTTGCATCAAAATCGTAAAAATCGCTGTTGGGCTTAATTTCACCGCAATGCGAAGCAACGGGGTAATCGTTACCCATTACGGCGACCTCAATCTCACGTCCCGTGATGCTGGGCTCGATGATGACCTTGGAATCCTCGCCGAATGCGATATTGATGCCCTTTAGGAGGTTTGCACGGTCGACCGCCTTGGTAATTCCAACCGAGCTTCCGGCACAGGAGGGCTTTACGAACATCGGGTAGCCAAACCTCTCCTCGCACTCGCAAACGAGGGCGTTGATATCCAGGTCGGGGTGGTTGACTGCCGATACAAACGGAACTACCCTTGCGCCTGCTTTCTCGGCAATAATCTTTGTGTATTCCTTATCCATACCCACAGCCGATGCACAGGTGTGGCATCCCACATAGGGAACACCCGAAAGCTCCAAAAGCCCCTGCATCGTTCCGTCCTCACCGTTTTTGCCGTGAAGCACGGGGAAAACAACGTCAATGCGGACGATATTATATCTGCCGCTTGCCTTGTCAAAGGCGATGAGTCCGTGATGCGCCTTACAGGGCGAGAGCACGGCGGGAGTGAGGTATTCGGGGCAATTTTTCCAATCGCCCGACCTCATCATATCGGTACTGCCGTTAAATATCCACCATTTGCCGTCGGGTGTGATTCCGACCAAAACAGGCTCAAAACGCTCTTTATCGAGCATATCGGCAACGTTGGACGCCGAAATACAACTGATATCGTGCTCAGAGGACTCGCCTCCGAAAAGTATAGCAACAGCTTCCTTCATAAAAAAGATTACTCGCTTTCTGTCAGGTCAAATAGTCATAAAAACGGGATTGCGCAAAATGCCGTCCACATCAGAGGAACGGTCAGTATACAGAGTATGTTCGTGGCAAGAACTATGTCAGCGGCAGAGGCTGAGTCCCCGCCGTGAGCCTCCGCAAGGCTTTGAACCATCGCCGCAGAGGGACAGCAGCTCAGTATAAATACTGCCGCACTTACGTTCCTATCGGGCATTATCAGAGCAAATACCGTTGCGATAAGCACAGGAAAAACTATCAGCTTTGCCACCACTGCAGGGTATATTCGGATATTTCCGAAAACGGCACTGAATTTTTTTGTCGCAAGCCGCATACCGAGCACCGTCATGCAAACGGGAGTTGACATCCTGCCAAGCAGCTCGATCGGCTCGGCAACAAGCTCGGGAAGCTTTATGCCCAAAAGGAACAACGGAAGTATTGCCAAAAAGGACAGCGTTGCAGGATTAAGAACCACCGATTTGAGGCTGATGAATTTTTTATCTCCCGTGATCATCCGCAGACCGATTGTCCATGCAAGAAGATTCATGCTTATCGACAGTGCACAGGATATGGCAACAGCCTCGGGATACTCGGGCAGTAGCCTTTCGAGTAGCGGTATTCCCAAAAAGCCAACGTTTCCGCAGGCACTTGCAACCGAGGCTATTCTGTGAGCCGAGTCGGTCATCTTCTTTTTGAAAATGAGCGAGTAGGCAAATATAAGCACAATCTGCACGGCAAGTGTTGCCGTAAAAGCGACCGCCATGTTCAGGGCAAGCCTACCCGTACAGTCTACCGCATTGAGCGAGTAGACCGTTAGCGCAGGCTGACACACGTACAGCAGCAGCTTTGCAAATGCGGATATTGCGCTTTCCTTGAGTATGCCGCCTTTGAGCATCAAAAATCCGGGTACACCGTACGCCATCATCAAGGCGACTTTAATTGCAGTAATTCCGAACAAAACAGCTTCCTACCGAATCAAATTTGTTTTTTGCCCTTAATTATCTCATCGATAATGCCGTATTCAAGCGCATCCTCGGCAAACATCCATTTGTCACGTTCGGTATCGGCAACAACCGTCTCGTAATCCCTGCCGGTATTCTCGGCAAGAATACGGTTGAGTCGGTCCTTGGTCCTCTTGGCAAAGTCGGTGGCGATGATGATATCGGATGCCTGACCGCCGATAGAGCCGATGACCTGGTGTATCATAACCTCACAGTTTGCCAGTCCGTATCTCTTTCCCTTTGTGCCCGAGGAGAGCAGGAATGCACCCATACTGCACGCCGATCCGACACAAACGGTGGCAACGTCGCATTTGAGGCTCTTGATGGTGTCATAAATGGCAAATCCCGCCGAAACGCTTCCGCCGGGGGAGTTGATATAAAGCGTGATGTCCTTGTCGGGGTCGACCGCCTCGAGGTACAAGAGCTGACCTACGATGCTGCAGGCAAGGTCATCGTTAATCTCGTTAAAAAGCAGGATTATCCTGTCCTTGAGCAGGCGTGAAAAAAGGTCATAGCCTACCTGCCTTCCGCCCTCGTTATCGTAAAAGTTGGGGTTAACTATCATTGCGTTCTCCAAGTATTATATATAGTCATATTATTCTAGCATACAGCCCCATTTTTTTCAATAGCAATTTATGGTGCATCCTGGCTTGTATTTGCACAATATGTGCCTTTTTGTCGATTGACAAAAACTCAAACGGAGGCTATAATGTAGACGTATCAAAAGGGAAGGGGGAGAATATACTTGAAACCGTTGCTTTTGTCACCTGCAGGTGATATGAAGGCGCTTGATTCGGCAATAAGATCGGGTGCGGACGAGGTATATCTCGGCGGCCCCTCCTTTAACGCCCGTGCAAACGCAAGGAATTTTGACGAAAACGGGCTTGTTGTCGCTTCCGAAAAATGCCGTGAAAGCGGTGTGGGAATGCATATAACGCTTAACACGCTCGTTTTTGAGCGTGAGCTTCCCTCCGCCATGAAATACGTTTCCTTCCTTGCCGAAAAGGTGAGTCCGTCTGCGCTCATCGTGCAGGATATCGGGCTGGCAAGCGAGATAAAAAGGGAGTTTCCGGAGCTGTGTCTGCACGCAAGCACCCAGATGAGGATCCATTCCGCACGGGACGTTGAATATCTTAAAATGCTCGGCTTTTCACGTGCCGTGCTTGCCCGTGAGCTTCCGAGAGAGGATATTGCCGAGTTTGTAAAAAGCGGCATGGAAACCGAGATTTTTGTTCACGGCGCGCTTTGCGTTTGCGAGAGCGGCGGATGCCTTATGAGCGCCCTTATCGGCGGCAGAAGCGGAAACAGAGGCGAGTGCGCTCAGCCGTGTCGGCTTCCCTACAAGGGGAATAACCGCTATCCGCTGTCGCTTTCCGATCTCTGCCTTGCGCCCCATATCCGTGAGATCGCATCGCTCGGGGTAAAAAGCCTCAAAATCGAAGGAAGAATGAAAAGCGCCGATTACGTTGGTGCAGTCACAGCCGTATACCGCAGGCTTATAGACGAAGATCGCAACGCTTCTCCCGAGGAAATGCGTCTGCTTTCGGACATATTTTCGAGGTCGGGCTTTACCGACGGATATTATGCCTCAAAGGTAACGCCAAAAATGTTTGGCGTACGCAGGGAGGAGGACAAGGAGCGCTCGCAGGGAGTGCGTGCTCCGAGTGTTGATTTCAAACGGCAAAAAGCCGACGTTGCCCCTGCAATTCCCGCAAAAATGCCCGAGAGGAACATTGAAAAGGTTCAGCACCCCCGTGACCAGCTCGGACTCGTTTTCAGGTTCGAGGGCGCTCTGCCACCGAGACGTCTGCTCACCGAGCTGTATCCTCTTGCAAACCGCATAGATATTCCGCTCTCGGAATGCAAAAATCCCGTTCTCGACGGCTTTACAGACAAAGTTTCGATTATCATGCCGAGGCTCAGCTTTGTTCGTGAGGAGGGCGAGATTACGGCTCTGCTCGATGCCGCAAGGAGCAGGGGAGTACGGCACGCAACCGTTTCCTCCTTTTCGCATTTTACGCTGTGCGACGGGTTTTATCTCCACGGCGACTACGTGCTTAACGCAGTCAACTCAAGAACGGTTGACACCTACTCCCGATTTTCGCTGTCCTCGGTTATGCTCTCGCCCGAGTGCGATGCCCGTACCGTTAAGGGCGCAAAATGTGCGCTGGAGTATATCGGTTACGGCAAGCTGCCCGTAATGCACACCCAGACCTGCATCATCCGTAACGTCGAAAAATGCCAAAACGCTCCCAAATGCTACGGAATCCTGACCGACAGAACGGGTGCAAGTTTTCCGATAATCAGCTCGTTCGGACACCGAAACACCATCTATAACTCGGTTCCGTCTTATCATCTTGATAAACGGAAGGAGCTCAAAAAGCAGGGAATCGGACTGATAACACTGCTGTTCACCGACGAAAACGAGCAGATGATCGAGGAAGTTGTTGCCTTGGCGCAGACCGGTAAGCTGCCGGGCTTTGCCTACACAAGACGGTGAGACGAATGGCTGCTTCCTATAATTACGATAAAAACCCGACAGATTTTAACGGTCTGTCGGGTTTTTCTGTTGGCGCAAAGTAAATACAATTTTTTCAATCAAGCCAAAATCTGTTAAATCGGCTCTTTGTTATATTTGTAATACTTGATACCAAACCAATCAAGGTCGGATATTTTTATTTTACCGTCTGCAAGGGCGCTTTTCACTGTTTGCTCGGTTCCGTTTTTGAAATACACAATAACGGAGTTGCTGCAAATGGTCGGGAAAAAGTATACATATGTGTCATCCGAGTAAAACTCTTCCAACGCTGTTGCCTCATCGCCGTTGTTAAGATGAATTATGTTTTCGACAAACTTGTGCCAGGCATAGTATTTAATGCCGTGTTCATCCAAAACCGAAATCTGAATATGACCGTTCTCCAAAGCCTCTTTAACGTTTTCGCTGCTTCCGTCGGTATATTTTACAAT
>JAZNCU010000047.1:0-64339 GCA_045587745.1 Eubacteriales bacterium | reverse complement strand
GCTGGCACGTCTCACGGATGAGGTCAAGGAGGTTATCATTGCCACCAACCCCAGTGTTGAGGGCGAAGCAACTGCAATGTATCTCGGTCGGCTCATTAAACCGCTCGGTATAAAGGTAACCCGACTTGCATACGGGCTTCCAGTCGGCGCAACGCTTGAATATGCCGATTCGGTAACTTTACTAAAAGCCATCGAGGGCAGAACAGAGGTATAAAAGCAGGTATTGCACCTGCTTTTTTATTTTTAGTATGAGGTTATAAATAATTAATCCGCAGTGGATACACGCTGGCGCGTGATGAGATACAAGGGCGGACAAGCCGCCCTTGATGATATGCGCCGCACTTCGTGCGTCAATGATATACCAAGCCTGCGGCTTGGATAGAAAAAAGCAGGTCGATTGACCTGCTTTTTTCTTGGCCCGCCCTAAGGGATTTGAACCCCCGGCCTACGGAATCGGAATCCGTTGCTCTATCCGCTGAGCTAAGGGCGGTTTTATTTGCGTTTTTGGCGTGAATAAATATAGTACATAAGCCAAAAAACAGCAGAAATTATTACACAGACTATACTTACGGTAATGGTATAAATACCTGCGCCCGCAGCATCATCAAGATACGCAACGGTGACCGTCTCGGTTAAAATCAACGACATCACAACGGGAACAAGGCAGTAAAGCGCATCAAGTGCGATATACTTTCCTATTCTCTCTACCCTGGTAGTCCTGACTGCACGAAGCGAAAAACGGAACGGTATGGTATAAAGACAGCCGATAGGCACAAGAGAAGCAAGCAACGAAACATATATGTTTTCGAAATCGAACAGTCCCGACAGCAATTGAAACACTATCGGAAGCATAAAGCATTCGAGCGCTTTAATGATATTGGCCTTTGCGGTGTAGTATGCATCCATCAGCTATCACTCTTTCGGATGTCGGCTCGTTTTATCTTTCCGCTTACGGTTTTGGGAAGCTCGTCAACGAACTCAACGATACGGGGGTATTTGTAAGGTGCAGTAACCTTTTTTACGTGATTTTGTATCTCTTTTTTAAGCTCATCCGAGGCAGTATAGCCCTTCGCCAGCACGATGGTGGCTTTAACAACCTGACCTCTGACCGGATCGGGTGCGGCTGTAACGGCGCACTCAAGCACGCTCGGATGTGTCATCAATGCACTTTCAACCTCAAACGGCCCTATACGGTAGCCGCTGCACTTGATAACGTCATCGTTTCTGCCTACGAACCAGAAATAGCCGTCGGCATCACGCCAAGCCATATCGCCTGTGTTGTATGAATCATTGACGAATGCCCTTGCATTTGCCGCCTCATCCTGCTGATATCCGCAAAACAGACCTGCGGGATAATGCTTTGAGAGATTTTTGACCACGATTGAGCCGACTATACCGTCCTCGCAGGAATTTCCCTCCGCATCCACAATATCTATATCAAAATCGGGAGAAGGTTTACCTGTAGAGCCGGGTTTGATCTCAATTCCGTCATAATTAGCAATAATAACAGGTGTTTCGGTCTGACCGAATCCCTCGGTAAGAGTAAGTCCGGTCAACTCTTTGAATTTATAAAATACCTCCGGGTTAAGAGGCTCGCCTGCAATACAGCAATGCTTGATCGAGGAGAAATTATATTTGGAAATGTCCTCTTTTATGAGAAAACGGAATATTGTAGGAGGTGCGCAGAAGGTAGTCAGCCCAATCTCCTCAATAAGCTCAAGGGTGTTTTTTGCGTTAAATTTCTCGTTGTCATAGGCAACAATAACAGCGCCGCAGATCCACTGTCCGTAGATCTTACCCCAAGCAAATTTTGCCCAGCCGGAATCGGACATAGTAAGATGGAGCTTGCCGTTCTCGGCGTGCTGCCAATATTTTGCTGTCAATATGTGTCCGACGGGATAAGCAAAGTTATGAAGAATCATTTTGGGCATACCGGTAGTGCCCGACGAAAAATACATAAGCATCGGGTCGGTATTCTCGTTGGGAATACGTACAAATTCATCGGAATGGGAATACGCCGATGCACGGAAATCCTCATATCCTTCGGGAACGTTGTCATCCACCACCGAAACGATAACCTCGTTATCGCATTCCGTAACGGCGTTGCTAACCGAAGTAAGCAGCTCACCGTCGGCAACCGTAACAATCATACGCACTTTTGCGGCATTGCAACGGTATACGATATCCTTTTTGGTGAGCTGATATGTAGCGGGAATACAGACAGCGCCCAACTTACAGAGAGCAAGTATGGATATCCACGCCTCGGGTCTTTGCTTGAGCATCAAAAGTACTCTGTCACCTTTTTTTATGCCCTTCGAGGTAAAATAATTTGCAACCCTGTTTGAAAGACGGCGCAGATCATCAAAGGTGAACATTTTACGCTCACCCTCGTCCGTACAGTATAAAAGCGCATTCTTTTTGGGATCGAGCTCCGCCCATCCGTCAACGATATCATACGCAAAGTTAAAGCCCTCCGGCACGGTCACACGGTAGTTTGCCTTAAAATCCTCGTAGGAATCGAAGTCGACCCTCGGTAAAAACTTCTCAAGCATTGGAAATACCTATGATTTTCTTAATTTTATTCAGCATCGTAGCTATCAAGGATAGTAATTGTTTTGATTACAACGTCGTTAAGAGGTTTATCGGAATTGTTGGTAGAAACCGAAGCGATGCTGTCAACAACGTCCATACCCTCAAGAACCCTGCCGAAAGCGGCATACTTACCGTCAAGGTAAGATGCATCGGCATGCATAATAAAGAACTGACTTCCAGCCGAATCGTAGCTGTCTCCGCGTCTTGCCATAGAGATGACGCCTCTTACATGGCTGATGTTGTTAGCCACTCCGTTTGCAAAAAACTCACCCTTGATGGTGTATCCGGGACCGCCCGAGCCGTTGCCGTTGGGATCGCCGCCCTGAATCATAAATCCGCTTATTACACGGTGAAAAATAAGTCCGTCATAATAGCCCTTATTAGCAAGAGAAACAAAGTTTTTAACAGTGATGGGTGCAATGCTGTGGTAGAGCTCGAGAACGATCTCTCCACCGTCCTCCATCTCGATTTTTGCGTATACGGTGTCTGCCAATTCAAGATCCTCGTAGTCGGGTTCAACCGCCGGAGCGCTGCTCGAATCGTTTGTATCCGAGTTCACGTCGGCTGAAGAAACTCCGCTATTTTTACTTTCATCAAATTTATATTCATCAAGAATTTTTATTGTCTTGATAACCACGTCGGTAATGGGTTTATTAGCTGCGCCGGTAGGCACGGAAGCGATACTGTCAACGACGTCCATACCATCAAGCACCTTACCGAAAGCGGCATACTGCCCGTCAAGATGGGCTGCATCGGCGTGCATAATAAAAAACTGACTTCCCGCCGAATCGTAGCTGTCGCCGCGCCTTGCCATAGAGATGACGCCCCTGGTGTGCTTAATGTTGTTTTCTACACCGTTAGCGGCAAACTCGCCCTTGATAGTGTATCCGGGGCCGCCGGTGCCATTACCTTTGGGATCTCCGCCCTGAATCATAAAGCCGCTTATTACACGGTGGAAAATAAGCCCATCATAATAGCCGTCGTTTGCAAGGTCAACAAAGTTCTCAACGGTTATGGGAGCAACGTCGGGGTACAGCTCAAGCGTGATGCTCCTGCCATCCTCAAGCTCAATACGTGCGTAAACGTTACCGTCATCATTCACTTTTTTATCACCGCACGCAACGAATGAGAAGCAAATCATAACGCAAAGAAGTACAAAAATAAATCTTTTTGACATATTTTCCTCCAAAATTACGAAAATAGCCGAACACAGAAACTGTGTTCGGCATTTGGTGATCCATCGGAGAATCGAACTCCGGACACCATGATTAAAAGTCATGTGCTCTACCGGCTGAGCTAATGGATCGTGTGCAACCGCCTCTGCAACCGCCCTATTAGAATATCACAAACGACAAGCACATGTCAATAGTTATTTTCAAAAAAATTCAAATTATTCCAATGTCAGCTTTGTATATTATCACTATTATCAATAAAAGCGGAAATTGGCGATAACCTTACCGAGCACGGTAACATCACGGCTGTAAATGGGACTCATAGCACTGTTGGCGGGCTGCAGTCTGATTCTGCCGTTATCGCGGAAGTAACGCTTGACGGTTGCTTCATCGTCAATCATTGCCACTACGATCTCACCGTCATCGGCATACTTTCGGCTTTCAACAACAACTATATCACCGTCAAGAATGCCTGCCTCGATCATGCTCTCGCCCATAACCCGAAGCGCAAAGAGATTGGCTTTGCCCCTTGCCATACCTGCGGGAAAATCAACGTAGCCCTCATAGTTTTCGACAGCGAGTATAGGAACACCGGCAGTAACTCTGCCGAGAATGGGCACCTTTTTCATTGCCCCACGCTCGGAGGGCGATTTACTTTCGATTTTGAGCGCACGGCTCTTGCCCGAGCACTTTGTAATATAACCCTTCGTTTCGAGCTTACGAATATACTCATGAACCGACGATGTAGAGCGTATGCCCACAGCGGTGCAGATATCACGCACCGAAGGAGCATAACCGTTATTCTCAAGACAGTTTTTGATATATTCGTAAACCGATTTTTCTTTTTGTGTCAGCTCAATCATGGTTATTTCCCCCATCGTTATAGACACCGGAAGTTATCAGCCCAAACAGCTCTCTTGCTCGTGTCTCTCTGCCCGAAAGAAAGTAAAATCCAAACAGACATTCCAGTCCCGTAGCCCTGCGGTATTCCACAGCGGCAGCACTTCGCGTGCGGTGAGTGTTATGGGCATTTCTTCCCGATTTGTAAAACCATTCCTCCTCCTCGGTAAGATGAGGAAGAATGATTTCGACTATTTTACTCTGTGACACCGCGGTTACAAGATCAAGTATCTTTTTGTTTACGTCGCTCAGTTTACAATCGCCGCCCTCAATGACATACTCTCGGGCCAGCGTTTCATAATACGCATCCCCGAGATATGCGAGCAAAACAGAGCTGTATTCTCTTTTGATCAGTTCTGTGCTTTTTTCCATTTTACACCCTGGGGAGTATCCTCAAGGATGATTCCCTTTTCTCTAAGTTCGTTACGGATAGCATCAGCAAGAGCATAGTCCTTGTTCTTTTTTGCCTGAGTGCGTTTTTCGATCATTTCCTCGATATAAGAGGTATCCTCATCGGCGTTATCGCTACCAAATCCAAGCAGATCGCAAAGAGGTATATAGTGCTCCTTAACGGAACAAATATAATCGGCACTTGCACCGGCGGAAATGACGGTGTTTATATCCCTTGTCATCTCAAACAAAAATCCTATGGCATCGGCGGTATTGAGATCATCATCCATTGCTGAAACAAAAGAAGCTTTCTTTTCGATGAGAAAATCAATGCTTGCTCTTTCACGCTCGTTTAGCTCGCCCGAGGCATTCTTTTCGGCAAATGCAATATTTCCGAGGCAGTTACCGATACGCTCTACAGCTGCCGCAGACTGCTCCAATATATCTGAGCTGTAATTTATGGGGCTGCGATAGTGTGACGAGAGGAGGAAGAATCTCACTGCCTTGTAACCGTATTTTGCCGCTGCATCTCGCACGAGGAAAAAGTTCCCTGCCGATTTACTCATTTTTTTATTATCAACGTTAATATGTCCGTTATGGAGCCAAAAACGTGCAAGAGTACAGCCTGTTGCACACTCACTCTGGGCAATCTCATTCTCGTGGTGAGGGAAAATAAGATCAACTCCGCCGCCGTGAATATCAATCTCTGTGCCGAGATAACGGTTGACCATAGCAGAGCATTCAATATGCCAGCCGGGTCTGCCGAGTCCCCAAGGGGATTCCCAGCAAATCTCGTCCTCTTCCTTTCTGCCCTTCCAAAGCGCAAAATCAAAGGGATGGCGTTTTACCTCGTTCACATCAATTCTTGCACCGGCCTCGAGCTCATCGAGATTGTGATGCGAGAGCTTTCCGTAATCGCTATCGCTTTGGGAATCAAAGTAAACGTCATTTCCCGACACGTAAGCGTGACCTCTCTCGATAAGAGCGGAAACGATCTCGATGATCTTATCGATATTCTCGGTCGCTCTGGGGTGAACGGTTGCATCGTTAACGCCAAGTCCGTGAGCATCGGTAAAATACTCACCGATATATTTATCGGCAATATCACCTACAGTGATGCCGTTTTCCTTCGCAGCTCGAATGAGCTTATCATCCACGTCGGTAAAATTTTGCACGTAGGTAACCTTATGTCCGCAATACTCAAGGTATCGGCGAAGCATATCAAATATAACGAAGCACCTTGCGTTTCCGATATGAAAATAGTTATATACGGTGGGGCCACACACGTACATACGCACCTCGCCGTTTTTAACCTCAAAATCCTCTTTTTGTCTTGTAAGTGTATTAAAAAGTCGCATAACTCACCTATTTATCTGTATTGATAAATTTCCAATACGTTTTAATGTAATTAACTCCCGAAAGCACCGTGAATACGAGCATTGCGGCAAGCGAAACCACCGAGAAGCAGCCCTGCGTAAATCGGAAGATAACGGGTTCGAGAATAACGACCGCAACGCCTATTATCTGGGTAGTTGTTTTTATTTTTCCGAGCATGCTTGCGGCAATAACCGCACCGCTCGATTTTGCCACAACGAGCCTCATCGACGTAACGGCAAGCTCACGGAAAACAACGATTATTGCTGTCCAGAAAAACAAATGTCTGACTATTTCGGCGGATACTGCGGTAGTAAAACCGACCGCTGCATAATCAAAGACGTAGTCCGAAAAGCACATCGCAAACATTGCTCCGAGAATGAGAAATTTGTCGGCAAGAGGGTCCATAAACTTTCCGAAATCGGTTATAAGTCCCCTCTTGCGGGCAATGTGGCCATCGACAAAATCGGTTATCGAAGCAATTATAAATAACGATGCTGAAACTACACGGCTGATGATCGGATCGTCAAAAATATCGTACACAAGAAAGAATACGAAAAACGGTATCATAAAAATTCTTGCCACAGTGATTTTATTGGGCAGGTTCATATGCTTTTAATTACCTCCTGAAACTCAGCGCTTTGCCTTACCGTAGAGGTCGTAATCGAGTATCTCGGTTATGTCCACCTTAACAAACTCACCCTCTTTGATCCTTCGGGGTGCATTAAAATAAACCTTTCCGTCAATATCGGGAGCATCTGCATAGGATCTTCCGAAATGACATTCGGACACGGGATCATAACCCTCGCATATAACGGTAAGCTCGGTACCCACAAAACGCTCATTAAAATCGTTATGAATCCTATTTTGATCCGACATTATCATATCGAGGCGTTTTTGTTTTGTTTTCTCGGTCACCTGTTTAGGCATAGAATAGGCAGGAGT
Source organism: Eubacteriales bacterium (assembly GCA_045587745.1). Taxonomy (GTDB): domain Bacteria; phylum Bacillota; class Clostridia; order Oscillospirales; family CAG-382; genus Coliplasma. Next base: position 56,966 of record JAZNCU010000047.1, on the reverse strand, counting down.
TCCCTCCTCGCGAGAATAGGCAAATGCACCGAGACGCTCAAATTTTGTCTCTTTAATAAAGCTGCGGAGCTCGTTGAACTGCTTTTCGGTCTCACCGGGGAATCCGACGATAACGGTAGTGCGGATAACAATTCCCTCAACCGCATCACGCAGCTTTTTGACCACGGTCTTGATTGTCTCGGAATTGCCTCTGCGATTCATAGCCGAAAGAATATCGTCATTGATGTGCTGAATGGGCATATCTATGTATTTGACAAGCTTTTTATTGGTGGCAAACTCATTGATAAGTCCGTCGGTAATACGGTCGGGATAGCAATAAAGAACGCGTATCCACTCAATACCCTCAATAGTTGAAAGCTCCGATATAAGGCTGTCAAGAGCATAAGTGCCGTACAGATCCTCGCCGTATCTGGTTGTATCCTGAGCCACCAAGCATATCTCCTTGATACCAAGAGCCGCAAGGCCCTGTGCCTCCTCAACGATATCGCTCATAGGTCTGCTGCGGAATTTACCCCTGATATCGGGGATAACGCAGTAGGAGCAACGGTTGTCGCAGCCCTCCGCAATCTGAAGATATGCAAAATACTCGGGAGTGGTGATAACACGCTCTCCTCCGAGAGGAGCGTCGTCGATGCTCTTGAAACTGGAATATTCTCTACCGTGATATGCAGCCTCAACGGCATCGCATATATCATCAACAGAGCCTGTGCCGATAATACAATCGACCTCGGGAAGCTCCTTTTTGAACTGGTCACCGTATCTCTGAGGGAGACAACCGGTAACAACTATACCCTTAAGGTCACGGTTCTTCTTAAGCCAGGAAACATCAAGAATATTATCAATGGCCTCCTGCTTTGCGCTCTCGATAAAAGCGCAGGTGTTAATAACGATAACGTCAGCCTCATAATCCTCAGCAACGATCTCATAACCGTTGTTAGCGAGAAGCGCAAGCATCTGCTCGGTGTTAATAAGATTTTTGGGACAACCGAGCGATACAAATCCTACTTTAATTGCCATAATTTACTCACTTTCGGCAGAATTCAGTGCGTCCGAGATATCCTCGGAGCCAAATCCGGCTCTCACAAGGCCTCCGTAGACCTTGCGCCGGTATACATAGTCGTTCAATTTGGAAACATCATATTTTTTGTGTAAATATTCCAGCACGCGCGGAACCTGATCCTCGCATTCATAGGGTTCAAGGGCGAGGTCGATATTTTCCTTTGATATACCGCGCCGAAAAAGCTCCGACCTGATGCGATTGAGCCCCATCAGCTTGAACTCGTAAAAGGTCTCGGCATAGCGCTTTGCCAAACGGGAATCGTCAACGTATCCCCTTTCGGTCATAAGCTCAGCTACCCCCTGCGAAAGCTCTTTTGGAAACTTTTTAATCAACTTATCATACAGTTGCTTTTGCGACAGGTCGCCGTACGAAAGATACTCAAATGCTTTTTTGATGCAGGTGAGGCGTTTACTTGCATAACAAAGAGCCTCAAAAGCATCATCATCAATCAAATCTCCCTCATTGACTTGCAGCTGTTCATAATCGTATCGGGTTATCAAAAAACAATCCCCGTTACAAACAACCGTGTACTCGTTCTCGGAGCCGTGTGTAAGAACGCTTTGTACTGTATACACCTATTATTCCTCGTCAAAAAGGTCCTCGGCGGAAGCCGAAACAACAGCAGGAGAGCTGTTTACGCTGAGCGATGCCATAATCTTACCCGAGATTTCCTCGGCAAGAGCAACGTTATCCTCAAGCAGGCTGCGGACCTTATCCTTACCCTGTCCGAGCTTCTCACCGTTATAGGAAAGCCAGGAGCCGCTTTTCTCAATAATTCCCGTGCTTATGCCCATCTCGATAATCTCGCTCTCGCGGGAGATGCCTTTACCATAAATAATATCGAACTCGGCTGTTTTGAATGGAGGAGCGACCTTATTCTTGACAACCTTACATTTAACGTGGTTACCGATAACCTCGCTTCCGTTTTTAAGCGCCTCGGATTTACGAACATCAAGACGGACAGAGGCATAGAACTTCAGTGCTCTGCCGCCGGTTGTGGTCTCCGGATTGCCATAAACGACGCCGACCTTTTCACGGAGCTGGTTAATGAAAATAACGATACAGTTGGATTTTGCGATAGCACCCGAAAGCTTACGAAGTGCCTGTGACATAAGCCTTGCGTGGAGTCCGACGTGCGAATCGCCCATATCGCCGTCTATCTCGTTTTTGGGGACGAGGGCGGCAACAGAGTCAACTACTACGACCTCAACAGCGCAGGAGCGCACGAGTGCCTCGGTAATTTCGAGTGCTTGCTCGCCGTAATCGGGCTGGGAAACAAGAAGCGAATCGGTATCAACACCGAGTGCGTGTGCATAAACGGGATCAAGTGCGTGCTCGGCATCGATAAACGCTGCCTCGCCGCCACGCTTTTGAACCTCGGCAACGATATGGAGAGCGAGTGTTGTTTTACCCGAGGACTCGGGGCCGTATATCTCAATGATCCTTCCTCTCGGAACGCCGCCGATACCAAGAGCAATATCCAGTGTGAGCGAGCCGGTAGGAACACTTTTTACTTCCATGCCAACGTTCTCACCCAATCGCATTATAGAACCTTTGCCGCACTGCTTTTCTATTTGAGCAAGCGCCGCCTCCAGTGCAATAGCCTTACTGTCTTTAGTTGCCATAATTTATCCTCCGTACGAACTTTTGTTCTTTTTTATATTATCACAACATTTTCATATTGTCAATCTTTTTGTTCAGCCTTTTACTCTATATACAGTATTTCGACGAATTTCGGTAAAACTTGCTCGAAATTCGCAACGATTTGTATAAATACACTATATACAAAATGGAGTTTTTGTTGTAAAATATGTTTACGATGCAAATTTTGCGACAATAAGGAGTGTAACTATGGGATCGAATTCTAACCTTACTCACGGAAAAATGGGTCTGATCGTGCTTAAAAGCTGTACTCAGCTTGGCGTTGAGGTCGATCAGTTTATCCGTCAGCTCAGGAACGAAGATGACAGCGAGAGCTACATTATCCCCATCGAGGAGATCCGCTTTAACAACGGCGAAGGCAAAGTCAAGATAACTGATTCCGTAAGAGGCAGAGATGTTTACATACTTTGCGATATCGGAAACTACAGCTGTACCTACGATCTTTTCGGCTATAAAAACCGTATGGGTCCCGATGAGCATTTCCGCGACATCAAGCGCGTTCTTTCCGCTATCGGCGGTAAGGCAAACAGAGTTACCGTTCTTATGCCCCTTCTTTACTCATCCCGTCAGCACAAAAGAAAAGGCAGAGAGTCGCTTGACTGCGCTCAGTCTCTCGAGGAGCTTCAGGCACTCGGCGTAGATTGCATCCTTACCTTTGATGCTCACGACGGTACTATTTACAACGCAATCCCCAACACCTCGTTCGAAAACATTTTCCCCACCTACTCCATGCTCAAATGCTTTATTCAAAACGAGGGTGACGATATATTTAAGGACAATATGACCGTTATCAGCCCCGATACCGGCGCTATGGAGAGAGCTATTTACTACGCAAACGTTCTCGGACTCGATGTCGGTATGTTTTACAAGAGACGTGATCACTCCAGGGTTGTCGATGGCAAAAACCCCATCGTTCAGCACGAATACATTGGCGGTCCTCTCGAAGGCAAAAGAGCTCTTATCATCGATGATATGATCGCTTCGGGCGAGTCGGTCATCGAGGTTATCACCGAGATACAGAAGCGCAACGTCTCGGACGTATATGTTGCCACCACATTTGCTTTCTTTACCCACGGCCTTGAGAAGTTTGACGAGCTTTACGAAAAGGGTCTTATAAAGAGAGTTTATTCTACCAACCTCACCTACGCTCCCGAGGATCTCAAGACACGTCCCTGGTTCGTACAGGTTGATATGTCCAAATTCATCGCAAAGATCCTCACCACTCTTAACAACGACGAGTCGATCTCTCCTCTGCTTGACTGCACCTCGAGGATCCGCCGTCTTCTCAAGAGACACAATCAAAACAAAGACTGATTCAACATTGTTCAAAAATTATCATTGACAAACGTGAGTTTGCGTGATATAATTTGATAGTTAGAAACTTTTAGTTTCTCCTTATCCCGTGCATTGACACGGGGTCAAAGTCCAAAAGGAGGTGTAATGATGGAGCTTAAAAACAAGTACGAAACGATATTCGTTGTCAACAAAGAAGGCGGCGAAGATTCCGTTAAGGCTCTCGTTGAAAAGTTCGTTTCCCTCATCGGCGACAACGCTGAGATCGAGGAAGTAAACGAGTGGAAGACGAGAAAGTTTGCGTACCCCATCGAAGATCTTACCGAGGGTTATTACGTTCTCGTTAAATTTGCGGCTTCTCCCGATTTCCCCGCAGAGCTTGACAGAATTTATAACATCACCGACGGTATTCTTCGTTCGCTCATCGTAAGAATCGAGCAGTAATTCATCGAAAGGTAGGTTCGAGCAATGGCTTTTAACAAGGTTATTCTCATAGGCAATCTTACGGACGATCCCGAACTTAAAACCACCACTAACGGTATTAAGGTTACAACCTTTACCATTGCGGTAAACAGACGCTACACCAAGCCCGGTGAGCAGGCTCAGACCGATTTCATTAACGTGGTTGCATGGCGTCAGACCGCCGAGTTTGTTTCGAGATTCTTTACCAAAGGCAAGCCTATCCTCGTTTGCGGTTCTCTCCAGACCCGCAGCTGGACGGATTCAAACAACGTCAAGCGTTATATCACCGAGGTAGTTGCCGAGGAGGCACAGTTCGTCGAGAGAAAGTCGAGCGATTCCGCAGGAAGCCAGCCTGCACAGCAGTCTATCCCGACCTACAGTTCACCGGCGGCAGATTCGGGTTTTGAGGATCTTTCCGCAGACGACGAGCTGCCCTTCTAAAAACTAAAAGGAGGTAAATCACATTGGATAACGAACAGGTTGTTAACACTCAGGAGACCGCTCCCGAGGTTGAAGAAGTAAACGAGACCAGAGAGCAGAGAGAGCCTCGCGAGCAGCGTGACGGCGCAAGAGCTCCCTTCCGTGGCAACAAGAGAAGAAAGAAAGTTTGCGCTTTCTGTGCAGATAAAATCGATTACATCGATTACAAGGATACCCTTCGTCTCCGCAAGAATCTCTCCGAGAGAGCTAAGATTCTTCCCCGCAGAGTAACCGGTACCTGTGCACGCCACCAGAGACAGCTCACCCTTGCTGTTAAGAGAGCGAGACACCTTGCACTCATTCCCTACATCACCGATTGACATATTTGGTGATAGCGGACTGAATTTTACGCTAAAGGTTCTGTTATTTGTCATTCGGCAGATACGGAGCCTTTTTCTTTTGAATTGAGGACAATATGAAGGATACCGTTAAATCACTTCTTAGCAGACACGGCATTGACCATTTCGGTGTGATTCCGATCAGCGAATGCAAAACCGTATACTCTCACCTTATGCCAGGCGGTGTAAAGACAGCCGTCGTATTTGATGTTCCTTACAGATGCGGAGATCTTGAGATGAGCAAGGACGGTTTTTCGGAATACGCAAGGATATACGACTATCATAAATACTTTGAAAATTTGTTCGACTCCCTTTGCCCCGAGCTCGAACGCCTTACGGGCGAGAGGTTTTACGGCTTTGCGGACAGATCGCCTATCGACGAAAAGTATGCTGCGGCAAGGTGCGGACTGGGTGTGCTCGGAAAAAACACCCTGTTCATCGACAAGATATACGGCAGCTTTGTTTTTATTGCTTCGATACTTACAAGCGCAGAGCTCGAGCATAAGCTGACCGATATAAGCACCTGCAACGCCTGCAACATTTGCCTTGACGCCTGCCACACGGGCGCAATTTCCGATGACGGCATCAATAGAGATAAATGCCTTCCGGCAGTTTCGCAAAAAAAGAAAAAGAGTAACGAGGAATTATTGCTGCTTCGAAAAGCGGGAATCGTCTGGGGCTGCGACATATGTCAGAACGTTTGTCCGTACAACAAAGCCGCAAAGGTAGCACCGGTTACATACTTTTCGGAATCCCGCAAAGGAAGCATAACCAAGGAATTTATCGAGAATCTCGACGAGGGTGAATTCAATAAATACGCATTTGCTTATAAAGGCAAAAAAATAGTTCTCGAAAACATAGAAAATATACAATGTGTCACTTGACTGGACATATATAATTTGGTATAATTATTCTGACAAAAAATGGAGGTACAGATATGAACAAGAAATTTATCGTAATTTTATTGGCACTGTTTATGCTCATTCCCCTGTTTTGCGCCTGCAACGGCGACGGCGACGTTGAAAGCTTAGCCACATCCGAGGGCGACGGCAAAACGCCATTTGGACTTGAGACCAAAAACTGGGGCGGAAAAGACATCGTATTCTCTATAGGCGGAGTTGATGCCGATACCTACACCAACTGCGAGATTGCCGCTTACGAGACCAACGGTAGCGCTGTAAACGATGCATCCTACGAGCGTTACATTCTTCTTGCCGAGCAGTACGGCATTAACGTTGTAACCCAGCACCGTGAGCCCAGCGACGTTGATATTATCAAAAACTCAATCGAGGCTGATACTTGCGAATTTGACGTTATCGTCAACAGCTCGCTCAATCTTGCTAAATACGCTCTCGAGGGTCTCCTCTACGACCTTGCTGACATTGAATCTCTCAACCTCAGCAACCCTTGGTGGGAGCAGGCTTCGATCCGTGATCTTTCGGTAAAAAACCACATTTTCTTTGTTACAGGTGATCTTCTCGTCAGCGACCAGGGCGCAACCTGGGGCGTTTTCGTTAACAAAGATCTGTATAACAACCTCTTCAATACTGACGGCTCCAAACCCATTTACGACTACGTTTATAACAATGAGTGGACCATCGACCAGATGTACGAGCTCAGCAAGGTAGCAAGCCAGGGCTCCACCGCAGACTACGAAAACGATACCTTTGGCATCATTGCACAGACCTATGACGGAATCGCCTGCATGATGAGCTACGATCAAAAAATGATCGATAAGGATATCGACGATTGCTTTATCATCAACGTTCAGAACGAGGAAACATACACTAAATTCGACAAGATGTTTGAGGTTCTCACCGACACTGAGAATACCTGTGTTGCCGAGATGGCCTTCAACAGCGAGTACTACCTCCAGGCAAATACTATCTTTGCCGAGGGCAGAGCGCTCTTCCAGTACAATAAGGTCGCTTACGTTCAGACGCTGCTTGATTCCAACGCAGATTTTACCTATGGCATTCTTCCTATGCCCAAGTTTGATTCCACCCAGAACAACTACTGCTCGCCCGCAACCGTATACTGGGCACAGTTTATAGCTCTTCCCAGCACCACCCGTGCAGAGGACCTTGAATTCATCTCCTATGCTCTTGAGGCTTTGGGCTACTACGGTCAGGAGATTCTCCAGCCCAAATACTACGAGGAGACTATCAAGCTTCAGAAGTTCACCTCTGACGATGATGACAAGATGCTCGACACTATTTTTGAGAACCGTATCTGGGATCCTGCGGCCGTTTACGATTTCGGTAGCTCGCTCTACATCTATACCGGACTTATCATGAGCGAAAACAATGCTATCGCATCCTCGATCGAGTCCCACGTCAACAGCATTCAGAGCAGCATTGACACCATTATGGAGCAGGTTGACATTCTCGAGGGAACTCAAGAATAACACTTAAAACTTTCAGGAGTATTACATGAGCGTTAACGAACAAATCAAGCTTATCGCTGACCGAATCGCATATATGCGTGACGTTCTTGATATGAGCGAGACGGAGGTTGCCGAGGGTATTGGTATTTCCACCGAGGAATACCTTATGTACGAGAGAGGCGAAAAGGATATTCCTATCAGCATCATCTACAAAACGGCATCCGTGCTCGGTATTGATTCCACTGAGCTATTGGTAGGTGATGCACCCCGTATGTCCGAGTATTGCATCACTCGCAAGGGCTGCGGTGTAGGCGTTGAGCGTTTTGAGGGATATAAGTTCGAGTCGCTTGCACATAACTTTATCGGCAGAGATAAGGAGCCGATGATTGTTACCATAACGCCTTCCGAGAAAAAGGCCGATCAGGTTTCCCACTCAGGGCAGGAGTTTAACTACGTGCTGGAGGGTACTATCGGTATTTCTATCGGAAGCAAGGAATTTATACTCCATGAGGGCGACAGCATTTACTTCAAGCCGTCCATTCCTCACGGTCAGTTTGCGGTTGGCGGAACTGCAAAGTTCCTAACAATTATTGACAAAGAATGACTGATTTCAAAAAGAAAAAGCAATACGGGCAGAACTTCTTGACCAATCCCGATATACCTCGCAGGATCGTTGCTGAAAGCGGCATTTCCGAAAACGACGGAGTTATTGAGATAGGACCGGGATTCGGGATTCTCACCAGAGAGCTGAGTAAGGTTGCCAAAAAGGTAATTTCTGTCGAGATTGACAGCGAGCTCATACCTATTCTTGGCGAGAATCTGAAGGATTGCAAAAACGTCCGTATTATCAACAACGACATACTTAGCGTTGACGTTGATGCGTTGCTGAAAGAGGAATTTGCAGATATGGACGTTTGCGTCTGCGCTAACCTCCCCTACTACATCACCAGCGAGATTATTATGAAGCTGCTCGAGGGAATGCACCGATTTCGCAGTATTACGGTGATGGTACAAAAGGAAGTAGCGGACAGATTCTGTTCAAAAAGCGGAAGCGAGAACTACAGCGCAGTGACCGCCTCGATTTCCTACTATGCAACCGTAAAAAAGCTGTTTACAGTAAAGGCAGGCTGCTTCAGTCCCAAGCCAAAGGTCGACAGTGCGGTAATCAGGTTTGACCTGCACGAAAAGCCACCCGTCAGTCCTGTTGATACAAGGATGTTCTTCGAGGTGATTCGTGCGGCGTTCGGACAAAGACGCAAAACGCTATCCAATGCACTCTTTGCTTCATTCGGAGACAGACTGTCAAAGGCAGAAATAACTGCGGCAATCGAGGAATGCGGGCTTACTGCAGATATCAGGGGCGAGATGCTTGATATCAATGCTTTTTCGCTCATAGCAGACAAAATGTATATTAAAATCAAAAAATAAATTCACCCACGGAGGAAATTATGGCACTTACCAACAACACCAAACTCAACGCTTGGCTTGATGAAATGATCGAGCTTTGCAACCCCAAGGATGTCGTTCTTATCGACGGCTCCGATGCACAGATTGAGGCTCTCAGAGAAGAGGCTTGCCGTAGTGGCGAGATGTTCAAACTCAATCAGGAAAAGCTTCCCGGCTGCTATCTCCACAGAACCGCCGTTAACGACGTTGCTCGTGTTGAGGGCAGAACATTTATCTGCTCCCGCAAGAAAGAGGATGCAGGCGCTACCAACAACTGGATGGATCCCCAGGAATGCTACGAGAAGCTCGGCAAGCTCTACAAGGGCTCCTACGCCGGCAGAACTATGTACGTTATCCCCTACTCTATGGGCGTTGTAGGCAGTGAGTTTGCCAAGAACGGTATCGAGCTCACCGACTCTATCTACGTTGTACTCAACATGGTTATTATGACCCGTGTCGGCACCGCTGTTCTTGATGCAATGGGCACCGACGGCGACTTTATCAAGGGTCTCCACGCAAGAGCTGATATGGACGAGAACAACCGTTATATCTGCCATTTTCCCGAGGACAACACCATCTGGTCCATCAACTCGGGCTACGGCGGAAACGTTCTTCTCGGCAAAAAGTGCTTTGCACTCAGAATCGCTTCCTACCTCGGCAAAAACGAGGGCTGGATGGCTGAGCATATGCTCATCCTCGGTATCGAATATCCCAACGGCGAGATCAAATACGTTGCAGCTGCATTCCCCTCTGCTTGCGGCAAGACCAACCTCGCAATGCTTATTCCTCCCGCACTTTACACCGAGAAGGGCTACAAGGTATGGTGCGTAGGCGATGATATCGCTTGGATCCGTGTAGGCGCTGACGGCAGACTTTGGGCTGCAAACCCCGAGAACGGCTTCTTTGGCGTTGCTCCCGGCACCAATATGAAATCCAATCCCAACGCTCTCATTTCTACCCAGAAGGGTACCATTTTTACAAACGTTGTTCATAATCTCGACAACGACACCGTTTGGTGGGAAGGCCTTGACAAGAATCCTCCCGCAAACGCTCTCAACTGGAAGGGCGAGACCTGGGATCACACCCTCGGCGAGAAGGGCGCACACCCCAACTCCCGCTTTACTGCTCCTGCAAAGAACTGCCCCTGCATTTCCAAAGAGTTTGACAATCCCGCAGGCGTTCCCCTTTCCGCTATCATTTTCGGCGGACGCAGAGCAAAGACCGCTCCCCTTGTTTACCAGTCCTTTGATTGGAAGCACGGCACCTTCGTTGGTTCCATTATGGCTTCCGAGACTACCGCTGCAGCATCCGGTGCAGTCGGCGTAGTAAGACGTGATCCCATGGCTATGCTTCCCTTCTGCGGCTACAATATGGGTGACTACTTTGCTCACTGGCTCGACATGGAGAGCAAGGCTACCAACCTTCCCAAGATCTTCCACGTTAACTGGTTCAGACTTGATGACGACCGCAACTTTATGTGGCCCGGATTTGGCGACAACTTCCGTGTACTCGAGTGGATCATCAAGAGGTGCGAGGGCGAAGTTGATGCAGTTTCTACTCCTATCGGCTACGTTCCCAACGCCGAGGACATCAACCTCGAGGGTCTTGATTACAGCATCTGCGAGGGTCACAAATTCACTATCGATGACCTCAAGAGCATTCTCACCGTCGAAAACGAGTACTGGCTCGAGGACCTCGAGGGCAGCGTCACCGAGTTCTACGCTAAGATCGGCGACACCATTCCCGAGGAGCTCAGAAAGCAGCTCGCTGACCAGATCGCAAGACTTAAATAATTACGGTTTAATCAAAAAACAGAGCGATCAGCGAGACTTCCCACAAGGAAGTCTCGCTGTTTTATTATGCTTCGCATAGTGGTATTCGGCCACGCCGAGTCTGGCGTATAAAATATCACTAAAACGTAAGGTTTTAATAACACGATTGCCAAAAAGCAATAATAAAACTCCGACGAAGTTGGAATAAAGCTTGAATAATATCGACTGAAATGTTATATTAAAATGAGATTGGGTTGAGCCCAATAAGCGTTTGTGCATACAAATGCGATGCTGGATATTCTAAATCAGTTCGATAAATTCCAATTTGGCGGAGGTCTACGACATGAAAAAACAGATAATATTGCTCAACGGTCCATCCAGTAGCGGAAAATCTACATTATCCAAAGCATTGCAAGGGCTGATAGAAGAAAAAATAAATGAAAAGTACGTTATTATTTCTATTGATGATTTTATGAAACTGTCAACAGATGAAACTATATACGAGGATGATGTATTTGAGATATCAGGTGACATGTGTACAAGCGCATTGGAAGCTCTGAAAACTTCGTCGGGCGTTATTATTGACCATGTAATTACAAGTGAACGAATTTTTCGTCAGCTAACAGCAATGTTGGGACAATATCGTATCCTTTTCGTACATGTAACCTGTCCCCTAGATGTGTTGCTTCAAAGAGAGAATGCACGCAAAAACAGATGCCCGGGGTCTGCCGAATCCTCATATACATACTTATTCCCGAAGGACGAATATGACTTAACGGTGGACACTTCTATTATGGCGCCAGCCGAATGTTCTGCGAAAATCTATGAGGCGTTGTTATAGAATTATCAATTCCAATATGTCGAACAGTTAGATAAATTAAAATTCATAAAAGAAAAAACCGACAGAACAAAAGTCTGTCGGTTTTTAACATCCTTATGAGAAGGAGCCTAAAAGGTCTGCCTTCTATTTAACGGTAAGCTGATTATTCGCCGTAGATCTCGATCTCATCAAGGAACGCAAATACGCCGCGAAGGCTGAATTCAACTTTAACGTAGCGTGCATTGGTTCCTGCGTTGATCTCACTCCAGTATGCGAGAACTGCATTGTCGGTTTCCTCAGCGTCCTTGATCTCAAGCTCGCCAACCATGGTGAACTCGTTGCCGTCAGCGGAGGTGTAAACGTTAACGTAGTTGGGACTGTTCACGCCGTTTGCGTAGTGGTTACCGAGGTGAACTCTGATTGCGGAGAGATCGTAAGCCTCACCGAGATCGATTACAATCGCACCAAGTCCGTCGGGGGCGTTGATAAGCTCAGGGTTGGAGCTGTTGTTGTAGAAAGCAAACCAGGTGGAGGTGGTGCCGAAGTTGAGTTCTTCACTTGCTAAGCCATCGGTAAGGCTTGCGTTGTAAACGGAAGGCCACTGACCACTCTCGTTGATATATCCGGTACCGCAACCGGTAACGGTGTACTCTTTGCCCTCAGCAACATTCGAGCCGCTGATAACAACATCTTCCTCGGAGACATCCTCAGCCTCGGAGGAAGTATCCTCGGTATCTGACTCAACCTCGGACTCAACCTCGGACTCAGCATCAGACTCAGCCTCAGAGCCGGTATCTGACTCAACGTTAGACTCAGCAACAGACTCAGCCACAGAGGACTCGTCTGCAGCATCGTTACATGCTACGAGCGCACACGCAAAGCAAATAACAAATGCGAGAAGGATAGCGATTTTTTTCATAATTTACTCCTTAAAATATTTGTTGGACTATTTTAACACAATTAATATGCTATGTCAAGCATTACTATGCAAAGAAAGGTGCTGAAGCACAGCACCTTCCAATGAATATCGGTTAGTTATCGATACGGTACAGCGAGAGGTTGAGCCAGTAAACAAGGCGGTCAATATCGGAGCTGTATTTATTATCATCGCCGTATGCGGTCTTGAGCAGAGCATCGAGGTCAGCAAGAGCAGCGATGGTATCTTTTGCATACTGCGTAAGCACGGCGTTTGCAGCAGTATCAACGTCAACACCGTTTGCCTCTTCGATGAGTTCATTTGCTTTGCTGACAAACGCATCGTAGGCACTCTTGTCAAGCAAAGTTACGAGCGAGGCGGTATTATCGATACGGTCGAGCAGGTACTGAAGCTGTGCGGCAACCGTCTCAGACCAGCGGTAAACCTGAACCGAAGGAGTGCGGAATGCGCCCTCGGTGATCTCGTATTGATAGGTATCGGGAGTGATGCTTCCGAGCGAGAAGATCGAAACGCCGTCGGCGCCAACACCGATCACCTCGGTAAGCTGGTGAGCAAAGTTGAGCTTTGCGGTCTCTCCGAATGCCTGAATGCCCGTAGAATAAAACGCTTTGCCCTTACAGATGTCAACATACATCGCAGCGTTATTGCTGACGTATACGTTATCTGCGCCGTAGGACATAGAGTGAACCTCGTCCATCCAACCGTTGTTTACCCAGGCTCTCACATCCTGGAAGATGGTATTTACAACGTTGGGCACATCGGGATAGGTTGCGGCAGAGAGCCAGAGATCAGGCTCCAGCTCGTTTACAAGGTCATATACCTCCTCGACAAAGCTGGTAATAATATCCTGGCGGAACTTGACCCAAGCGGTGTGTTCCTTGGTACCGCTGACAAAGTTATGAGGATCGCTCTTGTAGCCGGTTTCTTTTGCAAATGCGGCAATTATATCGGCATTGTATCCGTAATCGTAAAGCTGGTAATTAAGCTCGGGGAAACGGATATAATCGAGGTGGAGACCGTCTATATCATAATTCTCGATAAGCTGACGGTATACCTCAAGCACGAGATCACGGCAATCTCTGTCATACGGATTGAGGAACGCAAACCAGTGATTATCCTGATAGAAGTAATAGTCGTTGCCCATGCTGTCGAGAAGGAGCTTATCACTCCACTCGGTAATAATGGGATTGGAGGGAGTATGGTTGCCGTCAAACGTTCCGGCAAAGAAGTTCTCAACCCAAGCGTGAACCTCAATTCCGTATTCGTGGCAAATCCTTACGAAAGCCTCAAGTGCATCATAATCGCCGTGAACGGGAGTGTGGGTAACGTTTTCAACGTCGATAAGTCCGATACAGGTGCCGTTATACCAGGTCTCTATATAAATAGCATTTACGTTGAGCGAAACCATCTTTTCAACGGTTGCTCTGACCTGCTCGTCGCTTGTCTCGGATGCACGGTACCAAACGGCACGGTTCTCGGCATAATGAGAATCAATAATTGCATACGAAATATGGCTTGCAGTCTCTCTTACGGACAACGCAAGTGCGATTGCACGGGAATAATCGTATTCATTGAACGCCTGCTTTGCCTCGGCAAGCATATCAGCGGCAATAGCAACTCTCTCGTCATAGAGATCGTAATCGATATTAAGCAACGCATCCTTTGCGGCATCAAAGCTCTCAATAGCAGCAGCGAGCTCCGATTCGGCAGATACGATATTCAAATCGGGCTTTTTGATGATCGTAATAGTCTTATCGTCCTCATCGAACAGTACGGTAGCGCCCTTGATATAAAGCTCCTCGAGAGCCTCTTTAGACGTTCCGTGACCCGAGAGCACAAATCCTCCTGCAGGAATAATTGCATTACCGGAATAGCTGTCGCTCTCCATCTTGCCATCAGCATCAACAACTATCTCATAGCCGTAAACGTTGGTACCGGTGGAAGCACGGTTAGCGTAAATTACAAGCATATTCTCGCCACGAACGGCATTCACAGCATTATATTCAAGCGTGGTAACCGAAAAATCATTATTTGCAAGCGAAATAGTAACGCTCTCGCCCTCGGACACGAGACAGGCATCACGATACTCGGGATGGTCCTTGTGAACGCTGAGAACGTATCCGCCCTCGGGAATTTCCATATCGCCGGTCGAAAGCTCAACCTCAATAACCTTATCGTCCTTGATAGCAATCTCAACACCGTAGGAATTCGTGCCTGTCGTTGCACCGAATGCAGGTGTATAGACTACGGCAACGCCCTCGGGCTGGCGGTATCCGTCGATCAATGATACCTCTATAACGGTATCACCTATTCGAACAAATCTATCGGGAAGCTCTACTTTACTGATAAGAAGGAGCTCAGGCGTATCACCTACACCGAGGGTCTCGGCGGCGGCAACATTGTCCTCACCGACGAAAACGAAGGTAAAACCGTTTGCGGAAGGAATAAATGATCTTCCACCCGGCTCCGAAACGGTAACGACGATATCGTCGACGAGCGTAACGTCAATCCTTGCGCTGTCACATCCGGGAGTGACCACGCCGTCAAAATTACCGTCGTAAACATAGACACCGTCTTCAAACAGGGTATCGGAATTCTTGTGTGAATCGGGAATCTCAAAGCAGGTATCTCCGATCACGATTGCGGACTGATCGGTCAGTGAGTTTGCAGCATCAAGATTATTGACCATAAATTTTTCACCAGCTAAAACGTATTTTGAAGCATAAGCGATATTATAGGCTCCGCAGAAGACAAATGCCGCCTTAGCAACGTCAAGAAGCTCAGTACCGCCAACGGAGACAACAGAGTAACCTGTAGACGTCGTCTGCTCCAATATAGCAACAACAGAATTTTCGGGGTATGAAACGTCTGCATCACGCTCGGCGCTCAGGAATACGATCTTGTCGCCGCTAACGTCGGATACAGGATCGACGAGCGATATACGGCGGAATGCAATTGATCCTTTTCCCACGGGAGAAAGGTTTGCGAGCACGACCTGCTCAAAAGTGGGAACGGCATCGAAATAGCCCTCAACCTCAACGATCTGACCAACGTTAACACGCAAACCGTCAAGAAGTCCGTTGGGGATCGAAACGGCAAAACCGTTTACGGGAATGGTTATTTCGCTATGGTTCTCGCTCATTTCGACTATATCGAATTCGTATCCGAACGAATC
Source organism: Eubacteriales bacterium (assembly GCA_045587745.1). Taxonomy (GTDB): domain Bacteria; phylum Bacillota; class Clostridia; order Oscillospirales; family CAG-382; genus Coliplasma. Next base: position 41,135 of record JAZNCU010000047.1, on the reverse strand, counting down.
GGTATACGAAAGACGTACCAAAAGAGCAGTTCTGCCCTCGGTCTCAAAGTCAAGCGTAAAAGCGGGAGTACCGTTTACGGTATAATCACGTGTGAAAACCGTAATGTTATCTCCGTCGGGGATAGAGTTGATTTGCTTGGCAGTAAAGACGGTATCGTTGGGAACGATCACAAACGAAAAGCCGTCAAGCGCAATAGGATCAGAACTGCTATCCGAATCTCTGTTACATGAGCAAAAAACGGGTAACAGCAATACGCCAATCAAGAATAAAGTCAATAATTTCTTCATTCCTCTTCGTCAGCCTCTCTTTTCTTTTTAATGAAAGCCTTTGCGATAAAGAACACCAGAAGTGCGGCAATAACAACACCGCTGATAATAAATATTGAGGTATCGCTTCCGTCAGATGTGTCGCTGCGAAGCTCATCCCACTTCTTGTTCAGATACTCTTTGGTGCTTTGGTCAAGATTTTTGAACGAAACAGAGTTGTAGCCATCATCAATGCCGTAAAGAATATCGTACGCGTCGGGATGAAGCTCCTCAAGATACTCAATATAGTCCTCGTTTTCAACAACGGCTGTATTGGGGGACGCATAATAAATATATTCGGCATTTGCCTGGGCGATCACAGGGTCCATAAGGAAATTGATATAGAGCTCGGCGGCACCTATGTTATCGGAATTTTTGAGCACGCAGGCAGCATCTATAAACACGTTGGTGCCTTCCTTGGGATAGTAGAATGCAAGATCATCGTTATTACCGTACATCGTAAAGAAATCACCTGCATAATATGGGGCAATAGCCGCCTCACCGCTTTCCATCTTGTTAAAGATCTCGTCCATTACATATCCCTGGAGAATATCCTTTTGCTCAACAAGCTTATCAAAAGCGGTATCCCACTCAGCTTTATCGGTAGTATTGATATCAATGCCGAGACAAAACTGCGCGGTTGCAAAGGCATCACGCGAGTTACCGAAATTAAGAATCTTATCGGCATACCGCTCATCCCACATGAGCGACCAACTGTCGGGAGTGCCCTCAACGACCGAGGTATTGTAAATAACGCCGACCATACCGACAGAGTAAGGAACCGAAAACTTATTATCGGGGTCATACTCGGTATTTTTATAGGTATCTGAGATATATCTGTAATTCGGGATATTATCAAAATTGAGCTCAGCGAGATAGTCCTCCTCGATAAGACGACCAATCATATAATCCGAAGGAATTACAACATCGTAATCTCCGCCGCCGCCAGATAGTTTTGCATACATTTTCTCGTTGGAATCGTAGGTAGTGTATTCAACGTTGATTCCCGTAAGCTTTTCGAATTCCTCGTTTACGTTAATTGTACCATCGCTACCGTCCGAGATATAATATCCCCAGTTAAAAACTTGAAGCGTTGTTCCCGCATACTGAGAATAATCCATATTAAGAGTAGACTCGGAATACCCCATCGAGGTAGGATCGTAGGGCTCCCCTGCTCCGCAGGAGGCAAAAACAGCCAATACAGTAACAGCGAGTGCAAGAACCAATGCTTTTTTCAATTCTATATCTCCTTTTTGACCTTTTTTGATTTGTTATCCTTGCCTCCGATAACGTTAATAATAACCAGAAGCACAAGAACGCATACAACAATAACGGTATTGATCGCATAAAGCGAGGGACGTACGCCCTTGCGTACCACAGAGTAGATATAAAGCGGAAGAGTCTGGAAGCTGCTTCCCGAAACGAAATAACTGATAAGAAAGTCATCGAGCGACAGCGTGAACGCCATCAGCACGCCGGAAAGAACACCCGGAAGAATGCAGGGAAGCTCGACCTTGAAAAACGACATAAGAGGTGTACAGCCGAGATCCTGCGCCGCCTCGGGTATATGCTTATCCATCTGTGTAATCTTGGGCAAAACTGACAGAATCACATAAGGCAGGCTGAACGTAACGTGCGAAATAAGCAGGGTAATAAAATTAAGCGACTCGCTGAGGCCAATGATAGCCGCCGCCGAAACGAACAAAAGCATAAGCGAAACACCGGTAACGATATCGGGGTTCATCATAGGGATATTGGTAACCGAGAGTACGCTCTTTTTGAGCATATTACTACGCAGCTTCCCAATTCCGACAGCAGCGGCAGTCCCCAATACACCCGAGATAGCGGCTGAAGACACCGCCAGGATCAGGGTGTTTTTAATAGCCTGACCAACATCGGAATTATTAAAGACCTCAATGTAATGCCTGAGCGAAACGCCCGACATCTCGCTGAGACTTCCGCCCTCGTTGAACGAGAAAACAACCATTACGATAACGGGTGCATACAAAAGCAGGAGGACAAGCGAAATGTATACTTTGGAAAGAGACTTCATAGAATGATTCCGCCCCCTTCCTCGCTATCCGAAAACTTGTTCATCACAGCAATCGAGATAAATATAAGCACAAGCAGAATGAGCGAGAGTGCCGAACCAAAATTACGGTTTCCGATCTCGACGAACTGCTGTTCGATCTTTTCACCGATGAGTAGGTTTTTGCCGCCGCCCAATGCACGTGAAATGTAAAACGAGCTTATTGCGGGAACGAACACCATAGTAATTCCCGATACGATACCGCCCTTGGAAAGCGGAAGGATAACCTTGGTAATAACCGCAAATCTGTTGCATCCGAGATCCTGCGATGCCTCGATAACACTACGGTCAAGCTTCGAGATGACGGTATAAATGGGAAGCACCATATAGGGCAGGAAGTTGTAAACCATACCGAGAATGATTGCAAACGGAGTATAGATCATCCTGATGGGAGTATCTATAAGCCCGATATTCATCAGCAAGGTATTGATAACGCCGGTATCCTCAATAAGCACGCTGAGAGAATAGGTGCGTATCAGCAGGTTTGTCCACATAGGAAGCATCAAAAGCATAATGACCATGCTCTGTGCCTTTGCCTTTGCCTGTGATACAAAATACGCAAGAGGAAAGGCAATGATCAGACAAACCACGGTAGATATAAGCGAATACAAAATTGAACGCACAAAAATCAGCACGTTATCCCGATCCGACAAATTTTTGATATTTTCGAGCGTAAACGCACCGTTGGCATCGGTAAAGGTATACCATACAACCATTACGAGCGGAACGATGATAAACATCACAGACCACGCAATGTACGGTGCGGCAACGAAACGCTCAAGAAGAGACGATTTCTTTTTATTCATCATTGCCCTCGTTAACATCGGAAAGATGATCGTGTTCATCACTGAAAGAGCTGTAATCGCCAAATACTCCGGAATACTCACTCTTTTTCATAATATGAATCGCATCCGGCTCAATATACAAGCCGATAGTATCGCCTGCAGCCTGAAAATCGGTAGACTGAATCATCCATTTGAATCCGTCGATATCGACGATAATTTCAAAATGCACGCCCTTGAACGTCACACTGGTAACTACTCCCGAGAGCATTCCATTATCGACAGGCACTACGTCAACGTCCTCGGGACGGATAACAACGTCAACGGGCTCGTTCTTTTCAAATCCTTTGTCAAGACACTCAAACACCTTGCCCGCAAACCTGACTTTATAGTCCTCAAGCATAATGCCGTCAATAATATTACTCTCGCCTATAAAATCGGCAACAAAGGCATTCTCCGGCTCATTGTAAATATCAAGCGGAGTACCGATCTGCTGAATTTTTCCGCCGTCCATTACCACGACGGTATCGGACATTGAAAGAGCCTCCTCCTGGTCGTGAGTAACGTATATAAAAGTAATTCCCAACCTTTGCTGAATGGCCTTGAGCTCGTTTTGCATATCTTTACGGAGCTTGAGATCGAGAGCGCCGAGAGGCTCGTCAAGCAAAAGGACACGGGGCTTAACGGCCAACGCACGGGCAATAGACACACGCTGTTGCTGACCGCCCGAGAGCGAGTTGATATCCCTTTTATTAAATCCCTTGAGGTTTACAAGCTCAAGCATCTCGTTTACTGTCTTACGGATAACCTTTTCGGGCAGCTTTTGAACACGCAGACCAAAGGCAACGTTTTCATAAACGTTAAGATGAGGGAAAAGAGCGTATTTCTGGAAAATAGTATTTATCTGTCTTTGATGAGGCGGAACGTCATTTATGCGCTTGCCCTCGAAATATACGTTTCCGCTATCGGGCATGACAAAGCCCCCGAGTATGCGCAAGGTGGTAGTCTTGCCGCATCCGGAAGGCCCGAGCAATGTGACAAACTCTTTCTCGGCGATATCCAGCGAAATATTGTCAAGAATTTGGTCGTCATCAAATTTAACAGAAATATTCTCAAGACGGAGAAAAGCGTCAGAATTATGCTTGTTCAATTTTCAACTCCAACAACAGTTATTTGTATATCCTAATACAAGTTAAATAATACAGAATTTTGCACTTTTTGTCAATACTTTGGTGCAACATAATTTCATAATATTATGCAAGGAGGCGTTATGCTTTTGAATAGGTATACAGCGTTGTTTATCAAAGGCTTTCTAACGGGCGGAGGCACCGTAATCCCCGGTGTCAGCGGAGGAACTGTAGCAGTGTGCACAGGAGCATTCAAGGAGGTTCTTGATGCGGTTTCGAGTATCTTCCTGCACTTCAGTAAATCGACACTCACGCTTTTACCGTTTGGGGTGGGATGTGCGCTGGGTGTTTTTGCATTTTCGCTGCCATTGTCGCTTTTTACAGACCTGTATCCAACCCTTTCAAATACCGTTTTTTGTATAATTTCTCTCGTAAGCCTTATACTGTTTATACGCCAAAGTATTTACGGAAGAATTACAAAAAAAGGTTACGCATATGTTTTTGCCGGAACTCTCGTATCACTCTGCACTACCCTACTGCTTTCGACGGGATATACGGTAAGCGCAAAGGGCTTTCTCACAACGTTTGTAACAGGGCTCGCTCTCGCCCTTGCACTTATACTGCCCGCAATCAGTTTTTCGTACACACTCCTGTTTTTCGGGCTGTACGAAAAAACGATAGATGCTGTTGCAGGGCTTGATTTAGAATTTCTGCTTCCGTTCGGTGCGAGTGTTCTTCTTGGTGTATTTTTGTTTTCGGCACTTGTTTCGTCGATTATGAAAAAACACGAGATCGAGGTTTATTGTTTTGCCTGCGGATTTGTGATATGCTCACTTGCCGAGATAGCCGGAAAACTAATTTTCAACTGTTAACAAATTGTTAACCAATAGAGGCTCCGTCGGTGTTATACTACTGTTTGACCGTTATGTAATGTTTAAGGAGTTGCTATGATAACAAAAAATCTTTTGGCAGTGCTTGAGGAAAAAGGCTTTTCCTTTTCAAAGTGTACCGATTCAGCAAACGATCACGCTTACGCTGTATACGGTGGTTATCTGATTTCGATCTTTGAGGAAGGCAGTCGCAAGATAGCGTACTTCAACTTTAAGTTTTCGGAGAGCGAGGACGAGGAGGAAACAGGCAAACGCTACGCCTTTTCCGAGGCTTTTTCGCACCGTATGGAGGAATACTCGGTCAGCGATTATTCGCTTGAGGAGGACGGTCTTACGGTTTACTGCAAGGGCTCCGTTACCGAGTTTCTTAAGCTGATTGATTTTTGCGTTTCGCTTCTTATCGATAACGATATCGAGGGCGCAAGCAGATGCTCCTCCTGCGGAAACAAGTTTGGCTCACGCAACCCCAAAAAGGTTACCTTTGAGTGCTTTAACCATCTTATGTGTGAGCATTGTGCGCTTGAAACCATCGAGGATGCCAAGAAGGAAGTCGCCTCCCCTGTCGAGGGAAAAGGAACGGTCGCAAAAGGCTTTTCGGGCGCAACGATTTTCGGCATTATCGGTATTGCGCTGTATTTCATTGCGTATTATTTTGCCGCTCCCGCTATTAAGATCACCTTTGAGGTCAGATATGTTCTCTGCTTCCTCGGTCTTGTAACTGCTTTCTTGGTATACAGAGGTTATCTACTTTTCTCCAAAAAGGTTACTGTGTGTACCTACATAATAATTTCCGCCGTTTCTGTCGTATGCACGGCTATCGGTCAGTATATCGGTATTGTGTTCCAGTTTATCAAAGAGGGCGGATATGCACTCGGAAATCTTTCCAACGCTTCGTTCTGGCTCATTCATCTCCGTAACACCGTTCCCGATGAAGTTGCCGAACAATATATTTCCTACTCCGGCGAGTTTTACGCATTTCTTGCTACAAGCGTGTTGTTTGCTGCTATCGGATCAGCAATATTCCTCCTCTCTCTCCGTGAGAAAACCGCCCCCAAAAAGCGTGAGCTCAACGTTGAGACAATCAATATTTCATAAATCATTATGGCGGACTTGCTCCGCCATTTTGAATTAAGACGAATTTAAGCCGAAAGGTTATAATATATCCGAGGTGATATAGTTGAACGTTCTTGTGGTTGACGACGAAAAAAGGCTTGCCGACAGCATAGCCGAGATACTACGCTCGAACAAATATACCTGCGACACCGTATATGACGGCGCTGACGGGCTTTATTATGCCGAAAGCGGTATTTACGACGTGATAGTGCTTGATATCATGCTTCCAAAAATGAACGGCTTTGACGTGGTTAGGGAGCTTCGTTCCAAACGAATCAGCACGCCTGTGCTTCTGCTTACGGCACGTGATGAGGTGACCGACAAGGTCAAGGGGCTTGATTGCGGTGCAGACGACTATCTCACAAAACCGTTTTCGACAGATGAGCTGCTTGCCCGCATTCGCGCACTATCGCGCAGGACAGGCGAGGTCATAATTGATGAGCTAAGCGTTGGCGACATTACTCTTAGCATCACCAGTTGCACGCTCTCCTGCGGCGAGCTGTCAATCCGGCTGGGGTACAAGGAATTTGAAATAATGAAGCTGCTGATGTCTGCCCCAAACCAGATATTTTCAAAGGACGATATAATTACAAGGGTTTGGGGATACCTGTCCGACGTTGAGGATAATAACGTAGAGGTATACATATCCTTTTTACGCAAAAAGCTCGTCTTTCTCAAATCAAAGGTCGTTATTTCCACTGTTCGCAAGATCGGTTATCACCTTGAAATTACGTGAGGTTAACTCTTGATTAAACGTCTCAGATTAAAATTTATTATAACGAATATGGTGCTCGTAACAGTTGTTGTGGTTATCGGCTTTGTAGCCTGCTATGTTATTTTTTCGCAGTCTGTTGCACAGCTCAGCTACAAAACACTTGAATCGATTGCCACAAGCGGAAGGATGCCCAACTACCTTTTGGATGGCACGTTTGACGATCGGCATAGCAGTGATCTCAATGCATATATTATCGATATTGATGAGCGCAGTAACACCTGTTATATCGACGGATTCGGCGACGTTGATAATCTTACCGACGAAACCAAACAACGCATTAACGGCATAATCAGCTCCGTAAACATGTCGGGCAAAAACAAAGGTCTGCTTGAGCAATACGGAATGAGGTACTATTATGTCAAGACAGTGCTCGGAAAGCGCATTGTGCTTACCGATACCGCAGGCGAGGAGCAACGGCTGAGGATCGTCATTATTTCGTTTATCGCAGTCGGCGCAATAACTCTGCTTGCTTTCCTGCTGATAAGCATCTGGATAGCACGAATTGCCGTCAAGCCGGTTGAAAAATCCTGGGAACAGCAAAAGCAATTGGTTTCGGACGTGTCACACGAGTTAAAAACACCTATTACGGTCATATCGGCAAACGCAGATATTATGCTCGCCAACGAGGGCTCGACGATCGAAGATCAAAAAAAGTGGCTGAACTACATCAAGGACGAGTGCAACAGAATGAGTGCGCTTGTAGGTGGAATGCTTTACCTGGCAAAAACCGACGAAAGCCTTAGTGTTGACCAAGCCGAAACGATCGATCTCAGCGAGCTTGCCTACTCTGTTGGCCTGCCGTTTGAGAGCCTCTGCTTTGAAAAAGGAAAGCAGTTCCGTATCTCGATAGAGCCGGGAGTTAAGATTTTTGCAAATTCCGGTTCAATACGTCAGCTCATAAATATATTGCTTGACAACGCTGTTAAGTATTCAAATGACGGCGGAAGCATTGAGCTGAGGATAGATACCGACAACGACAAAGCAAGCATATCGGTGTTCAACTCGGGTAACCCTATCCCAAAGGATGACATCCCCAAGCTGTTTGACCGTTTTTACCGTGCCGATGCATCACGGACAAGCAGTGAAGGCGGTTACGGGCTTGGGCTTTCGATAGCTCGGCGAATTATCGAGACAAACTCGGGAAAAATATCGGTTTCGAGCAGTGCCGAGCATGGAACAGCGTTTATATGTCAGTTCAAACGGATACGCAGCGAAAAGAATTCAAAAAACGATTCATTTGATTTTACTGTTTCATAATTAAATAAACGATTTTAGAACCTCCGAAACGGACACACTATGTGTGTAATCTGTTTTGGAGGTTTTTATGTACAACAAGGTTGAAATATGCGGTGTCAACACAGCACGGCTGAAGGTGCTTTCCGAAAGTGAAAAGGCAGAGCTGTTAAAACGCACCAAGCAGGGCGACAAAGATGCTCGGGAGGAGCTTGTAAACGGAAATCTCAGACTCGTGCTGAGCGTAATTCAGTCGTTTGCAAATCGAGGCGAATGCGCCGACGATCTTTTTCAGGTAGGGTGCATCGGGCTGATCAAGGCGATCGATAATTTTGATATAGCGCTTGACGTAAAATTTTCAACCTACGCCGTACCGATGATTATCGGGGAGCTGCGCAGGTATCTTCGCGACAATAACGCAATACGTGTACCTCGCTCACTGCGTGATCTTGCATACAAAGCGCTTATCGCAAAGGAAAGGCTGTCACACACGCTCACACACGAGCCCACAATAGAAGAAATCGCCAAAGAAATGGGTGAGAGCGAGCGAAACGTAGCACGTGCATTAGATGCCATTCTGGAGCCTATATCGATATTCGAGCCGATATATTCCGAGAGCGGAGACTCAATTTATCTGCTTGACCAGATAAAGGACGAGACGGGAACCGACGAGGTGTGGCTTGAAAATATTGCCATAAAAAATGCGCTCACCTCCCTTGGCGAGCGTGAACGCAGAATAATTCAAATGAGGTTTTTCGGCGGAAAAACACAAACCGAGGTCTCGCAGGAGATAGGTATTTCGCAAGCACAGGTCAGCCGGCTCGAGAAGAGTGCGCTTGAAAAAGTACGGACACAAATGACGTAATTTTTATAAATTATCTTGACTATTACTCTATTCATTGCTAAAATACCTCTTAATTGGAGGGATATATGATGAATAGCAAAGGTTTTCTCGAGAGAAAAGGAATTTCTCTTTCGTTAAAAACTTATTTTGTCACCGCAATGGGTGCGATGGCGCAAGGACTTTTTGCATCACTTTTGATAGGTACGATACTCGGTACTATCGGCGATAGCTTTGACATTGCATTTCTCACTGAAATAGCCGTATTTGCAAAGAACGGTATGCTTGTCGGTGCCGCTATCGGCGTGGCAGTTGCCGCTTCTCTCAAAGCCGAGGGTCTGCTTTTGCTGTCATCTACCGTTGTAGGCGCAATAGGCTACAATCTCGGAGCCGAGATTGCAGTCGGCAACGGCATTGTTTCCTATACCGCAGGACCTGCAGGCGCATTTATCGCAGTGCTTATTGCCTGCGAGCTCGGAAAGCTGGTATATAAATCTACAAAGGTTGATATACTTGTTACACCTATAGTAACGATAGGTATAGGTTACGGAATCTCGATGCTCTGCTGTCCGGGAATTGCATACTGTATGTATTGGCTCGGACATTTTATAAACACCGCAACCGAGCTCCATCCGTTTGTTATGGGTATTATCGTCTCGGTCGTTGTTGGAATTTTGCTTACGCTTCCCATCAGCTCTGCCGCAATTTGTGCAATGATCGGCATCGGAGGTCTTGCGGGCGGCGCCGCAACCGCGGGCTGTTGCTGTCAGATGATAGGCTTTGCGGTTATGAGCTACCGAGCTAACAGGTTTGGCGGTTTTGTAGCACAGGGTCTCGGCACGTCGATGCTGCAAATGGGAAACATTATTAAAAAGCCGATTATATGGCTGCCTACAATACTTTCCTCAGCGATAGTCGGTCCTATATCAACTATGCTGTTCAAATTAACGAATAACGGTGTTGCGGCAGGAATGGGCACCTGCGGACTCGTTGGCCCTATCGGCGTTATATCGGCAGCGGCAGAAAAAGACACTATGTTCTGGATAGGACTTGCGCTCGTTTGCCTCCTGCTTCCTGCGGTTGTCACGCTTATTTTCAGCGAGCTTATGCGCAAGCTCGGTTGGATCAAGGATAGCGACCTGAAGCTCGATTTATAATAAAATAACAATAACTGCACTTTTGGATAAAACCAAAAAGTGCAGTTATGTTTTTATGATGAAAAAATTATATCGTTATTTTGCCTTTGGGTACTCGTTGCAGAGGTAGTAAACAGGAGCCTCGTCCTCTTCGATAGTGGGAAAACGTCCCTGCGGCTCGTAAAAGCGGTTGTCGATATTGTCATCGTTTACCGAGGAGACCTCACCGATAAGCACCTTGCCGCTTCCCTTCTCTGCCCAGAATGCGTGATACTGTCTGGGCGGAAGAGTAATGCTCTCACCGGGAGCGAGCCTGAGCTTTGTACCGGCAGGTACGGTGTAGCAGCGTCCGTCGCAGTTAACGGTAACGTCTGTATCGGCAAGCCTGTCGTCCTCGGTTGCGTTATACACCTCAATAATCAGATTTCCGCCGCCACGGTTAATAATATCCTCTGTCTTTGTAAAGTGAAAGTGCATCGGGCTGTACTGATCCTCGTCAGAGATCAGTAGCTTCTCGGCATAGGTTTTGACGGTATTCTTTTTAAGATTGCCGTTACGCACCGTAAACAGAAACAGTCCGATCCTATCAAAATCACCGTGTCCGTAATCGGTTACGTCCCAGCCCAGCATATTTTCACGGATCTCATCGTATTCACTTCCCTTTTCTGCCCACTGCTCGGGCGTAAAAAATGCAAATGGAGGCAGATTAAAGCCCATGGACTTGATGAAGTCGATATTCTCAAGTATCAATTTGTTGATTTCGGAACGCTTCATATAAAATCTCCTAATGGTTAAATTTGGCGTACGGTACGCAACAAACCAAGTATTTCTTTTTACTAAATGATACCTCATCCTGCCGTAAAAGTCAACAGATATTAACTGACAACAAACCAAAAGGGCTGCCGTAAGGGAGACATACTTAAGGACAGCAAAAAAGAAGCACGAAATTTTCGTGCTTCTTTTACTTTTGTCATATACCGATATTTGAACTTGCGGTCAAGTGAAATTAAAGCCTTGCGGTTTTAGCGATATTTTATTCGCCTATAAACTGCCGCGGGCAATATCACTTGGGCTTTAGTCCAAATACCACTGCGAAGCAATAGAACTCGCCATAACGCGAATAAAACCGGCGTTGTATCCGAAGGGGATACAACGCCAACGACAGCCCTTTTAAGTTATGCTTGTGTTTTCGCCTCAAGGTAAGCAACAACGTCGCCCACAGTAAGAAGAGTGGGAAGATCGGATTCATCAAAAATAATACCAAATCTTTCTTCGCAGAGAACAACCAGATCGGCAAGCTCAAGAGAGTTAAAGCCGAGATCATTCATAAGCTCAGCTTCGGAAACGATGGCAGACGCTTCAATGTCCATTTCCTCAACGAGGATTGCTTTAAGTTTTTCCAACATAATAATTACCTCTTATGAAAGTTTATATCTGATAATCTTTTGAGTAGTAGTTTTCTCGAACTCATTTTTGCGGAGTTCAATATTGCGGATCTGCTTAAATGATGCAAGGCCCTTGTTAATCTCGGCAATCTCGGATTTGATACGGCTGATGATAACCTCATCGGCAGCACCGTTAAACTTGTCAAAATCAGGATAAATAAGAGCGGTAAGAACAACCTCACCCGAATCCTTTGTTCTGCCGACAACAACGCATTCCTTAATAAGGGGGTTTTTATAAAGATATTCCTCAATTTCCTCGGGATAAACGTTTTTGCCGTTATTGAGAACTATAATATTCTTTTTACGACCGGTGATATACAGAAGACCGTCCTCATCAACATAGCCGTAATCTCCCGTGCGGAAGAAGCCCTCCTCGGTAAATGCCGAAGCGGTAACCTCGGGAGCGTTGTAGTAACCGAGCATTACGTGACTGCCTTTTACGCAAATCTCACCTATTCCACCGATTTCAACGTCATATTCGTTACCATTCTCATCCTCATCAATGATCTTAACACGGCTACCGGGAATGGGAACACCGACAGATGCAGGATTTTTGGTAATAAGAGGATTTACCGAAACGAGAGGTGAGCACTCGGTAATACCGTAGCCCTGTGAAACTTTGATACCAAAATCGCCGAACCAGTCAACACACTCAGGATCAAGAGGTGCGCCGCCGCAGATAATATTGGTAAGACGTCCGCCAAGCGCTTTGGTGATCTCGCCAAACACTACCTTGCGTGCATCTACGCCGACCTTGGAAAGTGCTTTGGTTGCCTTTACACCGATATTAACAACCTTTTCCTTTCCCTTAGCTTTGATCTCATCCTGAATCTTTTTGCGTATCGTTGTGACAAACAGCGGAACAACGACCATAGTAGTGGGGCGGAAAAGCTTGAGGTTGCGCATAAAGTATTTAAGGCTGTTATTGATGCAAATCGTAACTCCGAGCATCAATGCGGCAAGCTGACCGCAACACGTCTCATAGGTATGGTGCATGGGAAGCACACTGATAAGAACGCTGTCGCTGGGGACATTGATCATATTTGCAGACGCAGTCATACTTGTGAGAATATTCTCCTCCGAAAGCATAACACCCTTGCTTACACCGGTAGTACCGGAGGTAAAGATGAGCGCAGAAAGCTTTGAGGTGTTGTAGCGTGCCTTTGTGAATCGGATATCACCGGCTGCAAGAAGCTTCTCACCTTTTGCTAAAAGTGCGCTGTACTCCTTAACGCGTACATCGGCGCATTCGTTAGCATCAAAGCAAGCAATAAGCCTCACACCGGGAATGTTCATCTCAAGCACCTTGGGCAGGTACTTCTCGGAGCAGAATATTGCGGCTGCCTCGGAATAATTGATAAAGTTTTCGATCTGATTGGGAAGGAGCTCCTTATCAAGAGGAATAACTGTATTTCCTCCCCCGATAATCGCCATATAGGCAATCATCCACTCGGGTCTGTTTTCGGAGAGGATGCAAATCTTCTCTTTGAAAAAATCAAGAGAGGCAATCGCAGTGCCGAGAGAATTATATGATGACAGAACCTGTTTGTATGTCATCTCGACAAGTGTATTTGAAGCAGAATAACTTTTATAAGCAATCTTATCGCCGTACTTTTCGCAGGTAACGCTGAGCATTTCCCTTATGCTTGCAGGCATAGTAAATCTATTTGATATCTCAATCTTCTTCAAAGCAATACTCCTTTCAAATTACTTTTAATTATAAACAATTTTTATCGTATTGTCAAGTATAGCAGTATAATTTCAGCAAAAGAGCACAAAATTATATCAAATCATTACGGAGTTTAACTATGAATAACAAAGATTATCAAGAAATCGCAAGCAAGCATTCAAAGTCCTCCCCTTGTTTTACTAACTGTCTGAAAGCATTTTTCTTCGGAGGCATTATATGTATGCTCGGAGAAGCTATCGCACAGCTGTGTTTAAGGCTTGGCGCCGCTGAAAGTGATGCTCTGCTCTATGCATCGCTGACTCTCATTTTTATAGCAGGTCTGCTTACGGGCATCGGTATTTTTGACAAAATTGCAAAACACGCAGGTGCAGGCACTCTTGTTCCAATAACGGGATTTTCCAACGCAATGGCATCGGCGGCGATAGAAGCAAAAACCGAGGGGTTTGTTACGGGGGTTGGCGCAAGCATGTTCAGTATTGCAGGTCCCGTTATAGTATACGGAACGGTTGCAAGTGTTATTTACGGGTTTATTTACTGGTTATTCGGGGTGATATAATGAAGATGATAAAATACAACAACTGCAATATTCTGACAGCAGCAACGGTTGTAGGCAAAAAAGAGGCGGACGGACCTCTCGGAAATTGCTTTGACCTTTGCGAGTACGATGAATATTTTGGACAGGACAGCTTTGAAAAAGCGGAATCCGAGATGGCAAGAAGATGCCTCAATATTCTGTTTTCAAAAGCAAACAAAACGCACGAGCAGACAGAGCTGATACTTGGCGGGGATCTTACTTCACAATGCACCGGAACGAGCTTTGCAGTCAACGGCACGGATATCCCCTTCCTCGGACTGTACGGCGCATGTTCAACGGTTGCCGAGTCGCTGTTATGCGGCGGAGTATTTGTTGACAGCGGCAAAACGAGCAACGCGGTTTGCTTTGCGCTCTCCCATTACTGCACCGCCGAGCGTCAATATCGGTTTCCTTTGGAATACGGAAACTCACGCACTCCCGATGCGCAAAACACGGTCACAGGATGCGGCGCATTTTATTTGACAAGCGAAAAGACAGGAATAAAGATTACCGAAGCAACAATCGGTAGAATTATTGACCGCGGAATAAGCGATGCGAACAATATGGGTGCGGCTATGGCAGGAGCCGCAGTTGATACGATTGAACGCTATTTCAAGATGAGCAGATATAAGATTGATGATTTTGATCTTATCATCACGGGAGATCTCGGGCACGAGGGTCATTCGATAGCCTGCGAGCTGTTTGAGCGCAAGGATATGATAATGCACGGAAAATACGAGGATAGCGGCAGGCTGATATACGATTCCGAGGCACAGGATATGCACTCGGGCGGTTCGGGATGCGGATGCCTTGCAACCGTACTCGGCGGATATCTCATTCCAAAGCTCAAACGTGGTGAATATATGCGTATTCTTACAGTCGGCACAGGCGCACTGCTGAACAAAAACAGCGCATTACAAAGCAGGACAATACCATCCATCGCACACGCTGTATGTATTGAATCGGAGGCATAAATGAACTATTTATATGCATTCCTGATAGGTGGACTAATATGTATACCTGCACAGATCCTTATCGATAAAACAAAGCTCACGGGCGCACGTATACTGACAGGATATGTCGTAAGCGGCGTTATACTTGCCGGTCTGGGTATTTATGCACCTATTGCAGATTTTGCGTCTGCGGGCGCCACAGTACCTCTGACGGGGTTTGGATACTCACTCGCGAAGGGAGTAAAGGAAGCGGTTGATGCAAACGGGCTCATAGGAGTAATCTCCGGTGGCTTGAAGGGTACCGCCGCAGGCATCACCACTGCCCTCTTTTTATCGCTTTTGTGGTCGATTATATTCAAAAGTAAGCAAAAATAACAACAAAAAAGGACTACATTGACGTAGTCCTTTTTCATTAAGTACAACCTATTAACCGGTAATACCGCTTCGTTCAACACCCTCAATAAGAGTTCTCTGCGCAAACAGATAGATGATAACCAGCGGAAGCAGTATAAGAAGTCCGCAGGTGTTACGGATCGCAGCCTCATATGCGGTTTGCGAAACGTAGTCTGTATCAAGAGAGGTGGGGATTTTAACGATATCGGGCATAAGTATGGGCGCTTTGGAGCTAACGAAGAAGAGGTTGGTGTAGAAGGTATCCGACCACTGCCACGAGAACGAGAACATGAATATCGTTACCATCATCGGAACAGACATAGGAAGAATGATCTGTACGAAGGTCTTGATAATTCCTGCTCCGTCAACGTAGGCTGCTTCCTCGAGCTCATCGGGTACGCCGTTGAAGTACTGTCTCATAATATATATGAACAGTCCGTTCTTTAGCGCAAGTCCGGTAAGCGAAAGTATTACCCAAGGCCAATACGTATTAAGCAAGGTGGGAATCTCTTTTATAACGCCGGTCTTTACAAGCAAAAGGTCAAGAATTCCGAATCTGTCAATATTGTTGAACGTCATAAACATCGAGAGCTGAATAGTCTCGTGAGGAACGATCATAGTGAACAGAACACAGGCAAACAGGATGCCTTTGAATTTGAACTTAAACTTTGCAAATCCGTAGCCGACGATAGAGCATATTAAGGTCTGCGAAATACCGCAAAGCAGTGAGAGCGTTGTAGTATTAAGCAGTGCTCTGAAATACCCATTATCACGGATAATAGCCTTATACGTGTCGAGCGTGGGGTATTTTGCGATCAGAAGCACCTGAACATCGGTAAAGTCCTCTCTGCTCATAAACGAACCCGCAATTTTTGAAATATACGGGAAGATGATTACGTAGGAGATACCGACAAGAAGGATGAATCTGAAGATCGACCATGTGAGCTTTTTAAGGAAGTAAAAGGTGAGGTATTTGTATCGCATTCGCATCCAGAACGGAGTTTTTTCCTGTGCTCTGATACGGCGGAGAGCTTCCTCGCGCTTTTGCTGATTTTTGTATTCCTTCAATTCCTGTTTGGTCATTGTAGAAAGATCCAATTAAATACCCTCCCTTCCTTAAACATCTTTTCTCTGGTAGAAGACGTATGCACGTATTACACCTGCTACTACAAGCAAGATAAGCACTACCAGAACAAAGTAGATCCAAGCCATTGCCGTTGCATGCTCACGGCCGTTCGCTCCGTTATATACGGACGAAATATAGCTCATTACGCTGTTCGACTGCGATGTAAACGAGTCGATAACCGTATACACGGCATTAACGAGAATCATAGGACTGATCATCGGGAATGTGATCTTCCAGAAGGTCTCCCAAGCGGAAGCACCGTCGATGTAGCAGGACTCATAAATTGCAGGAGAGATTGACTGCAGACCTGCAAGGAATATAAGCATCTGTACACCTGATTTTCCAACAATACCGTAAACGTCGTTAACAATCGTTACAACATAGCTTACAAGTCCTCCGCCTATCGCCATTCCCTGGAACAGCCCCTGGATATCCATTACGTTAATAATATTGTTGCCGGAATCTCCTGTATCAAGCTCGGTTCCTGTAGTGTTCATATTCTCCATATTCTCGGCAAGGGTATTCTGAAGGTCGATAGACTCAATAATACCGGTAGACACGATAACAGGGATAAAGAATATTGCACGGAACACTGCTCTGCCGTGCATCTTCTGGTTGAGCATTACTGCCATAAACAACGAGAAGATAACTATCGCGGGAACGTTAAACAGAAGCTCCTTGATACTGGTTATAAGTATGGTCGAGAACTCCGGATCGCCGGCAAGAGCATGCTGATAGTTTTCGAGTCCAACCCACTCAACTGTGGAAGCCGCGCCGCCGACACCACGCACGATGGTACCGAAGGAATAGCGGAGGGAATCGAAGATCATAGGAAGATAAACAAGGACGAAGCCTATAAGGAACGGTGCTACGAAAAGCCAACCCATACGGGATTTTTGAACATCAAGCGATGCGGCTTTTCTCTTCTTTTTTACCTTGACTGCGGGAGAAGTGTTTACTGTTGCTTCTTTACTCATTAGTCACTGTCTCCTTTCATCACAATTGTGCCGTCAGCAGAAACCTTAACGAATCCTTCTGCAGGCAATTCATACTCAACACCGCCATCGTTAACAACGTAATCGGTAATGTTGTAGTTGATATAGAAGCTGATGCCGTTAGCATAGGTAACCTTAACAACGTTTCCGTCGGAGGAAAGGATATCGTGCTTGAGGATATAAGAATCCTGAACGTCACAAAGAGCTTCATTGATCTGACGGTAGGTAACGATGATATCAGCGAGCCAGATGCTGTAACGTACCGAATAGTACTGCGAAACAGAAGAATAGGTATACTGCTTGAGCTCGGACGTGTTGTTAACAGCAACTACAAAGTAGGGCGATGCGCCGCTCTCAATAGTCTTGAGCACCTGATAATCAAGGTCACCGGCGAGGTTAAGTGCCGTACCGGTATACTGCTTGCTTCCGTGAAGCACCATACTCATAAAGGGTATGGATGCGTAGGAATACTTATAACGGGAGTCATCAAGAGGAACATCGATCAGATCGGTAGCATAAGGAAGTGCATAGTCGTTACCGCCTGCGATAAGAACCTTATCGTTATGACCGTCGATAGCCTCAAGAAGCTGAGTAACGAGAATCCTGGAATCCTCACGAGTAAGAGGATTATCGGTATTAAAGTCAGACGACAGATACTGACCAAGACTGGGAACTGCGATTCCGCCTACGTTGTACTGATTGTATTCCTCGCTTGCATTAGCATAAAGCTTTTTCATATACGAGGGAGAGATAACGCCCATACCGGATCTGATAAAGCCCTGCCATACAGGATCATATTCTTTCATAATAGCGGAACGATCGTCGATAGTCTGAGAAAGATCCTCATCCTGATCAAAGCCGTCGAAGGAGAGATCACGGTACGCAATTGCAAACTCAAGCTCAGGGAACAGATCTATATTGTTTGCCTTACAGTACTCGATAAGTGCCTTAAATCCTTCCTCGCCGCCAAGAGCCTTTTCGATATCGATATCGTTGGGAACGTAAGGAATAAGTCCATCGTTGCACCAGCCCGAAAGAATGAGCTTAACGTTGTCGATATCGTACTCGCCCTTGAGGAGAGTGAGCATATCAATGTCATCCTGGAAGGAGGTCATTGCAACTGCAGTCTCGTAAGGAATACCGAGTATCTCACGGTTTGTAAGAATAGCACCAAGTGTCTCAATGTAGAGAGGAATGTCATCCTTTGTATCCTCAACAGGAGTAAGAACGCCCGTACCGGTAAGATACTCACGGTAAGCAGCCGCCATATCCGAGTAGGATTTATCTGCATCGCCGATACCGGGAGCAACGTCGCCGTCCTCGGTACCGTCAAGGATGAACAGTCTGATAGTATAATCGCCGGTGTACTTACGCTTGGACTCAACCGTCCACATAGCGTTAGTGCCTGCCGAAATACCGCCGTCAAGGATATAGGAGTCCTTGGGTCTCGGGTTAAACGAGGTATATACGGAAGCATACATATGAAGTGCACCGCCATACATAATGTTTACGCTTGCAAGCGATGCGCCGCTCTCGATTACTGCGAGATAAGCGATCTCGAGAGGTACCGAAACCTCTACGAGCTCGGTAACGGGGTTACCCTCTTCATCGTAGGTCTGCTCACCGTTCTCATCAAGCACGGGAACCTCTTCCAAAGCGGTGGAGTTGTTCTCAACCTTCTGGTATACGCCGTAAACGGGAAGTCTTGCTACCTCCATATGCGCACCGGTAATGGTGTGATATACGTAGTCCTGACCGTAAAGGCTTGTGCTATACGTGAACGAGCTGGAGAAATCGGAGAAGTCGAGCAACGAGCCCGATCCGTCGGGAGAGAAGATGTAACCGCTATTGTTGCAGTCACCGGCTCCGCCGTACGGGAGGATTATAACGTCGGAAAGCTTGTAAACAGACGAGTCGAAACGGATATTACCCGCCTTGCAGCGGATAGTGATCTCATCGCCGTCAACCTTATATTCAAGAGCCATCTTGAACAGCGGAGGAACCTTATCGGCAGCGACGTAATCAGTCTCGGCGTGGTCGGCATCAAGAGTTTCGTAGTCATAATCGGTATAGGATTTAACTAAGCGCTCAAGACGAAGGAGCTCCTGAGTTGAAATAATAGGCTCACATACGTAAACAGGGAACTGCTCGGTGATGGGATATGCAGCCTTCATTTCCTCACGGCTCTTTGTCGTGGAGGCCTTATCAAGGTCCTTTTCCTGATAGAATGCATTGAACACCTCGGCATCACGCTTGGAGGTCGAGTTGGTAGCAATCTGTTCCTTAAGGGCAAGGAACTTCTCAGCTCTGATAAGACGGGGAACGAGATATTTTACCTCTTCACGTCCGATGGTATATTCAACACGGACACCGTTACGAATATTCTTAACAGTGATCTGATCGTTGACAGCAGCAGAAGCAAAGGAGTTCATCTCGGAGTCTTTATCATTCTCAGAATACTTGATAATGATCTGAGAATAGAGCTTTTCCTTCTCGGTAGCGGCAGTAGACTGAGTGCTGCCGAGAGCAGAAGCAGAGCCGATATTATAGGGGTTGGTGCTGTAATATGCGGTGTATTCGGGAATCTCACCGCTTTCATCGATAGCCTCTTTGGTAAGAGTGGGATCGGTGAGCTTAAGGAAAACCATCTCACCGGTAAGACGATCGCCGTAGAATGCGTATCCGTCGATCACGCAGAAGCATTCCATAGGAGCGATAACATCGTCACCTTTCATTCTATCGGTGATAGAGGTATATGCCGTAGCCATATATGCAGGCTTAAGAGTCTCCCAAATATCGACATCCTCGGACTCTTCGCTGTCACTTGCAGCAGATTCTTCAGCAAGTGCGGTGAGCGAGAGTAGCGAAGACATAAGCATAAGCACGCAGAGAGTAAGTGCGATTAATCTCAAAAATTTAGTTTTCATTATTAATTACACTCCTTTCTACGATGTAATTCGGGGTTCAATCTCAACGTAGATGTTGAAGAAGAACGTGTAGAGCTTGGTAAGAAGGAACGAGAAGAGCGATGCAATAAACATGATAAGTGCAATTCCCACGAGCGAGAACAATGCTGTTATGAAGTTCTTAATGATCGAGTAATCGTGAATAACCATCATGCCGAAGAACACGAGCATTACGAACCAGATCATTGCAAAGCTTGCTGCCATGTCAAGCATTTCAAGCTCGCTTGCCGTCATAACGTTGGAAAGCATTACGCAGGGAATGTGGATCATAGGCAGCGGAACGAGAGCATAGCAGGTAGTAATGAATACGTCCTTCATGCTTCCCTCACCGTCAAACAGTGTGGTAAGACACCAGTTTGCAACAACCCAAAGGATAACGGGAAGAACCATCGAAATAGCGTTTATAAAGTAATTCGGGGCTGCATCGGTGGGGTTGGAAAGATATCCAACACCGGCTGCCTTATACACAAATGTAAGTGCAGTAATGAGCAGCCAGAAGCAGGCGCCTCTGAACGAACCGCGTTTCTCAAACTTGAGATCCCAGAAGCCGTCAAACGGGTGGAAGATTACATGGAAGCCGTAAAGAATCTCTTGCCAGAACGTTGTCTTCTCGTCGAGCTTGCGCATTCTCCTGTTAACCTTGTTGGCATATTTGAAGAATTTAGTAATCGCAACCAAGAGAACGATAAGAACCAAGGGGATCAGCCAGATATTCTCCTCCATCCATATCTTACGATATGCCTGGTAAGCCTCGGAATAATCCTCGGTATTGTAGGCGTATTTGTAGTACTTCATTGCCTGAACGTACTCACCGTCACGGTACAAGCTGTCCGCGATGCCTACGTAAGCGGTATCATAGTTATTGTTGCGCTGAAGAATAGCGATATAGTATTCAACAGCCTTATCGTAGTTTTTATCCTCGCTGTTCTGAATAGCCTGAGCAAGAAGATCGCCATACTCGGTACGCTTGTAAACCGTGATATTGTTATTCGATCTGTCAAGGAGAAGCATATTTGTGCCTTGATAGTCGATAGCAACGAGGTTAGTAATATTACCGATCTGGCTACCTGTATCACCAAAAACGTGGAGAAGGTTACCGTTGGAATCGTAGGTAAATACTCTGCTGCGCTTTTGGTCGATAATACTCCAGGTATTGTTGGGACCGAGAGCAACGTCAACGATAGAGGAAGGACCGCTTACCGTAAACTCAGCAGAAGCAAAGTTCTGGAAATCGACCTCACCGGAAGGCGGCCAGAATCCCTCGCGCTTCATAACGTCGGTACCGCTGGGATTGAGCTTTTTAACGGGAGCATAGTCACCGGATTTGTCGTTTCCTTTGATAGCAGCACCCATCTGACCCTCATCGATAGAGTTGGTCGTAACGTAGAGGAAGCCCTCAGCGTCGATGGTGAGGTTGTTAAACTCGGTGGAAACCTGTTTTTCGCTCGCCTCGAGCTGCTCGGCTGTTTTGAACATTCGCATAAAGTATTCCCAAGCGTTGTAGGTAACCTTCTGAGGACCGATAAATCCGTTGAAGGAGCCGTCACGGTTAAGAGAAATTACGCCGTAGTTCACCGAGGATGCAACAACGTAGATACGTCCTGCATGGTCAACCGAAACAGCAACAGGTCTGTATACGGTTCCCTCAGGAAGCACCTCGCTCTCGGGCTGGGGAACGATGTGTACAAAATTACCGAGCTTGTCGAAAACAACAATACGGGAGTTATCGGTGTCGGCAACAAAAATCTCGTTATCGGTAACAAAAATACCGCTGGGAGAAGAAAGTGCATCAGGTACACCGAACTGGTTGGTAAACGTGCTGATTACGAGACGGAGATTGTATCCCTCGTCAAGAACTACAACCTGATTCTTACCGGTATTCGCAATGTAAAGGTTGTTGAGATCATCAACAAATACATCTTTGGGCGAATCGAGACCGGTAAAGGTTGCGCCGTCACCGTAAAGAAGCTTTGCGTTGTCACTTGCATCACCCTCGTCAGTGACCGAGAAGGAAATGGTCGTGCTGTCAACAATCGTAAGAGGCACGTATGCGTGGGGGCTTTGTGCCATAAAGCCGAATACGTTATATGTATAAGACGTATAAGGAACGATAGCCGAAACAGTTACTGTGCCGAGAAGGACAACGAGTGCGAGGCATATAAGAAGTGCGCTTAATATTCTTTTCTTCATATATTAACCTCCCCTCTTAATCCTTCATACCGGAGGTCGACATCGTAGTGATAACGTTGCTCTGCGTAATAACGAATACGAAGATAGGAACAATCATCATCAATACAGTGGAAGCTGCCGACACACCGGAGAGTGCAATACCTGCCGTTACCAGCTGGCTGATTGCGTAGTTGAATGTTTTAAGCTGCTCGCTGTAGATGTAGAGGCTGGCGCCCATATTCCACAGATCCTTGAAAGCAAAGATGATAAGAGTGATCCAAGCAGGTTTTACCATCGGCATTGCTATCTTCCAGAAAATGAGGTTCTCCCCTGCTCCCTCAAGTCTTGCGCTCTCAAGAACCGAGTCGGTAACTGAGGTTTCCATAAACTGCTTCATGAGGTAGAGACCAAAGGTATAGCACCATGCAGGTACGATAACTGCGAGATAGGAGTCAACCCAACGGAGAGCCGACATCGTGATAAAGTTGGTGATGCCGGTAACCTGAGAGTTGAACATCAGGGAGTAAACAACCAGTGAAAACAGGAAGTTTCTGCCGGGGAACTTGATTTTTGCGAGCGCGTATGCCGCATAGGATGCAAGAATAACGTTACCGAAGGTACCGCCTACCGAGATAAGCACGGTGTTGAATATGTATCTCGAGAAAGGCACCCAGGAATCGTTCATAAGATTGAACAGATCGCGGAAGTTATTCATGGTAGGATTCCTAACAAGGAACCTGGGCGGGAATACAAACAGCTCATCGAGCGGCTTGAGTGACTGAGAAATGGCGTACACCATTGGCAGTACCATTACAACCGCAACGATTGCAAGCATAATGAATATACCTACGTCGCCGCCCTTACTGCGGTTGATGGAACGCGTAAACTGAGTTTTGTTCTGAAGACGTATGTTACGGTAGCGTATGTACTTGGCTTTTAATTCCTGAAAATCCATATTACGTACCTACCTTTCTAAGCATCTTGGTTACCAGCAGATTTGCACCGATCATCATAAGGAACAGTATAGTTGCGATTGCCGATGCATAACCCATCTCGAAACGCTGGTTACCGTAGTCCTCGAGGTGGTGCATAATAGTATGTGCACAGTAGTTAGGACTGGGGAAACCAACGAGAGCGGTGATAACACCGCCGAAGCCGAACGAGCCTGTGATAGCAAGGATTGCACCGAGCATCATCTGAGGTCTCATAGAGGGCAACGTGATGTACCAAAGCTCCTGCCAACGGTTTTTAACACCGTCAACGGCTCCTGCCTCGTAAAGATCCTTATTTACAACCTGGAATCCTGCAATAAAGGTAAGGAAGGAGGTACCGAGTGAGGTCCACAGCGCAACTGCAATGATAAGTCCGAAAATGTACTTTTCATCCTGGAACCAAAGCACGGGCTCTTTGAGTAAGCCGAGCTTCATACCCCATGCATTAACATAGCCGTATTGGTCGGAGGAGAAGAACAGTGTCCAAATAAGGTATACGTTACCCGAAATGGACGGAGCGTAGAACAGAAGTGTAACAAACGCTCTGAGTTTAGGTCTGAGCTCGTTGATGAACCATGCAAAAAGCATACTCAAAAGATAAGAGCAAGGACCGGTGATAATGGCGAATTTGATGGTATTCTTGATCGCCGTAAGGAAAATGTCGTCATCCAGGAGCAATCTGATATAGTTATCAGCGAAAACCCATGTGGGCCACTCGAGGAGGTTGAACGTAGTAAAGCTGAGTATGAGTGAGAGCAATACGGGCGAAACCGTGAATATGAAGAACAGGAGGAAGAACGGCAGCGACATAAAATAGCCGGCCTTGTTCTTCTTCATCTCAATAAGGGTCCACTTAGCGTAGGAGATGTCCGATCTTATGACCGCTTTTTCTCTAGCCATTAATTACCTGCTCCTTTCTCCCAATCGGGGTATTTTTCTTCGACAGCGGCTTCCATATCCTTTATGAAATCCGTAGTGGGAAGTCCGAACTCTTCCCTCTTCCTGGTAAGCTCAACGTTGATATCGTTGATGTAGGACTGCAACTCGTCGACAGGGTTGGCACCGTTATTGTACACGTCGAGGAACGCAAATCCTGTGTAACGTCCGATAATATAGCTTCCGGGGAACTCGGGAGTACACGCAACCGCATTGAACTGAGCAAAGAGGTTGTTATACTCATCGGTAGACCACGCCATATCCTGAAGTGCGTAAATATTTGCGGTAGGCTGTTTAGCCGAAGGACCAAGCAACGCAACCATCTCATTACCGTAGGAGCTCTGAATATCAGCACTCATAAACCACTGCATAAACGACCAAGCAGCAAGAGCGGTTTCCTCGTTAACAGAGCGCATCATCATAATGGTCGAAATAGCGCCGATGGTAACGTTGTTAACCTCCTGAGTAAGCTTATCAGCAGTACCGGGAAGCGGAGTGAATTCCCACAGACCGTTAATCTCGGGTGCAAATACGATGAGTGTGTTATAAGAGGTATAGTCGATAACCGCAAGAGGCATCTCGCCGGAACGGAAACGGTTTGCAAAGTTATACGATACAGGGAAGCTGTAATCGGTAAACAGGCGGCAAACGTCCTGGAAGGTTGCAAGAGCGATATCCGAGTCAAGGTTGATGCTCATACCGTCGGTCTTGGTGTAAAGGTTGCCGTCTGCATCCTTGTAGGTGTATCCAAGCTCATCGAGCTCCTTGTCGATTTCGGCAATTTGCTCGGCGGAAAGACTGTCATAGTCATCGCCGTCGTAATGATATCTCCTGAACAAATCGAGATAATAATCGTAGTTGCCGACATCATAAAGCTCGTCACCCTGCTGATACATCATAAACATCGATCCGCCGGTACCGGTCGGGAATCCGATGTCAAGCGAGTTAGACTGAAGTGCATATATAATATCGTAGAAATCATCCCAGGTATTGGGCACCTCGATTCCAAGCTCAACAAAGATATCCTTGCGATAGAACATCATCGAGAAGGACATCGTCCAGGGAATTGCGTACGTCTCACCGTAAATAGTAACGGGAACGAGCGCCTCATCAGCAAACCAATCAGTGACCTCATCAAAGGACTTGATGGCACCATTCTCAATAAGAGCGTGGTATGCGGGATATTTGTAGTTACCGCTCTCGTCCTTGGAGTTCCAGACAGAATTCTCAAGGTCGTTAAAGTTATAACCAACCTCGGGGTTGCCGGTCTGGGTGTTCAAAGAAAGAACTGCAGAACGGATAGCATAGTTAACAGGATCTCCCTGTGACGCGCCGAGATAAATATCGGGGCCTGTGCCTGCAAGTGTAGCGGGAAGGAGCGTACCGCCGGCAACGAGGTTGATATTAACCGAAATACCCGCATAGTTAGGCGTAAAGTCATCGTCCGCAAGGGTACGTATAATCTGCGCCTGGTCACGGGAGGAAGCGGTCCATACCTCAACCTGAATGTTATTAGAGGTATCTTCCTCGGATTCTACAGAGCCAAGGGAGTTATAATCGTTGAAGAAAGACTGATAGAACTTTTTAAGCTCATACCAAAGGTTTGCAAAGAAACCTGCTTCTGCATCGGGAGCCTCTGCTGAAGGAGCCTGAATGCAGATATAGTCGATATCAAGGGGCTGGTTCTGAGTATCGGTAAGCCAGGTACCGAGAGATGCAGAATACTCCTTGAGAATGCCCATGGAGGCTGCAATGTTATCGGGATAGTAACCCATACGCTCGCAAATGAGAGCAACGCGGTCAAGTGTAGTAGCGTGGGATCCCTTTTCACCGGTAAGCTCGGTAAGCGTATCCGAAACCTCGTAAAGAAGTTTGGACTGCTGCTGGAGTCCCTTGAGTACGTCGGGAATGAGGTTATCAAATCCGTAGTCACGGTACTCGTCGGCATCGGGGCCGGTGATCATAAGTATTTTACGGTAGTAAGTGTTAATGGTAGAAAGAGAATTCTCGATAGTGCTGAGTATCTCCGACATGTCGCCGAGAGCAACCTCGAGCTTAATCTCATTAACACCCTTTTCGAGATAGAATTTGAACTCGGTAGTGCCGTCATTGAGAGGCTCGGTAATCCACTCGTGATTGTAATCGAAGCGGAGGTAGTTAGCCTCTTCAAACGGGAGCTTTCCGTTGATGTAAACTCTTCTCGAAACGTACATACCGGAGTAGTAGTTCTGAATCGAACGGGGAATGATCGAGTAGAAGCCTGACTCGGGCACATCTACTTGCCAAGTGATCCACTGTCCGACGTACTGCCATTTATCGCCGCCGATCTCGTTAAGGCGGATAAGAGCAGCATCCTGGGGCTGAGACGAGCTGGAGGATCTGTCATTAAGCTGGTAGATAGTTCTCTCAGAGGTCGAAACCGCATACTCAGCCTGAATTATGATCTGCTCATC
Source organism: Eubacteriales bacterium (assembly GCA_045587745.1). Classification (GTDB taxonomy): domain Bacteria; phylum Bacillota; class Clostridia; order Oscillospirales; family CAG-382; genus Coliplasma. Next base: position 14,151 of record JAZNCU010000047.1, on the reverse strand, counting down.
GCCGGCATAGTCGGATGCGCCGGAATGGGAAGCAAGATACTGCTCATAGGTGGGAACAGTCTCAGCTGCGATGAGCTTGATGGATTTGATAGCCATCGGCTCACGGATGGACTGAATTGAGAAGGTATTGCTTCCCTCTTTGAAGAAGAAGCAAAGAGGAGAGTTGAAATATCCGGTCGAGTCGAATACAGTCTTGCCGGTCCATTTGGAAACAAGAGCCTTGTCGGGCTTAAGCTCATTGCCGTTGCTGTCGCGGACAAAAAGCCTATGGCTCTCGGCAGTGTTGTTTTCCTGATTCAGAACGAAATCAAGAAATTCCCGACTGTTAGAAAGGAAAGTCTGCTGATTGCCGTTCTCATCAAGAATGTAGTTTCCGTTAGCATCAACTACGCTGTATAAATCGCTCCAAACTCTTTCAAACTCAACGGAACGTGCTTCCTTAAAGGGAACGGTACCGTTGATGAGCACGTAGCGCTCGATCGTAGCTGATTTGGAAACCAAGTGATCGCCAAGATCGAAGTTACCGGTGTAATACTCCACGTAAACGTTGTAGAGTGTATCCTTGGCTACGTTGACGTTCCAGGTAATGGTACAGTCGTCACCGGCAACCAGGATATTCTCACCGCTTTCGAGTCCTGCGGTAAGTTCATCACTGTTTTCGGGAGCATTGGAAGAATCAAACAGCAGGTAAGTGCCGTTAGAGCCCTCCACGTTGACGTCGGACAGGTCGAGTTCTACGTCGGAACCCATCTCTGTAGAGCCGTAAATGCTGAGATAATCGGAGTAAGTGGTAGAGGTCAAATAGTTCTCCACATCATCCAGCGAGGTACGGTACAGAGAGTCGGACCCGGCGAGATAATCGCCTACCGCAGAAGCGTAAATTCCGCCGAGACCCGTAAACAGCAGTACGAGTGTCAGCGTAAATACACATGCGTTTTTGGTCTTTCTCCAGTGTTTGGTCATTTCTTTTCCTCCTGCGAAGAAGTGCTTATACTCGCGCACAATGCGCACGAGTATATAATATATGAGAAATAATAGCATATCGTCATTTCTTTGTCAAGAGTGCATATAAACTCATACTCAAAATAATGCATTTTTCACACACTGAGCAAATTGCAGGTTTTTTTCGGACAAAATACGGCAAAACTCAACCGTTAATTTTCCGGAATGAAACTTTATCTCAAAAATTAAATTAAATAATTATGTCAATCAACATTTTGGTGTTTGAATTTCATTTTCCCTGTAATACCAGGTGTTTTTCAGCACTAGCAAGCTTGATCGTTAACCGCTATTATAAATTTCGGTTACATTTTATCACGAAATAAAATGCACAGAAAATTAACTGTACGTTAATTCGCAGATTGCCTGTTCACAAATTCGAGATTTTTTGTCGGAAATTATGGGTGTTTTTGCACAAATTCAGCCTTAATTTTTTTACGTGATGATCTTTCGCACAAAACATTTGTTCTCGCTATTTTCCCAATATTTTTACACAAAAAAAGCGCCGGAATTGCTCCGACGCTCTTTATTTGCGGATTAATTTACTCGGAAAGGCTTACCTTTACGGTAACGATGAAACCGTTTGATCCATCACCCGAGATGTCGTAAGGATACCTTGCGGCATCAGCAGGAACGTTAACCAAAGTGGTGTCATCGCCCTCGCTCATAGGCACGTAATAGACAATATAAGCCGTGTTATCTTCAAGCGAGCTGACATATTCTCTGGGCTCGGTACTGCTCTTCAGAACGTCAATATACTCCTCCAGCGAGAGGTTATACGTGCTCATATACTGTGTGTGGGCAATTCCGATATAGCGATACAGACGAGGATTGGACTCAAAGCCTGTAACAGTTTCTTTATTATCGGAATAACGTCTGATAATACCGAATTTATACGCCTGCTCATATAAATAAGCAAGCTCGGTGCTGCTGAAGTTATAGTTACTGCTGAGCAACGAGAACTTTACCGAATAGCCCGATGCAAGATCGACGTAGCCACCCGAAAGATCGCTCGTGCTGAGATCTTCCGCCTTTTCATATCCTTTATCAATGATGAGACCGGTATTGGGAACTGCCTCGGAAAACGCCGCCAGAAACGCATCAAACTGTGTGCGAGCATCCTCACGCACCTTGATCCTTACACCCGAAAGCGAATATGCGCTTCCCTCGCTTCCAAACTTATAAAAGGCATAAAGCTCGTCAGAGGGTACTGCCGGAGCATTCTCGGCGCTGATGACAGCAAGTTTACCCTCGTAAACCGACAAATTATTTACCACCAACTGTTCAAAAACGATTTGAGAGGCGAGAGTTTCCTCCTCAACCTCGGATATTTCGGGAACAGACGATTCTTCAACAACAGGCACAGATATCTCAGGAGCAGACGACTCATCCAAAACATCACTTCCTTTTCCAAAGTTGCCAAACACAACCAAGGAGATAACTATAACAACCAGCAGTATACCTATAAACGCACAAATAAAGCCCGTTGTCATATAGATATTTTTGTAGGAATCGCTTCCTTTATTATTCATAGCAGTGCCTCCGTACGATTTTTATAATTTGAATATGCGGGCGTTAACACGCCCGCATACACTAAACAGAAATCAGTTTTCTGCTTTCTTTTTGAGCATCTCGTACTTGATCTTGGACTGCTCCTCAGCCTCATTGAACAGCCTTTCCGCTCTCTCGGGGAACGAGAGACCGAGCGAGCTGTAACGAGTCTCGGTAAGGATGAAGTCCTTGTAAGAAGAAGTAGGAGCCTTGCTGTCGAGAGTGAAGGGATTCTTGCCCTCGTCAACAAGAGTGGGATTGTAACGGAAGTTGAACCAGTACCCTGCCCCAACAGCCTTCTTAGCCACGAGCATACTGGTGCCGAGACCCTTCTTGATACCGTGGTTGATACAAGGAGCGTAGCCGATTACGATAGAAGGTCCGTGATACTTCTCAGCCTCAGTGATAGCCTTGATGCACTGATTGTAGTCAGCGCCCATACATACCTGTGCAACGTAAACGTATCCGTAGGACATTGCGATAGCTGCAAGATCCTTCTTCTTCATAGTCTTACCTGCTGCGGCGAACTGCGCAACGCTGCCGGTAGGAGTAGACTTGGAGGCCTGTCCGCCGGTGTTGGAGTAAACCTCGGTATCGAATACGAAGATATTGATATCCTCGCCCGATGCGATAGCGTGGTCAAGACCGCCAAAGCCGATATCGTATGCCCAGCCGTCGCCACCGAAGATCCACATGGACTTCTTAACGAGGAGGTCGGAGTTAGCAAGAACAGACTTGATAACAGGGCAATCAGCATCTACAGCCTCGCAAGCGGCAACAAGCTTCTTAGACGCAGCCTTGGAGCCCTCGGCACAGTACATATTCTCGAGCCACTCGTTTGCGGCAGCCTTGAGCTCATCGGAGGATTTATCCGACTCGGCAAGAGCCTTGACGTCCTCGGCAAGCTTTGCTCTTCTCTGGTTCATAGCGGTAGCCATACCCATACCGAACTCTGCGTTATCCTCAAAGAGGGAGTTAGCCCAAGCGGGGCCGTGACCGTCTTTGTTTACGGTATAAGGCATAGAGGGAGCAGAGCCTCCCCAAATGGAGGAACAGCCGGTAGCGTTGGCGATGAACATTCTATCGCCAAAGAGCTGAGTGATAAGCTTTGCGTAAGGAGTCTCACCGCAGCCTGCGCAGGCACCCGAGAACTCAAGGAGAGGCTGCTTGAACTGCGAGCCTTTAACGGTCTCAGGCTTGAATTTTGCGAGAACCGCCTCATCGTCGCAATACTTGTAGCTTGTGTCAAATGCGTTCTGATATTTGAGCTGACCGTCAATAGGCTTCATAGTAAGAGCCTTCTCGCCCTTTCTGCCGGGACAGATCTGTACACAGCTCTGGCATCCGAGACAGTCAAGAGCCGAAACGGTGATGCCAAACTTGTATCCGGGCATACCGGTCATGGGAACGAGCTTGAAATCGGGATACTGCTCAGCCTCAGCATCGGTCATTGCGATAGGACGGATGGTAGCGTGAGGACATACATAAGAGCAGAAGTTACACTGGATACAGTTATCGGGATTCCAATCGGGAACATCAACTGCAACACCGCGCTTCTCATATGCGGCGGTGCCCTGCGGGAACGTACCGTCTGCCTTGTCGCCCGCAAAGATGGAAACAGGAAGATCGTCACCCTTCTGTGCATTAACGGGGCCGAGAATGTTCTTAACGAAATCAACGACCTCAGGTCTGCCCTCAAGCTCAACAGCATCGCACTGAGCATCAACAGCATTTGCCCAAGCTGCCGGCACCTCGATCTTAACAACTGCGTTAGCACCTGCATCGATAGCGGCGTAGTTCATATTAACAACGTCGTCGCCCTTCTTCTTGAAGCTCTTGTATGCAGCATCTTTCATATACTTGTTAGCCTCATCAGCGGGGATGATGTTAGCAAGGTTGAAGAATGCGCTCTGAAGAACGGTGTTTGTTCTTCCGCCGAGACCGATCTCGCGTGCAATGGATATAGCGTCAACGGTGTAGAAGTTAACGTGCTTGTTGGCAAGATCTCTCTTGACCTTTGCGGGAAGCTTTTCCTCAAGCTCTTCGGGAGTCCACTGACAGTTGAGAAGGAAGGTTCCGCCCTCAGCGAGATCCTCAGTCACGTCATATTTATTAATATAGGAAGGATTGTGGCAAGCAACAAAGTTTGCGTGCGAAACGTAATAGGTAGAGCGGATGGGCTTATCGCCAAAACGGAGATGGCTGACAGTGATACCGCCCGACTTCTTGCTATCGTATGCAAAGTAAGCCTGGATATATTTATCGGTATGGTCACCGATGATCTTGATGGAGTTTTTGTTAGCGCCAACGGTACCGTCGGAGCCAAGTCCCCAGAATTTACAGGAAACCGTGCCCTCTGCTGAGGTATCGGGTGCTGACTCGATAGGAAGCGAGAGGTTGGTGACGTCATCGTTGATACCAACGGTGAAGCCGTCAAGAGGCTTATCTGCATCGAGATTCTTGTAAACCGCGAATACGCAAGCGGGAGTGGTATCCTTGGAACCGAGACCGTATCTGCCGCCTACAACGGTGCAGGAGTCAAGTGCAGTACCGCGGATAGCACTAATGATATCGTTATAAAGAGGCTCGCCGATAGCGCCGGGCTCTTTGGTTCTGTCAAGAACAGCAATCTTTTTGACGGTGGAAGGAATGGCGTCAACAAACTTTTCCTTTACGAAAGGACGGTAGAGACGAACCTTTACGAGACCGACCTTACCGCCGTGAGCGTTGATGTAATCAACAGTTTCCTCGATAGTATCGCAAACCGAACCCATAGCAACGATAACCTTGTCAGCATCGGGTGCGCCGTAGTAGTTAAACAGCTTGTAGTCGGTGCCGCATTTTTCGTTAACCTTTGACATATATTCCTCAACGATAGCGGGGAGCGCATCGTAGTAGGAGTTGCAAGCCTCACGTGCCTGGAAGAAAATATCGGGGTTCTGAGCAGTGCCTCTGAGAACAGGGTGCTCGGGGTTGAGAGATCTCTCTCTGAACGCCTTTACTGCATCGAAATCGCACATCTCCTTGAGATCCTCATAATCCCAAGCCTCTACCTTCTGAATCTCGTGAGAGGTTCTGAAGCCGTCAAAATAGTGGAGGAAAGGAACTCTGCCCTTGATAGCCGAAAGATGAGCTACAGCGCCGAGGTCCATAACCTCCTGTACGTTGGAAGCACAGAGGAGAGCAAATCCGGTCTGTCTGCAAGCCATAACGTCGGAATGATCACCGAAAATATTAAGAGCGTGGCTGGCTACGCAACGTGCGGATACGTGGATAACACCGGGAAGAAGTTCACCGGCGATTTTATACATATTCGGGATCATAAGAAGAAGACCCTGAGAAGCGGTATAGGTAGTGGTGAGCGCACCTGCCGCAAGAGAGCCGTGTACGGTACCTGCCGCGCCGGCTTCAGACTGCATCTCAACAACCTTTACAGTCTGACCGAAGATGTTCTTCCTTCCCTCAGCGGACCATTTGTCGGTAACCTCTGCCATAGGGGAAGAAGGAGTGATGGGGTAAATTCCGGCAACCTCAGTAAAAGCGTACGATACGTGCGCCGCAGCTGTGTTACCGTCCATGGACAATTTTTTTCTTATCGCCATAATAGATGATTCCTCCTAAAATATTTTCATACAGATATACTATAACATCTTTTCTTTCGAAAGTAAATAGTATTTTTGCGATTTTTTCGTTTCACAGCGACATATTTTTTTACCATATATGGTTAATAACGGATATTCGGCTCGAAAATTCGATTTTTTTGATTTAATATTGAAAATCACTAAATATTATGCTATAATACCTCTGATCAGTACAAGATGTGCTGTATTACGGTATTTTGCCGAAAGGAGAAGATTGATGAACGTAAGCACCTTTTATTCTGCCGCCGTACGTGGAATAGACGGCATCATCGTTACTGTTGAAGCGACTGCCGCCGCAAGCTCAACTCCGCGAATGGACATCATCGGTCTTCCCGACACGGCTGTCAAGGAATCTCAGGGGCGAGTACGCTCTGCCGCAAGGACTCTGAATCTCAACCTCAAAAAAGGTGTTCTCACTGTTAACCTTGCGCCTGCGGATATCCGTAAGGAGGGCACGGTATACGACCTTCCGATACTGCTATCGCTCATTGACGAGCCGGGTCTGTCAAAGTGCGATTTTTCGGATGCCTGCTTTATCGGAGAGCTTTCGCTTTCGGGCGATCTGCGTCCTGTCAACGGCGTTCTTCCTATGGCTGTTGCAGCTCGGGATGCAGGTCTTAAAAAGATTTTTGTACCTATAGAAAACGCATCCGAGGCATCTGCCGCCAAGGGACTGTTGGTATATCCCGTACGTAATGCGATGGAGGTTGTAAGGCACTACCTTACCCCCGAAAGAATTTTGCCCAAAACCTTTAAGGAAAGCGATTTTATTACCGAATCAAGCGGAATCAAGCTGGATTTTGCCGACGTCAAGGGACAGGATTCGGCAAAAAAGGCATTGGAGATTGCTGCGGCAGGAGCGCACAACGTTCTTCTTATCGGACCTCCCGGCTCAGGCAAGAGTATGCTTGCGTCACGCGTACCCGATATACTCCCTCCCATCACGCTTGAGGAATCGATACAAACATCAAAAATATACTCAATCGCAGGGCACACCTCAGAGCTCACTCCCCTGCTTTCAAAGCGACCGTTCAGGTCACCGCACCATTCGCTGTCGGCGGCAGCCCTTATCGGAGGCGGCACCAACCCCAGGCCCGGTGAAATTTCGCTTGCTAACAACGGCGTTCTGTTTTTGGACGAGTTTCCCGAGTTTGACAAACACGCCTGTGAGGTACTGCGCCAGCCGATTGAGGAGCGCACGGTTACCATATCCCGTGTTAACGGCACGGTTGAATATCCCTGCTCGTTTATGCTTATTTGTGCAATGAACCCCTGCCGTTGCGGATACTACGGTCACCCAACTAAGCCCTGCAACTGCTCACCTCAGGCGAGAAATGCATATCTTGCACGTATATCCGGCCCGATTCTTGACAGAATAGACATACAGGTCGAGGTATCGGCTCTTGCATTTTCCGAGCTTGACACTACCGTTGCCCGCGAGAGCAGTGAGGCTATACGGGAGCGCGTGGGAAGAGCACGCGAGTTTGCAATGAGCCGCTTTGACGGTGAAAAGCTCGCCAACGGACTTCCGCTGACCGCAAACGCTCATATGCAGCCGAAGCATATCCGCAAATTCTGTATAACCGATGACGGTGCAAAGGCACTGCTGCATCAGGCGTTTGACAGGCTCGGTCTCTCGGCACGAGGATATGACAGAATACTCAAGGTTGCACGCACGGTAGCCGATTTTGATGAGTCGGATATCATCAAAAAGCAGCACGTTGCAATGGCGGTTCAAATGCGTAGCCTTGACAGAAAATATTTTAAGTTTTGACATAAAGCTCTGATTGAGTTTACATAATTTTTGTGGATAACTCCCATGTTCGGTGGAAAAGAACAAATATTCGCTCAATTTTTCTTGATTTCGGGCTTCAAATTATCCACATATGTGCAAAAGTCTGTGGAAAACTATTAAAGTAACAGTTTTATGAAAACTGATTATGTAACGTAAAGGAAACGGAATTCGGTATGGATTACAGAGGAGATTTCTTCCCCGAAGAACAAAATGAATATTCGACAAAAGCAGGACGTATAATCAAGAGGATATTCAAAACTCTGATATACGGTCTTTCGATCTCGTTGCTCGTATTTCTGACCTTCTACGCTTTCATTTACAACCGTGACAGCGAGCTTGTAACACGGATGATTTTTAATGAATCGGTTGAGGAAATGTACACCGCGCGAGACAGTGATGCCGAGATGTACCGCATCTTCCCCGCTACTTTTATGAGCGACCAGGGTGAAATACAGCTGTATAACCTTTATTACGCAAAGGATGCGAGCATGTCCGAGATTTGCGTAAAGTATAACAAAAACAAATTTACGGGAGCGGACGGTAGTGTCGGAAACGCTTTTTCCTACACACTGACCGATTCGGACGGCAACAGCTACGAATTGATTTCCTGCGCCTCCGATATCCAGGGCAGATACTGCTACGAGCGTATTTGCTTTGACGGTACCGAGTTTGATCTCGAAAGCAACGATCTTAACGTCGATCACAGGGCTGAAGGCTTTGTGGACAAACGCGAGGACAAAAAATACACGCTCTCCGTTTATAATACAGATGGAGAGTTGGTATTTTCCTCAGTAATATACAGCAATTCAACGAGCTACAGCACAGTTGATGATCTTACTTTTTAGTTATGAGGTAATTGTTTTATGAAAACAAGCCGTATTGAAATTAAAGAACGTACGTCCTCTTTTGTAGCCAAAGGCTTTTGTTGGCTTTTATTTGCTTGCTGTGCGCTGTTTTTCGCACTGCTCCCCTTCATTTCGGAGTATGCCATGGAGCGCAGGCTGATGTTTTTCCTGATCGGAGGAGGCGCATTCGTATTTTTCGCCTCGATGTTCTTTGCGCTTTTGCTTCGTGAGATGAATCCCGCAAGTGCATTGGTGCTCAATTCCCACGGCTTTTGCTTTTACTCCGATCTCGGTGACACCGAGATAGAATGGACAAACGTCGCTTCGGTCGAAATCATTAACGGTGACAGTGCTCCCGTGCTCGGCGTTACACTCGAAAATCCCGATATGGTTATAGCTGCGCTACCGAAAAAAGCGGCTCAGGATATGCAGGAGAATATTGCTGAGGAATTGCCTCACGTGCTAATAGTTCAATCAGCCATCAGGTACAGCGTCTACGACCTTAAGCTCCTGTTTGAGCGCTTTATCCGCGAGGCGAGAGCTCTCGAGGAGAATGCTCCAAAAGAAAAGGTCAATCCCTTTACCACCGACGACGTAATGCGTGCGTTTGGAAGACTGCCCGATGAGGACGAGGCACAGCACACCGCCGAATACTCCCCTGCTCTCGATGACAGCCTGCAGGTCGTTACCGACAATGACAGGGCGGTGCCTCCGGACGATGATTTTTACAGCATGATGCTTGCCAGTGCTGTATCTCCCAAAAAATCCAAACCCATAGTTGATGACGAGACTCCTTATGATGCAAGCGACGAGCCCGAGACGAGTCCCGAGCCCGAGCAGGATACCGTTGTTTACATTGATGCAGACTCCGATGACGAGTCCGATGCGGAAGAAGAAATGCCCGAGGAGCTACTTGAGCTTATCGGCAAGGCACGTTCCTCTAAGATTGATGAAATCGAGCGTATTCTCTCCTCTGATAAGGTTACTCACCGTGTTTCCCATAGCGAACAGGTTACCGAGCAGGTGCAGGAAGTCGAGGTGTCCGTTGCCGAGTCCGAAGAATCCCGGGAACCCACGACGAAAGATATCAAAGACATTCCACCCGTCACCGAGGAGGAGTATCCCGACATCGTAATGCTCAACGATCTCGATGATGAAGACGACGGAAGCCCCAAGTCATCAAATGACGATCCCACAAACTTCTTCTTTATCGCCTCGATCGACGAATAGAGTTGACGCACCGTACCAAACAATACATAAGACAGTCGCTTTTCGGCGGCTGTCTTTTTTGCTGCCCAATCAAAAAAGCACGAATGAAGCTCATCCGTGCTTGATTTTCGGTTGTCGGTTATTTGGTTACAGCTTTGGTAAACTTATTTTTACCCTTGCTGATTACGTACTCTCCCGCATCGGTAAGCACAGTGTTGGGATCCTTGATCTGAACTCCGTCAAGCTTTACGCCGCCGCCCTGAACGAGACGCCTTGCCTCGCTGTTGGAGGGAGCAAGACCCGAGCGGGACAGAACCTCAATAATACGAATACCCGACTCAACCTCGATAGTTTCGATGTCCTCGGGAATACCGCCGCCGGCAACGGAAGCGTATCTTGCAGCCGCACCTGCAACAGCATCCTTACCGTGATAGAGAGTTACGATAGCCTCGGCATACAGAGTATGCGCCTTGCGGATATCGGTCTCGCAAAGGCTCTTATACTCATCCTCGTGCATATCGGTAGTGAGGTTGAAATAGGTAAGAAGAAGTGCGTCGGGGACCTTCATGCATTTTTCGTACATAATCTCGGCAGGCTCGTCAATACCTATGTAGTTATCGAGCGATTTGGACATCTTTTCAACGCCGTCCAGACCGGGAAGCAGCGGGAAGGTAATAACCTCCTGCGACTGCTGACCGTAGTCCTTCTGAAGCTCACGGCCAACGAGAAGGTTAAAGGTCTGGTCATTACCGCCAACCTCGATATCTGCATTGAGCGCAACGCTGTCATAGCCCTGCATAAGCGGATAAAACAGCTCGTGCATACCTATGGGACGGTTCTCGTTATATCTCTTTGCAAAATCGTCACGCTCAAGGATACGGGCGAGAGTGTATTTGCCTGCGAGTGCAAGTACGTCGCTGAAATTCATCTTTCCGAGCCAGTCGGAGTTATAGGTAATAGTGGTTTTATCCTTATCGAGAATCTTTGTAACCTGCTCGTAGTAGCTGATAGCATTCTCACGCGTCTGCTCAAAGGTAAGAGGAACACGTGTCTTACTGCGGCCCGAAGGATCGCCTATCATGGCAGTAAAATCACCAATTACGAATATGATCTCGTGGCCGAGCTCCTGAAGCATTCTCAGCTTACGGAGAACAACCGAATGACCGAGATGCAGGTCGGGACGAGAGGGGTCGGCGCCCATTTTGATTTTTAGCTTTTTGCCGCTCTCAAGTTTTTCGAGGAGTCCCTCGGGAGAGAAAACGCTTATAGCGTCTCTCATTATGATGTCATAAGCCTCACGGTTGGTCATATATTATTCCCCCAATTTTTATGAGTAAAAGTTTTCGTCAAGCATAGGTATCTCCGAAACGTTGAATCGCTCCAGCACCTCGGTATTGATAACAATGCCGTCGATAAAGGAGTTGAGATACTGATAGTAGCTGTCACTGACGAGAGAGCTTTCGATTTTCTCGTAGATGGTATCGTCAAGATCCTCGGCGGTAAGCTCGAGCTTCTTAACAATAAACACACCGTCACCCGAATAATCCTTGATTATATACTCGCCGACCTCGGCCTTAAGCAGTGCTTCCTCAATATCGGCATAGTTGGTGCTTCCCGAGGTGAATGCCACGGGCTCCTCGTACGTATAGTACTCCTCTCCCTCTGTCGGGAACTCGGTAATCTCACCCGAGGCAAGCTTTTCATAAAGCGCTTTTGCCTCGCCCTCGATACGGCTGATACTCATATTGGAGACAACTTTATCACGAATACCCTTGCTGTCCTCCTCACCCGTACCGAACAGATCGGCATCGGTAAGAGCCTCCCGTGCTACGATATGATAGCCGTACTTGGTCTGTACCAGATCCGCTGTACCGATCTCAAGATCATAAACACAATTTTCAAACTCCTCGACCATCTCACCGTCGGTGAATACGAGAGTTGCGGCGTTATCCTTATGCTCGGCACATATTTCCTCAAAGGTAGTCAAGCCTGCCATAAGATCCTCACATGCTTTTTCGGCATCTGCTTTTGCCTTTGCAATTTCCTCATCGGAAAGAGGCTTGGTGTATGCGTCTACGGTAGCAAAAAGCACGTGGGTTGCTTTTGCATAATTTTGATAGAAATAATCCTGAACCTCGCTGTCGGTGTAGTCAAACACGATAGGGTTCGATGCGCCCTTATCATCAACCGTATAGTAAGAAAAGATGCAACCCTCGAATTTGGCGTAATTTTCGAAGAAAAGATTCGTTACTGTTTCCTCGGATACTTTTGCATCGCCGTTATCGCCGTAGCGATGGTCGCTGTAGAGGGTAAGAAGTCGGTTAAAATACTCAAATCTTTCAACAGACTCTCTGCCAAAGCCCAGCTTTGCGAGTGCAATTTCAAAATTATCCTTGCCGCCGTAAGAATACTCGAGATCCGAGATATAGCTGTCAATCTCAGCGATGGTATCCTCATCCGTAACGGTCACGCCGGCCTTTGAGCAAAGGCTCTCGACAATGAGAATTCTCTGTGCCGTTTCGACCGTAGAATCGTAAATATAGTCGGCAACGGTCTTTCCGCTGTCATCTGTAAGCGCAAGGATCGATGCCTCATCAAGCATTTCACCGTAGTAATAGTAGTAATAGTACTGGTAATTGTATATGATACTGTCCTTAACGAGCGATGAAATATACATAAAATCGCTTTCAGTGATAGTAAATCCGTCATAGCTCATTACCACATCACCCTTATACTCACCGCAAGCACTTAACGAAAACGTCAGCACAACGGCAAGAAGCACGCACACGAAACACTTTATAAATCTCATTTTTTTACTGCCTTTCGATATAATTGCACTACAGTATACAACACATATTTTGATTTGTCTATACTAATTTTGTAACAATTTAAGATATCTGCTCAAAATACGCTCTGTGGCATCAAGGTTCGTTTCATTTTCGCGAAGCCTGTATGCAATATGAGGTCTGTTGCCTGCAGAAAGCATTATGGAGCCCTTAAATTCATCCTCTGATGCAAGCACTGCACACTGTTCGATATTAAGTCTGGGTGTATAAAGGCTGATTACACGTGTATTCTGCTCGATAGAGGTGAAACCGCACTCCATTGCCATATTGCGTATGAGCGAGATACGCATAAGGTTAGATACCGATACGGGGATATCACCGAATCTGTCGTTCAGCTCGTCGCAAAGGTCATCAAACTCATCCATATTTTTGAGTATCGCAATCTTTTTGTAGATATCTATCCTCATTGCGGAGGAAGAGATGTACTTCTCGGGCACGAATGCGTTGCAAAGTATGTCCACACTGCAGTTCCGCTCTGCCTTTGGCTCGATAATTCCCTTTTCGGCGTTGATAGCATCTTCGAGGATCTTGATATACAGATCGTAGCCGATAGCCTCAAGATGACCGCTTTGCTCGGCTCCGAGCAGACTGCCCGCACCCCTAAGCTCGAGATCGCGCATTGCGATCTTAAATCCCGAGCCGAACTCTGTAAACTCCCTTATCGCCTCAAGCCGTTTTTCGGCTATCTCATTCATCGCCTTATCGGGACGGTAGGTAAAATATGCGTAAGCCTTACGGGCCGACCTGCCTACCCTGCCCCTGATCTGGTGGAGCTGAGAGAGTCCCATTCTGTCGGAATCCTCAATAACAAGCGTGTTGGCATTGGGAACGTTGATGCCCGACTCGATAATCGTCGTACAGACAAGTATGTCTATCTTGCCTTCGACCATATCGTTCCACACGTCGGAAAGCATCTCCTTATCCATCTGACCGTGTGCGACGGCAACGGTGCTGTCGGGAAATTCGGTTGCGATCTTCGACGCCTTGGAATAGATCGAATCAACGAAGTTGTGCAGGTAGAACACTTGACCTCCCCTGCGGAGCTCCCTCCTTATAGCCTCGGCAATCATAGCCTCGTCGTGCTCCAGCACGAAGGTCTGCACGGGTACTCGGTCGGTGGGCGCTTCCTCAAGCACAGACATATCTCTTATTCCGCTCATCGCCATATTGAGCGTTCTCGGAATAGGTGTTGCTGTAAGAGTAAGCGTGTCTACGTTGTGCGCAATTTGCTTTAATCTTTCCTTTTGTGCAACACCGAAGCGCTG